>CAZHWZ010000076.1:0-4573 GCA_964535965.1 uncultured Candidatus Bathyarchaeia archaeon | reverse complement strand
CTGACCACAGGCTTAGCAGGCCTGCCCCCTACCAGGCTAGGGCAACCCCGCAAACCCCATTTGACTTTGTCTGCTGAGTTATTTTTGTGTTTCCGTGTTGACAAACGTTTTACTGTAAGAAGGGTTATTTTTGAAACAGGGTGAAAATCAATGAGTTTATCTTCATTAAGCGATGAAATAAAACGAGCTAGCTATGTGCTCAGGCTTGGGCTTCAAATAGATACTAGACTAAGAGCAACGATTCTCAACCCTTGAATTGCGTGTTTTTTAAAATAAAAAATAGAAACTTTTGGTCACGCCATTCCACATTTTTTGAGCAAGCGTTGCCACCTTTCATCTGTTAATCGTTGGATTTCACCAATCAGTTTCTCGAATTTAGGGGTGAACAGATGTCTAAAACGTCCTTGTACTTGTAGGTACTCTTTTACCGGCTTCTTCTTTTGTGGACTTAATGCCATGACTTTGCTCGGCGTTGAAAGTTGGTATTCGCCGTTTACAGCTTCCCACAACGGGAATATACATGTTTCCACTGCTAAGCGCGAAAGCTCAATAGACTTGGCTGGGTCGCTTCTCCACCCTCTGGGACAGGGTGCAAACACATGTAAGAACGCTGGACCGTTCACTTCTAATCCCTTTCTCGTTTTTGCGATTAGATCACGCCAGTAATAAGGTGCTGCAGTAGCAACGTAGGGCATGTCATGAGCCACCATAATATCTGCTATAGGCTTCTTAGGTTCCAGCTTTCCAGGTATGACTGTGCCTGCTGGTGATGTAGTTGTTGATGCTCCCAGAGGTGTTCCTCCGCTCCGTTGGATACCGGTGTTCATGTAGGCTTCGTTATCATAAAGCACAAAGAGGAAATCGTGTCCTCTTTCGACAGCTCCTGAAAGCGCTTGTATGCCTATGTCGTATGTGCCTCCATCTCCAGCAAGGGCAATTACGTCTATCTGCTCCTGCTTTATCCTCCCCTTCTTTTTCAGTATTTTTATAGCTGCCTCTATTCCGGAGGCATTTGCAGCGGCATTTTCAAAGGCTGTGTGTAGCCACGGAGTAGCCCAAGAAGTGTATGGATAAATTGATGAAACAACTTCCATGCATCCGGTTGCATTCGTCACTATTGTGGGTCCTCTAACGGCTTTCATAATAAGCCTTAAAACCGTTGTTGGCCCGCAGCCAGCACATGCCCTATGTCCTGACAAGAAAAGGTCTGGTTTCTCAGCGATGTCTTTCGCGGTGAATTTCCATTCGGATTGCACTTCATTCCCTCCTCTTATTCCCTTAATCCAATATATTGTATCGGATTTCTAATGCGCCTTGTTTGCAATATCTTTCGCAGGTCCTCATAGATTTCGCGTATTTGGCTTGGGCTTGTGTCTCTTCCTCCAAGCCCGTAAATATGGTTTACAATGTAAGGATGCGCAGATGAACCGTAAAGCACATGGCGGATTTCGTGGAAGACTGGCCCACCGCTTCCTCCGAAACTCATGCTTTTATCCATCACAGCCACGGCCTTCACACTTTTGAGCGCTTTGATTATTCCCTCAACTGGTAATGGTCTAAAAGTGCGAACTCGTAGCAGTCCAGCTTTGACGCCATCCGCCCTCAAATCATCTACAACGGTTTTCACTGTTCCAGCGGTTGAACCTAAGCAAACTATTGCTATTTCAGCATCTTCAAGATAGTATGCTTCAATAAGCCCATCCCCATAGCTTCTGCCGCTTATTTCCGCATATTCATCATGCACTTGCTGAATCATTTTAAGTGCGTTTCTCATGGCTTCTTCTTGTTGCCGCTTAAACTCGAAATAGTAATTTGGCAAGGCTATAGGCCCCATAGTCATGGGGTTCTCTGAGTCAAGCTTGAAAGGCACATTTTTTCCTTCATGCGTAAGCACTTGGGGCAGTTGGCGGATTCCAACAAATTTTTTAACAGCATCGTCTGGAAGCACGCTTACGTTTTCAAGCGTGTGGCTTAAGGTGAAGCCATCTAAGCCAACTAAAACTGGCAAGAGAACCTCGGGGTTCTCAGCTATCCTAAAAGCTTGAATTATCGAATCATATGCTTCCTGTGCATTCTCAACGTAGATTTGTATCCAGCCACTATCCCGCTCAACCATGGTGTCGGAGTGGTCACCATGAATGTTTAAAGGTGCTGACAGGGCTCTGTTGGCAATAGCCATAACCACTGGTGCACGGCATCCTGAAGTTACAAAGAGCATTTCATGCATCAAAGCTAAACCTGCAGAAGCGGAAGCCGTGAAGGCTCTTGCACCCGTGACTGCTGCTGCGAGACACGCAGTTAATGCGCTGTGTTCCGACTCTGTGCAAACAAACTCTGTTTCAACTTCACCGTCAGCCACATACTCACTGAATTTTTCAACGATTATGGTTTGAGGAGTTATAGGATAGGCTGCTACTATGTCAACGTCTGACTGTTTCACAGCGTAGGCAACAGCTTCGTCCCCGTTTAGGGCTAAAACCTCTTGTTTTTTAACACTCTTCATTTCTGCACACACCTCTACTCCAGCTTCATCTCTATAGCCTTAGTTGGACACTCGTTGGCGCATATTCCGCAACCCTTACAGAAATTGTAATCGAATTCTATGTCTTCCTTCTCAGGTTTCCAATGTATTGCCCCATCAGGACAGAAAAGCACGCACAATAAACATCGAGTGCACTTCTCCAAGTCTCTTATAGGCTTGTAGGTTTTCCAGTCTCCAGTCAAAAACTCTGTGCTGGGTTTCCAGCATACACCAGCTGGCGAAATTTCTCTCCAACTTTTTTCTTGAGATGTCACTCAGATTTTACCTCCTTATAAGCTTCCTTTATAACAGCGAAGTTTTTCTCGGCAACATCCCGCCTAAAACGTTCCATAACAACTTTTTCAACACTTGCTAAGCTAACTACTCCAGTTGCACGCGCAACAGCCCCCAGCATAGCCGTGTTTGTTATAGGTATTCCCAAAAATTTTAGCGCAATTTCTGTCGCTGGAACAGCCCAAACTTTTCCCTTGCTCGTGTTGAGCGTTTTCCTAATGTCTGCTGGGTTATCCTTCGAGTTAATTATGACAGTTCCTTCCTCATCCAATCCCTCAGTAACTGGAACTGTTTTCAGCAATGTTGGATCTAAAACAGCCACCACATAGGGGTTATAAACTGCACAGTGTATTTTGATCGGCTCGGTGCTTATTCTTGTGAAAGCGGTCACTGGTGCACCCATTCTCTCGGGACCGAATTCTGGAAAGGATTGAACATATTTTCCCTCGTAAATGGCTGCTCGTGCAAGCAGCTCGCTGGCCGTCCAAGCTCCTTGCCCGCCTCTACCATGCCACCTAACCTCTAGGATTTTTTTCAACAACCTTACTCTCCATGGGCCTTTCAACCTAATTGGGAAATCTACCATATACACTTTTCTAGGCAAACAAGGAAAACAAAATATGCTAATATCATTTTTAAGTTTAAGTGATAAAATCCTTTAAGAAATTCTCCTAGACTTGATTAACAAAGATAACCCTTCTTAGTTAAATGTATCAAAATTTAAATGTGCTGAAATTTTATATCATTAAAATGTAAGGACGCTGCTGAAGGACGGCAAAATGACCGAAATACTCTTGACTGCTGATCGAACTCTGATGAGTGATTACCACCAAAACGAGTTCTTAGGTTTTGGGACATGCGCTCCTCCAAATGTCATTCCAGACTGGCTTTACAGTTTTCTCTTCTTTCCCGCAATAAAGACAAAGGATGGCATTCCAATAGCGGCTCCTTACGGATTAAGAAAGATTGAAGCTCAGCTCTTAAGCGAAGGCTTCGCTGTATTAACAGTTAGCTCAGACCATCTTGGGAAATACATTGATGAAGCAAGGGTTTTGGGCATACATGTTATGGATCCATGTGGCTTAGGTCCGGCCTCAAGCACTTTCGCCTCTGTGTTGAAGAAAGAGCCATTTCTGGCACAGTACTTCCGTGCTTTGTTAAATAGCCCGGAGATTAGGGAGGCGAAAAAACGTGGGTTAAGGATTATTGTTGGCGGTTCTGGTGTTTGGCAATTTCGTTATAGGCCTAGGTTTGTTGAGGAATATGGGATAGACTGCATAATTGAGGGAGAGGCTGAAAAGGTTGTTGGAAAAATTTTCAGGGCAGCTCTTAACGGTGAAGACCTTCCCAGGTATTATGAAGTTAGAGTTAAAGAGACGCCGAGTTTAGAGGAGATACCAGACATTGCTACGCCTTCCATTAATGGTTTGATAGAGATTGGTCGCGGGTGCTGTCGGGGCTGCGAATTCTGCAGTGTGACTTTAAGGCCTTTAAGGTGGTATCCATACAAGAAAATACTGCGAGAGATAGATGTAAACATAAAAATTGGAAGCATAAACTGGTCTTGTCTTCACGCAGAAGACGTTATGCTATACGGTTCTAGAAATACCTTGCCAGACGATGAAAAACTCATCAAACTTCACGAACTAGTTGTAAAGAAATGTGAAGGCATTAGCTGGAGTCACTGCTCCCTAGCAGCCATCGCATCAAAACCAAAACTTTTCTCAAAAATCGCTGAAATCATACTGCAAAAACAAC
>CAZHWZ010000075.1:0-4858 GCA_964535965.1 uncultured Candidatus Bathyarchaeia archaeon | reverse complement strand
TTCAATGGTTAAGGCTGAAAACTTTGCAAAATCCGCATGAAAGTTTATGTAGCCTTCTCCAGCTGGAACAACGTGCTCGATTAAGGAAAACTTTGACTTATCTATCGCTTTAACTAAGCGTTCAGCCAAAACCAGTGGTTTCTCGCCAAACTGCTTGGCAAGCTCAAAGCATAATGAAGAGGCTAACTGGCCAAACTCTGGATTTGGCGGCTTTTCCAATGCCAAATTTACAACTATAATTTCTGGAAAAACCTTTTTGAGAGTGGCTTCTAAAACAGTTTCGCATTCCATGCGGAACACGGCGAAGGGATTCTCTGAAGCCATTAATATGTTCTCCATTTTTCGAGTTCTCTAAAACTTTAAGAGGCGAGGTTGTATTTTAATTTGAAATTGCCGCCATTACCCAAGTATGGACGTAAGCGATTATGAAGACAAAAATAATCTTTTCAGAAAAGTGCTTAGGCTATGGGTCTTGGCATATTGAAGGACCTGAAAGAGTTAGAAGAGCATACGAAATCCTGAAAGAGAGAGAGTACGAGTTTCTAGCACCTGAACCTGCCTCTGAGGAAGATTTGCTGAAAGTGCATGACGCTGATTACATTGGGAACCTCAAAAAAGGTCTGGCTGAGGATGCTGACACTCCAGCATACGAAAACATCTACGAGTATGCAAGGCTTGCGGCCGGAGGCGCCATATTAGCAGCTAAGGTTAACGGACTTTCCATTATGCGACCGCCGGGACACCACGCTGGAAGATACGGCGCAGCGTTAGGCGCGTATACAAGAGGATTCTGCTACCTAAACAATATTGCAATAGCAGTGAAACATCTGGACAAGCCAACCTTGATTCTAGACATCGATGGGCATCATGGGAATGGAACACAAGAAATCTTTCTAAGAGATGAAAAAGTAACGTATGTTTCTCTGCATCGCCATCCACATTATCCAGGAACAGGCTACGCTTCGGAGGCGAATTGCCTAAACTTTCCATTATATGCTGACTGCGGAGACGAAGCATACTTAAAGACTCTCGACAAGGCTTTGAGCCAAGTCGGCACACACAAGTTTGAGGCTGTTGCGGTTTCAGCTGGATTCGACGCCCATGCTGGGGACCTGGCTTCCCTCGGTTTAACGGAAAAAGGTTACAGAGAAATTGGAAAGAGAATAGCAGCATTAAACAAGCCTACCTTCTTTTCTTTGGAAGGCGGCTACTCGGGCGAAAACATAGGAAAAGACATAGACGCACTGCTTAAAGGATTGGAATCCTCAACCTAATTGAACCCTCATATAAGAAGAAATAGAGGTCTACAGACCAATCAACAGCTCGTTAAAGCCGTACTTCAGTCCTCTACAACTTCGATAAGCATATCTATTTGCAAGCAAGACTTTATCCTTAAAAAATGTAAGAATAGTGGAGACACCAAATGGATAGAATTATTGCCTATTGCGGACTCGTTTGTAATAAATGTCCCGCGTTCATCGCAACCAAGAAAAATGACGAAGCTGCAAAGAGAAAAATCGCTGAGGCGTGGTCTAGACAATTTGGCTTGGAATTTAAGTCCAAGGAGATCAACTGCGACGGATGCTTTTCACCGGATGATCGGCTTTCGGGGTTTTGTCTCAAGATCTGCGAAGTAAGACCTTGTGCGCGGACAAAAAATGTCAAGAATTGTGCCTACTGTGACCAGTACGCTTGCGAAAAACTGGAGACATTTTTTGCTAGGGCACCCGAAGCGAAAAAGACTCTCGACGAAATAAGGAAAAACATTCAAAGCAAATAGCGACATTGCACCAAAAGAAAAAGGGAACACAATGAAACTATCGAAGACCAAAGGGTTGGCGAGACAAAATAAGATGGCGGGCCCGAGTAGATTCAAATCCCGTTTAAATTCCCCACGTTTGACGTTTCAACATAAATGCACTAGCTTGAGAAATCCTAAATCTTAGCGAAAGTTAGAAATCCGAATACTCACTATGTTTTTTGAGGTGATATGCCTGAATATTAAGACAGTTAATATAACCTTTCGTGTATCGGATTTCCTTGGGTCTGTATCCTTTTACGAAAACATTCTTGGTCTTCAGAAAAAGACTCAGTGGCCCACTTATGCCGTTTTTGACTTATGCGGGATAATGTTAGGCTTAGAACCTGGAGGAGAAAGAGGAGTCAAGAAAGGCGTGCCAGACATCTACCTACAAGTTGATGATGTGGATGACGCTTACAGAGAGCTAAAGGGCAAGGGTGTTAGGTTTTTAACCGAACCAAAAGATCAGAGTTGGAGAGCTCGAACAGCCAAGTTCGTAGATCCTGATGGGAACGCTTTCATTTTGGTGCAGCTCAAAAAATAAGGTGTTGTGGCGGTGAAGACAGATGGAAGATGAGAAGGCGAAAGAGGCAAAGAGAAGTGAAGTTGGGTACTGTGGTAGCTACTGCCGAACTTGTTATTGGTACAATGATGCCTTGAGAAAGCCCGCTGCACAATTATTGGATCTAGTTAAAAGCCATTTTGAGGTTGCGGGTTGGATCGACTATAAAGGTGGCTGCTCAAAGGAAACAATCAAGGGACTTGAAATTCTCTCAAAGAGTGCGTGTGCCTTTAACTGCAAGGGTGGTAGTGGCTGGGGCGGGTGCCCTGTTCGTAAGTGCTGTATTGCAAAGGGAATTGACTTCTGTTTCGAGTGTCAAGAGTTTCCGTGCGAAAGAAATTGGAGTGAAAAAAGCGAGCACGCTAATGTTTTTACAGCCAATAAAATGAAGCGACTTCAAGAAATGAAAGAGATAGGAGTGGAAGAGTGGATCAAAAAGCAGTGGGAGTAAAGCTAAAAGCCCCTCGATAAGATTGTTTTGCCGCAACCCTTATGCCCCTACACGCCCAAACTCGCTTTTGACAAGATGATTGAGCTGGACATTCCAGAGAGCGTGGCGGATTTCATTGAGGGTAGGTTTCCAACGAGGATAGGCGCCAAACATTACATGGCTTTGGCGAGACAAGCAGACCAGAAGTACGGAAGATACGCAGATCACGTTACGCAGCTTAGGCAAAAGGCTGAATTAACAACAGCCTAAAGCTTTTTCTTTCTTCCTTTACATGAGAAGATAGTAGAACTTTCTTCTATTACCGATTACATAAAAGAGAAATACAACTTCGAGGCAATTAGTGGATTGTCCAAATGAAGAAGAGAAAAATGAAGAAATTGTTTTCTTGGATAATGCTGGCCATGCTTTCAGGAAGTATGTTACTGTTGGTAATTGATGTCCAGCCTGTGAAATCACAACCTGAGAAACTGGCAAGTGGAAATGAGATATGGACCTTTGCGATTGATTCTGAATATTTATATTTTACGGAGCTTGCCGATGGTCGTATTCGTAAAGTTGCAAAGACTGGAGGACCTGTGGCAACGCTTGCAACCGGTATACAAAGGGTGACAGAGATCACATGTGATTCAGAATATGTATACTACGCAGATGAATATTCAGGCTACGATGGCAAGGTCATAAGGATACAAAAGAATGGCGAAAACCCCACAATACTGGCCAGTGGACTGATTTGGATTTTTTTCATCGCTCAAGACACAGACCACATATACTTTGCAGAGGGACAAAGGCCGTCCAGCCCGGGCTCGGTAAAAAAAGTTCCCAAAGCGGGAGGTCCTATCATGACACTTGCAACTGGGATTTCGGAAACTGGTGGTCTCGTGGCAGATTCAGAATATGTCTACTTCGTCAGTAATAGGATCACTGCAAGTAGAATAAATAGGGTAAACAAGGACGGAGCTAATCTCGTAACGTTAGCAAGCGGATTAGGCACGCATGTAGACTGGCTTGCAGTCGACGATGAGTACGTGTACTTTGCGGAGTATACACCATATCAACAGGGTGCCAGCAGGGTTGGTAGGGTTCCTAAAGCTGGGGGATTGGTTCAGATATTGGCGGATGCGCAAAACAATCTTTGGGGACTTGACACAGACTCGAACTTTGCCTATTTTTCAGAAAGTGGCGCAGGAAATATTAAAAGGGTTCCAAAAAATGGTGGAACGATAGAAACATTGGCAACTGGATACCCTGGTACAGGACAGCTCATTGTTGAATCAAATTGCGTCTATTACTCGGTTGCCAACTGGGGGCAACCACACGTCTTTAACGGCGTGTACAGGCTCCAGTTGACAATACGAGCGATAGTTGACATTGACCCTAATACTTTGAACTTGAAGAGCAACGGCGAATGGATTACTTGTTACATTGAGCTCCCTGTAAGCTTCGATGTCGGTGATATTGTCGTTAACACGATCTTACTAAATGGTACCATTGGAATAGATTTAGAGTCTCCCACACAAATTGGAGACTACGATTGCGACGGCATCGCCGATTTAATGGTAAAGTTTGACCGTTCAACTGTAATAGACTGGCTTCGCTTAGCAGATTATAGTCAAGATACTGGAAAAAGCTTTGAAGTCAACATGAAGATAACAGGGATGGTTACGGGAACACCATTTGAAGGTGCTGACACGGTCAAAGTGTTATTTAAATGATAATCAAATGGATTTAAAGCCTCATTTCCTCTCTTTTTTCCTAAACAGGTAAACTTTTTTCTGTGTTGGGATTCCCTATATGAATCTAAACGATTATCTAAAGAACTGATATTAGGGCTGTCCCAACAATGTATAGAGGACCGTCTTGGGATCGTCCCACAGCCAGTTACCCAACAACTAATCAGCCTATTACAAACCCTAAACCAACAAATCAGCCACAATCAAGTTGCTTTTACAGAACAAGTGGAAAATTGGCGGGCCCGGAGGGATTTGAACCCTCGATCTCCGGCTTTCAGCGCCGAAACCATAGGACTACGGCTCCGCAGGCCAGC
>CAZHWZ010000074.1:0-4942 GCA_964535965.1 uncultured Candidatus Bathyarchaeia archaeon | reverse complement strand
TCCAGAACCAGTTCAGTTCGGATATAGCACGGCAGGAGCCCTCAAAGACTTCGGATTAGACTGGTCCCACTTCAACATTCAAGCCAGCCTATTTGAGGTATTCGGAATTGAAGAAAACTCAGACGTTGCACTCTTCCCAAACGCGAGCACTGAAACGAAAGTTGGAGGCATACCGCTAAAAGTTCCAGTCTTAGCCGGTGCATTTGGCTCAACTGATGTTGCAAGGCTAAACTGGGAAGGCTTAGCAATAGGCACCGCTCTCTCTGGTGCAACAATAGTTGTCGGTGAAAACGTTTGCGGTATGGATCCTGAAGCACAGTTTACAAAAGGCAAAGTAACCTCTTCGAAAGAGTTGAAGCGAAGAGTCGACCTGTTCCGAAAGTTCTGGGATGGAAAATACGGGGACATAGCTGTGCAAACAAACGTTGAAGACCAAAGGCTAGGCGTTGACATATACGCCATCTCAAAACTGGAAGTAAACATTATCGAAAGAAAATGGGGACAAGGCGCAAAAGCCATAGGAGGCGAAGTTCGCGTAAGAGACCTAGATAGAGCCATAATGCTAAAGAAAAGAGGCTACATAGTGATTCCAGACCCGGAAGACCCAACAGTGCAACGAGCATTCAAGGAAGGAGTTTTTAAGTCCTTCGAAAGACACAGCAGAGTGGGCATACCCAAAGAAAAGAACTTCGTAGAAGATATAGAATGGCTGAGGGAACAAGGCGCAAAACACGTAACACTAAAAACGGGCGCTTATAGACCCTCAGCTGTGGCATACACCATGAAGATAGCCTCAGAAGCAAAAATCGACGCTGTATACTTCGACGGAGCTGGTGGCGGAACAGGCATGAGCCCTGTTCCGATGATGGATGAAATGAGCATCCCAACAGTCTACCTAGAAGCCATAGTCCTCAAATGCGCGCAAATACTGAAGAAGAAAGGGCGGTATGTGCCAGACTTAATTATGGCTGGGGGTTTCATAAATGAGACCCAAATTTTTAAGGCTATGGCAATGAGTAACTTTGGGGATGGATCATTCGTAAAAGCAGTTTTGATGGGACGCTCACCTCTAACAGCAGTTATGAAGGCAAATTATTTCAAACAGCTAGCCGAAGAAGGCAAACTGCCAAAAGCTTTTGCGGACAGATTCGGTGCAACACCTGAAAAGTTCTTTATCGCCGCCCCAGAACTGCGAGCACAGTACAGCGAACGCTTTAAAGAAATACCATGGGAAGCCATAGCACTTTACACGTACCTAACGGATCGCATAGGCGTAGGATTAAAACAACTTCTAGCTGGTGCCAGAAAATGGAAGCTGGAACTCATAGACAGAAACGACCTGATGAGTCTATCCGAGACAGCCGCCAAAGTTACGGGCATACCAATGCCACACGAAATAGAAAAAGACTCAATTGAAAGAATTCTAGACTAGCATCTTCTTCCTCCTTTTTCTAAAATTCAAATCAGACTTAAATTTAAAAGACTAGCAAGCAGACAGATTAGCGAGGAGGAGCCATTTTATGGAAGAAGAGCAGACAGCGTTAACCGTTGCCTTAGAACAGTTAAGGATAGCTGCTGAAAAACTGAACCTTGAACCTGGAATGCATGAAATGCTAAAACATCCAAAACGGTCACTTATTGTTTCCGTCACAATAAGAATGGATAATGGTGAAATGGGTACTTTTATTGGCTGCCGTGTACAGCATAACGATGCAAGAGGACCCTTCAAGGGTGGCATACGCTACCACCCGAGCGTAACACTGGATGAGGTCACAGCATTGGCAATGTGGATGACGTGGAAATGTGCGGTTGTGGACATCCCCTACGGCGGCGCAAAGGGCGGAATATGCTGCAACCCAAAGGAAATGACAAAGGACGAGTTAGAGAGACTGACAAGGCGATACACAAGCCTAATTCTAGATGTTATTGGGCCATATCGCGATGTGCCAGCACCGGATGTTTACACAGACGCCCAAACAATGGCATGGATAATGGATACTTACAGTCAATTCAAGGGTTACAGCATCCCAGAGTGCGTCACCGGAAAACCTCTCAGTGTAGGCGGTTCTGAAGGAAGGGCAGAAGCCACTTCGCTCGGGGTTGTAGTTTGTGTAAGGGAGGCAGCCAAACATCTAGGCTTAAAGCTTAAGGGAGCCACAGTTGCTGTTCAAGGTTACGGCAATGTTGGTTGGAACGCCGCTAAAATAGCACATGACATGGGATGCAAAATTGTGGCAGTAAGCGATTCAGTAGGTGGAATATACTGTGCAAAGGGCTTAAACCCTTACAAGATATACGAACATAAATCAAGAACAGGTTCCGTAGTTAATTATGAAGGATGCAAAAACATAACAAATGAGGAATTGCTCGAAACAAAGTGCGACATACTAATACCAGCAGCGTTGGAAAATGAGATAACAAAGGCCAACGCGGCAAATGTGAGGGCAAGAATTGTGGCGGAAGGCGCCAACGGACCAACAACACCCGAAGCAGATAAAGTGCTTTATGAAAAAGGAATATTTCACGTTCCAGATATATTAGCTAACTCGGGAGGAGTGACAGCAAGCTATTTTGAATGGGTTCAAAATCTGACGCGGGAACACTGGACATTGGAAGAGGTAAACCGGAAACTTGAAAATATGATGGTTAAGGCTTTTAATGACGTTTACAAGGTAACGAAACAAGAAGAAAGCAACATGCGGACAGCAGCGTTGATGCTTGGCGTCGGAAGAGTAAGCGAAGCAATAAAGACACTAGGCTTATGGCCATAGCAAAGCGAAAAACACTTTCCACAAACTTAACTTTTGTTAAACAGCAAATATTCCATTACATTTTGGAATTTTCTTAAAATCTTAATCTAAGTTTTTAAACTGCTCTTCTTATATCTGCTCTATAATAGTAGCTCTATGGTCGAGAAAGGGGGTAAGGATGCCAAAAACAATATCAACGAAAATCGGAAAATTGGATTTCAGTTTTGAAAATTCGCCCGTAAAGATTATTGCAAATAGGAAATGCCCTGAAATTAAGCTTGCCGGATTAAATGTGGGACCCTTTGAAGAAGGAAACGAATATGAAGTCTCATACTGGGTAGCTCAAGAGCTTGAAAAGTCTGGGATTGCACGCTTTCGTGAAGAACGTCTTGATACGGCTAAACTTTACAAAATCCAATGGGTAGAGCGCGCCCAAACGGCTGGACAAATATCCAAACTCCCAGAGAACTTCTACCCGAAACTTAGAAGATACTTAGCAGAGCTAAAGGAAGAGGTTGCCAAAAACCCAGAGAAAATACGGGAATACGAAAAGGTTAAGCATTTAACACGCGATGTCGTGATTTCAAGACTAAAGAAAATTGTATCACTAGCCTCGGCTCCAGCCCAGACAGAACAAATACTAAAAAATTTCACGAAAGAGGAAAGGTTTCTCTATGAACAGCTCTATAAGCTTATCCATGAATGGCAAACACAAATATTGGAATATGGGGAGGCAGAAGAATGACGGAAGAATTAGAGGTCATAGATCCGCAAGAGCACTTTCTTGAATTTTTCAAAACGGAAAAATATCGCCAAAGAATTTCACAAATGGCAGTGACGGGTAAAACATCACTAACAGTCGATTTTCAAGACCTCTTAGCTTTTGATCAGAGGCTCGCCGAGGAACTCTTAGAAAAACCGGATGAGTATTTGAAACATGCCAACAATGCGGCTTATGCACAACTGCAGATAGAAGACCCAGAATATGCTGAAAAATTGGAAACAGTAACTGTAGGAATAGTGCAACTTTTAGAAATTACACAGTTGCGGAAACTCGGCTCAGACCATATTGGAAGGCTTGTCATGATTGAAGGCATAGTTGTCCGTTCAACACCAGTCCGCCCCATGGTCATGCAAGCCTCATTCAAATGCAGAAGATGCGGAGAGATAACACGGATAAATCAAAGCGGACCGTTCTTAAGAGCACCGTTCCAATGCCAAAACGCTTCCTGTGGTTCAAAAGGACTATTTGACTTTGTACAAGAAGAATCAATATTCATAGACTCTCAAGACCTTCGCATCCAAGAAAGACCAGAAGACCTTCCACCTGGACAGTTGCCTCGAACATTACATGTTAAGCTTGTTGGAAGCGAATTAGTTGATGTCGCAAGACCAGGCGATCACGTTTCAACAGTTGGGATGGTCCGTGCAGCAGCGCCTACGCTTCCAAGAGTTGGAAAACTACGCACATTCACTTTACACTTAGACGCAAACTCAATAGAAGTTTTAGGTAAGGAGCCAGAAGCACCACTTCCATCACCAGAAGAAGAGGAGAAAATCCTTGAACTTGCAAAGGACCCATGGATACACAGGAAAATAATAAACTCAATAGCGCCTTCAATTTATGGATATGACCATGTGAAAGAGGCAATAATGTATCTTCTATTCGGTGGTGTGCCTAAGACCCTTCCAGACATAACGATAAGGGGAGAATTAAATGCTCTTTTAATAGGAGACCCTGGAACGGCAAAATCTCAGCTCCTACAGTACGTGGCGAGGGTTGCTCCTCGTGGATTATACACTTCTGGACGTGGCACAACAGCTGCCGGATTAACTGCCGCTGTTATCCGTGAAAGGGGCGGTGGAATGAGTCTCGAGGCTGGAGCCCTAGTGTTAGCCGATAAGGGAATCGCATGCATTGACGAAATGGATAAAATGCGTCCGGAGGATAGGGTTGCCATTCATGAGGCTATGGAGCAGCATACAGTTTCAGTTGCAAAAGGAGGCATTGTTGCAACACTTAATGCAAGAACCGCCATACTCGCAGCTGCCAACCCAGCATTGGGAAGATATGAACCGCATCGCACAGTCGCCGAAAACATTTCATTGCCAGTTACAATACTTTCAAGATTCGACCTAATCTTCGTTTTAAGGGATGTGCCAAACAAAGAAGTAGACAGCAAAATGTCAGA
>CAZHWZ010000073.1:0-5571 GCA_964535965.1 uncultured Candidatus Bathyarchaeia archaeon | reverse complement strand
GTTTGGAGCAGAAGAAACATAAAAGTAGCATTATTGAAAGAAAGAAGGAAGTTTTATCAGGTTTGGAAAACCTTGGAGTGAAAATTTACGATCAACTTGATAGTGGATATTTCCCATCAGTAGAGATGCCCAGCAGATCAATAGAAAACATCAATTACGATCCGCAACTTAGACAGTTCATTTTGGGCGATAGGAAGGTTCGTCGAAGCGCCCGCAACATCCGCCACGTGAAGCCTTTCACACAGCTTACTTGGGCTGCGGAATTTTCTCATGAGCTCACTTCGCAAAGGAAAACATCAACCTTAAGAGACGTTTACTATTCTGCTCAAGCGTATGAAATGACGTTTAAAGACCAGCAGGAATCAAATAACATTGTAACGGATTTAGAAACACTTTTGGGTTTTTCACGGGAAGATTTCAACATTTTTCCAGAAGAGCGTTCAGCAGTTTTTGGCGACTTAACCATAGAATATACGGTGCCAGGTTATGAAGGAAAAACATTGAATTTGACTTCTCATCCCGACGGTGTCTTGATTGGACCAGCTTTGACTTCTTCTGAATTTGCGAAAACGACAGCAGACAAGGTCATAGCTATAGAGAAAGGCGGACTATTCACACGTTTTATAGAAGAGAATGTGCATAAGAAGTTTAATGCCATACTTGTTTTGACGGCTGGGCAAGCGCCTAGGGCTACGAGGCACTTTGTTAGGAGACTGAATGGAGAGCTGAATCTTCCAGTTTATGTTTTCACGGATGGTGACCCTTGGGGAATGCACATTGCAATGGTGATAATTTCTGGTTCTGCAAATGCTGCACATTTGAGAGAGTTGAATACTCCTGATGCGAAATGGAGTGGTGTGTGGGCAACGGACATTGTCAATTACAAATTGCCGACGGATCCGTTGGATGAGGTGGACATGAAGAGGCTTAGCGAGTTGCAGAGAGACCCGCGCTATAAGAACCCGTTGTGGCAGAGGGAAATTAAGACGTTTATGAAGATTAAGAAGAAGGCGGAGCAAGAGGCTTTCAGCAGGTATGGTTTAACGTATATTGTTGATGAGTATTTGCCAGCGAAGCTTGAAGAGACAAAGTGAAGCGGGGGAAATTTAAAATAACTGTTCATGTTCTATGGTGTAAAGCATATTGGAAAGTGAAGGGCTAGGATATGAGTGAAGAAGGTGGCGGTTTCGGAATAACGTTGGCTGAAAAATTTTTCGGTTTCATAATCATTATTATTGGCGCTTTGGCTACGTATTACACATTCACAAGCACTCAAGAATTAGGCAGTTTTACAGGATTTTTTGGAGTTCTAAGCATTTTTCTTTTAGCCTTAGGAGTATTTTTGATAATCGCAAAAACAGAATAGCCCCTTCAAATTCTAAAAACAGAAGCAAGATATCTCCCGCGAACAACCTTTTTTTATCTTCCGAAAGATTCAGGATGTTTCTTTTTGTAGACTATGACTGCTAGTAGTGTTGCTATCATGAATAGTGGCAGAACTAAGAATGACGGGAACTCTGGAACTATGGGATAATTGTCTTTGTTGTTGTCATCAATAACGTAGGGGTGATCCCATATGCCATCACTTCCAGTAATGTTCTGGTATGGACCATTTTTCAAATCTACATCAGTATAGTTGCCCCAGTAGTTCCCAGCAGAAGGATAGCCATCATCCCAATTGTTGATTGAGCCAGTAATGTAGACATGTTGCGTGTTGTTCAAGAAGTAATTGTGGAAGATCCTGTTATTCTCAGAGTAAATTATGTTAATGCCATAATAACTTGACGATATTGTGTTATTTGAAATGGTATGATTGCCTCCAAAAAGCAGGGATATGCCTCCTTTGTTCAAAACAATAATGTTGTCGATTATAGTGCAATTTGAAGAGCCAACTTCAATGCCACTTGGCAAGCCCACAAAAAAGCCACTGTGTTGAATTGAAAATCCTCTAACCATGGCAAAATCTGCATATACAGCAATCACGGTCCCTGTATCGTTGCCATCAATGATCGTTGTGCTTCTATTCTCTCCAACAAGGGATATTGACTTGTTAATGTATACGTGCTCGAAGTATATTCCAGAATCTACACTAATAGTATGTCCGTTCAGAGTTTCAGGAGCATCAATCGCTTCTTGAATTGTCGTGTAGTTTAAGCTCGTATCAAGGTTGTGAACTGGATAGTCATTAGGAGCTTTAACTTCAATTTGGTTAAGCTTTATGATTAGCAAACAAAACAGTAACGTGAGAAGACTTAGAGTAAGCAAGAATCGTTGTCTCATATTGCATCATTTACTATTTTCTCCTACGATGATAAAAGATTTACGCGATCGCCTCTATTCCAAGATACAGAAGCCCTACATCCACGAAGAACCAACATTAGCTATTCGATCTATGGTCATTAAAGCAAACGCAAATGATCACTCGGATCGACGCCTTTGGGTTTTGTGGTGGGGTCGCTGGAAATTGAACCCAAGACAGATGGAGTGTCTCCCGCAATCAGCCTATTTGGCTCCAAATAGAGGGGCCTACAACCGTTGCACATACATAACAGCCCGCTATTCTCTTCTTTCAACAACCATCTTACAATTCGTAACCAAAGCAGCAATCACGCCTAAAGCCGCAAGCCAAGGAGCCAAAACCACACCAATAACACCTACAGTAGCAGGAATCTCGAGCAAAACCTTTCCCTTTTCATCCTTAACAATAATCCTAGTCACATTCCCCTCATGAAGCAACTCCTTAACCTTCTCAATAAGATTATCAGCAGAAACAGCAAACTCCTCCCTAACCACTTTGGCAACTGGAGTCCCACAAGCATAACAGAACTTATCCTCTTCCTTCAATTTTGCTCCACACTTCAAACAGTAAGGCAAAATCTTTTCACCATTTCTAACAGAATTTTGTTGCACATTTAAATATGTTGCGAATAAAATGGCTGAGTGTTTATTAGGGTAATAGTTTATTAGTTTTGAAGTGCGTCATTGAATGACTAGTTGTTCAATCCCACCGAAGGAGATATGCACTATGCCTATTCGCCAACCAATCGTCTGCGTGCTTGGCCATGTGGATACTGGTAAGACTCTGCTTTTGGACAAAATCCGTAAAACAAGCGTCCAAGCTCGCGAGGCTGGAGGAATCACACAACACATTGGCGCGAGTTTTTTCCCAGTTGACACGCTTAAGCAGTTGGTTGGTCCCTTACTTTCTATGGTTAAGAGCGAAATAGAGATTCCAGGCTTACTCGTTATTGACACGCCTGGGCATGAGGCTTTTACGAACCTGCGCAAGAGGGGCGGAAGCGCCGCTGACATAGCCATCCTCGTGATTGATATTCTGCGGAGTTTTGAGGCTCAAACCTACGAGTGCATAGAGATTTTGAAGGCACGTAAAACGCCTTTTCTCGTGGCTGCAAACAAGATAGACCGCGTACCCGGCTGGAAATCCTATCCGGACACGCCCTTTTTGAGAGCTTATCAGGCGCAGGATCCTTATGTCCGACAGGATTTGGACACAAAACTGTACGAGATTATAGGTGTTTTTTCGCGACTGGGGTTTAAGACGGATCGTTTTGATCGCATAAAAGACTTTACAAAAACTGTGGCAATAGTGCCTACCAGCGCCAAAACTGGCGAAGGCATAACTGACCTTCTAATGGTTCTTATTGGTTTAACACAGCAGCATCTAAAGAAGCGGCTGCAGACAACTGAAGGACCGGCGAAGGGCACTGTGTTAGAGGTTAAGGAAGAACCGGGTTTGGGTTTGACGCTTAACACCATAATTTATGATGGAGCCTTGCAGAAGGACGATGTGATAGTTGTGGGCGGGAAGGAAAAGCCTATTGTAACGCGTATAAGGGCGATTTTGGTTCCCAAACCTTTAGACGAGATTAGAGACCCAAGGGATAAGTTTTCTTCCGTAGATTCTGTTTCCGCAGCAGCTGGAGTTAAAATTGTTGCGCCAGATTTGGAAGGCGCCTTGGCTGGAGCGCCCATATACGGTGTTGCTGAGGGTGAAAAACCTGAAAAGTATGTTAAGCTTGTTTCTGAGGAGATTGAGAAGATTAGAATTGTGACAGATGTTGATGGGATTGTTTTGAAGGCTGATACGCTGGGGTCTTTGGAGGCTATTGCCGAAAACCTAAAAGGCAATGGTGTGCCCATTCGGCTGGCGGACGTTGGAGACATTTCAAAGCGGGATGTTACAGAGGCTTCAGTTGTAAAGGAACACGAACCCCTATATGGCGTTATTTTAGCATTCAACGTCAAAATTTTGCCAGACGCAGAAGAAGACGCTTCAATTAAGGATGTTCAAGTTTTTAGGGAAAAAATAATTTATCATTTAATAGGTAATTACTTGTCTTGGCTTAAAACTCAACGAGAAGCAAAGTTTGAGCAGCAATTTGACAATCTGGTTAAACCTGCAAAAATCCGCATATTGGAAGGCTATGTTTTCCGAAGGGCAAAGCCAGCAATAGTGGGCGTGGAAATATTGGCGGGAAACATAAAGCCGAAAAGCGTTCTCGTGAGGGCTGAGGATGGCGAGGAAATAGGCGAAATACAGCAAATCCAAGAAAAAGGCAAAGCTTTGCCAGAAGCTGGAAAAGGAATGCAGGTCGCAATATCCATGGATAAGCCGATAGTTGGAAGACACATCTTCGAAAAAGATACCTTATACGTGAAAGTGCCAGAACCACATGCAAAAGTGTTGTTAACAACGTTTATGGATAGGTTAACAACCGAAGAGCAAGAGGCACTAAACGAATACACAAACATGATGAGAAAGAAAACACCCTTCTGGGCAGCATAATAGCCATAATAGGCGCTCTAAAAAAGTGTAGCCCCCTATAAATAGGTTGAACCTTTGATTAGTTTAGAATGCTACTTTCGATTCTGCAAGCCTGTTTTTGTAAGAAGTAACTCATTCTCTAGATACTTCTGATTAGTCATTTTCTTGATCTTCAGGTATTTGCCTAAGCCTTTTTCGGTTTCTTTCTCGTAGATGCTGATTTCCCCTTCGAACAGTCCCAGAATCGCGTAAAGCTCCTCTGAAGGGTGCATTCGTGGATCTATTACTCCTAGAGTGGTAAATCCGGCTGATTTCAATTCTGTCGTGAGTGCGGTCAGCCATCTTCTGGTTTGAACTGCATGATGCTGCAGCAGAATATCCGAGATTAGGCTTATGCAGGCTCTTCTCGGGCCCTTGAGAGATGGATCTAGTTTGCGGATGGTTGAGGTCAAAGCGATGCTAATGTCGGTTAGGTTTTCAACTCCCTTCAATTTAAATACGTTGGGCAAGTCTTTGACAATTGCGTTAGCTTGAGGATTGCATACGAAAAGGTAGAAGCTTGACTGAAACTCTTCTGCAAGAGGTTTCACAACACCGGGATCTATCGTGACGTAAAATGTAACTTCACCTTTCTTTGCTCCCGTCTCAAGAAAGTTTCTGATCAGCGAATCCCTTTCGTCGCAAGAAAGTGAGGTCAGTACAACAGCGTAGTTTTGGGGCATTCCTCCACACAGCAACTTGTCAAGGTCTTCGTGTCCAGTGGCAATATGACCTATGGGCTTGGG
>CAZHWZ010000072.1:0-5761 GCA_964535965.1 uncultured Candidatus Bathyarchaeia archaeon | reverse complement strand
ACATAACGGTGATGAAAAATGGGGCCGGAAAGTGAAGAGCCTATTTGTGAAAGATGTGGCTTTCCTATTGATGACTGCATATGCGTATGTCCCTATTGTGGCGAATCTAAAGGCTGCGAATGTTGTATAGGCAATGACAAAACAACTGGTGGATGAAAAGCCCCTTTTGCATTAAGTATTTACTTGGTGAAAAAAGTTGGTAATGGAAGAAGTTAATTGGATGGCAGGTGGACCGCAAGGAAGCGGGGTAGACACTGCTGCGAACATTTTCGGAAGGGCATGCGGTTATGGTGGACTATACGTTTACGGAAGAAGAGAGTATCATTCAACCATTAAGGGATTACATAGTTATTTTCACCTACGAATCTCAAACCAAGAGGTTTCAGCCAACGTAAACGATGTAGATTTGCTCGCAGCCTTTGACGCTGAAACTGTTGTTAGGCACATAACTGAAGTAGTTTCTGGTGGCGGGATAATAGTTGATAAAGAGCAGGCTGAAACAAAAATCTTTAACATACCAACATTGCCAAATGAATTCAAAAACGAATTTCGCCAATATTTGGACAGAAAAGGGTTAGGCGATAGTTTAAGCTACTTACTTGATGAAGCCAAAAAAGCTGGTATTCGTGTTTTTCGAATTCCTTACACGGATTTACTAAAGAAAATTGCAGATAAGCTAGGGATAGAGCAGCTGAGTAAAGTCACCCGAATGATAAACGTGTTAACACTAGGCATTTCTTTCGGTCTGCTCGATTATGATGAAACTCTCGTTGAAAAGGCGATTGGCACATTTTTTGCGGATAAGCCCAAAATTGTTGACATGAACATTTTGGCTTTTAAAGTGGCTTACAATTATGCTAAAGAAAACTTCCCAAAAAGCTTTGGGCATAAGCTTCAAAAGATCGACATTTCTGAGAAAAGGATTTTTCTTTCTGGGAATCAGGCGGTTGCGTTGGGTAAGGTCTTAGGCGGGTGCCGAGTTCAAACTTATTACCCTATAACCCCAGCTGCAGACGAAAGCGAGTATTTAGAAGCTCATGAAATTTTAAAGATGAAAACTGGCGATGGGAAAGGTGCAATAGTTGTCATTCAGTCCGAAGATGAAATTGCCGCCATAAACATGGCTTCTGGCGCTGTTTTAACTGGTGCCAGAGCGTCAACTTCAACATCTGGGCCTGGCTTTTCTCTCATGGTTGAAGGCTTGGCTTGGGCTGGAAACAACGAGGTGCCCGTAGTAATTACATATTATCAGAGAGGCGCTCCATCCACAGGCTTGCCCACGCGACACGGACAAGATGACTTAAGATTCGCAATTCATGCTGGCCACGGTGAATTTGCACGTATTGTTCTTGCGTCTGGCGATATTCGCGAGTGTTTCTACGATGCCGCATCTGCATTCAACTATGCCGAAAAATACCAACTGCCAGTAATTCACCTAATCGATAAGGCGCTTGGCAACAGTTCCCAAACCTACGCTTTCTTTGACCCCGGTCAGTTTAAAATTCAGCGTGGCGACATCTTGGACGAAACCAAGCTCCAAGGCGAGTACAAGCGATTCAAGTTTACAGAAAGCGGCATTTCTCCAAGAGTTTTACTTGGCACAAAAAATGGTATTCACTGGTATACTGGCGATGAGCATAATGAGTTTGGTCACATAAGCGAGGAACCTACTAATAGAACGGTGATGGTGGAAAAGAGAATGAAAAAGCTTGAAGTAATTGAAAAGGAAGTGCCTATTGAAGAGAAAGTCAACTTTTTCGGGGATAGAAACGCTAAAAACTTGATTGTAAGTTGGGGTTCGCCGAAAGGCGCTATTCTTGAGGCTATCCGTAAATTAACAGATGAAGGTTTCAGCTTGGGATTTATGCAAGTCCGCATGGTGCATCCGCTTCCTAAAGAGCACATAGCCAACATGCTTCAAGGCGCTCAAAAAATTATTGACGTTGAAATGAATTATTCGGGGCAGCTTGGAGGAATAATAAGAGAGAAAACAGGCATTTCAATGAACTTCTACATTCTGAAGTGGAATGGGCGACCGATGACAACTACCGAAGTGTACGATGCAATAAAGCTTATTCTGCTTGATAAGGCTCCTAAAAGGCAGGTGTTAACATATGGCTCTTAAAATGTCAGATTTCAAAACAGACGTTTTCGTAGACTGGTGCCCTGGATGTGGAAACTTTGGCATATTGGCAGCGTTACAGATGGCGCTGGCAGAACTTGGACTTGAGCTCCACCGCGTTGTGTTGGTTTCTGGGATAGGCTGTTCGGGTAAACCGCCACATTTTGTTAAAACCTATGGAGTCCACACTCTTCACGGCAGAACCTTACCCTTCGCCCAAGGAATCAAAGTAGCTAACCCAGAATTGGAAGTAATAGCCATGGGAGGGGACGGAGACGGCTTAGGTATAGGCGCTGGACATTTTGTAAACGCTGGAAGAAGAAATGTAGATATGACTTACTTGATTCACGACAACGCTGTTTATGGACTGACAAAGGGACAAGCCTCACCCACGTTAAAACTGGGTTTGAAAACAAAATCTCTTCTAAAACCAAACATCAATGAGGCAGTTAACCCAATTGCACTGGCTCTTATAGCTGGTTATACATTTGTTGCAAGGGCCTACGCTTACGATACGAAGCATCTGAAAGAAATAATAAAGCAGGCAATTAAGCACAAGGGCTTAGCCTTCGTGGACATATTGCAGCCATGCCCAACGTACAATGACATAAACACCAAGGAATGGTATGCTCGCGAGGACAGGATAGATTCGCAAAGAGGAAGACTCCAGCCTAGGCTTTACAAATTAGATGAAATTGGCTACGACCCTTTTGTACGTGAATTAGCCGAAGATCTTGCGAAAAAGCTAGTTGCCATTGAAAAGGCTCAGGAATGGGGCGATAGAATTCCCATAGGCGTATTCTACAAAAACGAGTTTACAACAACCTTCCAAGAACGTATTTCCAAAAGAATACCCTTTTACCTTAGCAACCCACCTGCAGATCAAAGAATTAGCGATGAAACTGGTGCGTCTGCGGCTGACATTAACGAATTTTTCGAAGAGTTAAAGACATCATAAAAAATTGCATGGGCTACTGTCAACTTTCTTTTCTCCTACAATTTTGATGATGTTGCAAAAATTACAGTGCCGTCCATCCGCCGTCAACGAAGATTGTTTGTCCAGTGACATAATTGGATGCTGGGGAAGCCAAATATGTTAGTGCAGCCTTTAAATCTAATGATTCTCCTGTTCTTGCTAAAGGCGTTCTAGAAAGAATGTACTTCAATGCCTTTTCGTCTCTAAAAACTGATTCGGTCATTTCACTTGGGAAAAATCCCGGCGCAATGGCATTCACGTTGATTTTGTAAACGGCCCATTCAATGGCTAAGGCTCTTGTTAGGTTTATGACCGCTCCTTTAGAAGCGTAATAAGGCGCTGTGGGAAAGATGTCGCCTACAGCTCCGTAAATGGAAGCAATATTCACTATTTTGCCGTACTTTTTCTTAATCATTTCGCGAGCAGCAGTTCTTGCACACAAAAAGACACCTGTTAAGTTGACGTCTATCACTTTTTTCCATTCTTCAAGGCTCATATCAACGGATGGACTTAAGCTTGCAGCTCCGGCGTTGTTAACTAGAATTTCTATGGACCCGAATTTTTCTATGGCTGTCTTCATCATGTTGATTACTTGTTCCTCTTGGCTTACATCTACTTGAACAGGAACCACTTTAACGCCATATTTACTGGATATGTCTTCGGCTACTTTGATGAGTTTTTCATATCTTCTTGCAGCAATTACCATGTTTACTCCTCGCTCGGCTAATGTTTCAGCAAATGTCACACCCAGTCCGCTAGAAGCGCCTGTTACAATGGCTGTTTGTTCTCTAATGTCGAAACATAACTCCATCACGGTTTTACTCAAACCAACCACCTTTCTTTAGAACGTTTTTATAGAAATCTAAATTAAAGGTTTACTAATAGGCGTCTAGGACAGAATCTGAAAATTGAGCCTAAAAAAATATTGGAGGAAGAGAAACTTCGAAGAAACAACTGAACCAAAAGGTGATGTAAGGATGAGTGAAGGAAATATCTACGTAATTCAGAAACATGCTGCTACCCATCTGCATTACGACTTGCGCTTGGAGATGGACGGTGTATTAAAAAGCTGGGCAATTCCTAAAGAGCCGCCATCAGCACTAGGTGTTCGAAGGCTAGCTGTACAAGTGGAAGATCACCCAGTTGAATACGCAAACTTTGAAGGTTGCTTCGAATTCTATACTAAGATTATAACGGATAAAGGTCCGGTGAATATAGGTGAGATAGTTAACAAAAAGGTGAGGGTGAGAGTTCTTTCTTACAATTTAACGACCGATCAGATAGAATGGAAACCTATTGTTAGATGGTTCAAGAATGGAAGAACAAAAGATTTCATAAGAATCCGTGTTCCGGGACAGCATGGCGGAAGGCGTATCATAACAGTCAGTCCCAATCACATGATTTACACGCCTGCAGGTTTAAGGCCAGCGGGTGTTCTCAAAGTTGGGGACGCTGTTCTTATTCCAGGAATGAGATGGAGCGATGAACAAATGCAGATATTGCTGGGAACGATCCTTGGAGACGCACATTTAGAGCGGCCGAGCGATACCTACGTGCCGCATTACGAGCTTACGCATGCAGGGAGTCAGATAAGTTATTTAGAGTTTGTCCGTGACCAACTCGTGCCAAAAGCGAGGATAAGGAAGAGGAAAAGTAGCGACTCTTATTCTTTCCGTTTTACAGACGTAAGCCTACTAGATCTTTATCAACGCTTCTACAATGAAGGAAAAAAGGCCGTCACAAAGGAAGTTCTATCCACGCTAGACGAGCATGGTCTAGCTATATGGTATATGGATGATGGATATCTTGCACAGAGTAGATATGTTGAGCTTTGTACACACGGCTTCACGAAGGAAGAGAATAATTTAATTGCTGATTTCTTGAACGATGAATGGCAGTTGGAGGCCAAGGTATATTATCAAAAGCCAAGGAAGAAAAGTGGCGGAGGGTATTTTATTCATTTAAGCAAATTCGGCTCCATGAGGTTTCTCACGTTAATAAATAATTTCGTCTTGAAAGAGCTTAGGTATAAGACCTACATTCGTCGCTATCGTTCTGAATGGAGGGGTGAAAGAGGAGGGCAGAACGTCGTTCCTGCAAGGATTGTGGCGCTTGAGAAGGCTGGTAGCAAACAGATTCGTAGCCAACAGCGATATGACATTCGCGTTCAAGATAATAACAACTACTTCGCAGGATCTATGCTAGTGTCTAATTCTATTCCAGAGGGATATTATGGCGCTGGCACTGTGGAAATCTGGGATAGGGGCACCTACAAGTTAATAGAACGAAAAGAAGACAAACTTATCGTAGAAATCAATGGCAAAAAGCTAAAAGGCATTTATGTGCTTTTGCGATTTAGGGATCAGAAGAACTGGCTCTTCTTCAAAAAGAAATAGGCATATCTGTGAAAATGCTAGAAATTGACTTATGTCAACAACTCTTTTATGTAGTATGGTGTTTACAGACTCAAAAATTGGGGCATTTCTTTCAGTTTAGCTTATCTGATTATTCCTCTTCTTCTTTTTCCTCAGCTTCTCCCTTTTCAACAACTTCGGCTTCTGCAAACCTTCTGCTTATCCTTGTTATTTTTATTTTGACATGGTCACCTGGCTTCGTGTTCGGGATAAAGGTCACTAAGCCTTGTATTCGGGCTATACCTTCTC
>CAZHWZ010000071.1:0-6591 GCA_964535965.1 uncultured Candidatus Bathyarchaeia archaeon | reverse complement strand
TCAGGCTCAGTCAACGCCAAACAAAACTCCAACCCCTTCGCAATCTGAGGCAAATACTTCTGCTTCTGCGCCTCGTTACCATGCTTCGCAATGGATAAACCACCAAAAACAGAAGACAAACACAAAAACCATACTCCAGCCAAACCACAACCCTCAGAAACAAGCGTCTCCATAGCCAAAATCATCTCAGACATCCCCATACCGCCCCCACCATAACTCTCCGGAATAACTATACCCGGAAAACCGGCATCAACCAAACTCTTCCAAAAATCTTCAGGAAACGCGTGCTTCTTATCCTTCTCTCTCCAATACTCGGGACCAAAATCACGTGCAATATCAGCGGCTGTCTCAACAATCATCTTCTGCTCAGCAGTCAACTCAAAATCCAAAACTATCCCCTCCTAAATTTGTAGCAATTATTTTTCAAGGTTTCTATATAAACTCTTTCTTGAAGAATGGGCGAAAATTTCAAGAGTTGTTTTCGTTCCATACATGACACCACGAATAGTGTCCGCTAAGTGCCCATGTCAATTTTAAACCATCGCCAACCAACTAAGAAAATTGTTGAGTTGAAAGCAGGTTTTACTGAAGTGTGGACGCTACAAGGAATAAAAAGAAATTGGAAAAGCATAGTAAACGAAAGTTTGAATTAACTAAAACTCTTTAAACTCTGTTTAGAAAGTGTAAACTGAAAAGAGAGGAAAAAATGTGGCGATTAGTTATATTAAGAAGAGGGTTTTAGTAACGGGCGGCGGAGGTTTCATTGGTTCAAGGCTTGTTCATGCGCTATTGGAGAAAAAGTACAGAGTGAAGGTTCTTGATGTTCAATTGGGCAGTCTTAAGGGTGAGACCGACCCGAATTTGGAGCTGATAGGTGTAGGAAGTGACGAGTTACGTGGAGGCATAGCAGACAAAAGTCTTGTTGATGAGGCAGTTAAAGATGTGGATGTAATTTATCATCTAGCAATCAACTGGGATGCAGTTACTTGGACACGCATGCTTCCCCTCACGGACCTATTCGCTGCTAACATCATGGGGACCCTTAATCTCTTAGACGCTGCCAAATCGCATGGAGTAAGACACTTTCTATTTTCAAGCAGCTGCGCCGTTTATGGAGAGGCGAATTCTCATATGGTTGATGAGGAGACCGTGTGCAAACCTGAGCTATGGGATGGAGACCCCGGACCTGCATACGGGATAATGAAGCTCACCATTGAGAAACTTTGCCTTATGTATCATCACCATTATGGGTTACCAGTCACTGCTCTTCGTATAGAAGTTGTATTCAGCGATGACGAAGCACAGCTTTTGAGTAGTAAATACATTGACAAAGTGCTTAAGAATGAGGACATTGAAGTTGTGGAAGGTGAAGGTTGCGCAAGCATCCACGTTGATGAAGTGGTCGACGCTTTTTTGCTTGCCACACTGAACAAAAGCGCATACGGCCATGTTTTCAATATTTCAAATCCAGCAACCTGCATTACTCACGGCGAACTGTACCAATTCATAATTCAGTTGACTGGGTCAAAGAGTGAAATTAAGGCAATCCCAAGTCGAATGCCGATAAGCTGCGTGCCAGAATCCATAGAGAAGATACAAAAAACCTTAGGTTGGAAGCCTCAGAAAACGAAAGAGGACCTTAAAAAAGCCGTGGCTCAAACCGTCAGGTCAATATTGGCGCAATATAGAAAATAGTGTTATTTCTTGAAAGATACTAGAATGAACTTGTTTCCATCCGGGTCAGCAAACTCAGCTGTTCGTCCTCCCCAGTGCTGGTCTTTAGGCTCGGTAACAAACTTTACGCCTTTATCTTTAAACGTCTTGTAGGCTTCGTCAACGTTATCAACGAGTAAGAATATCATGAATTTTCCTTTCGGTTCTAGGGCAAGGTCTACTCCACCAACGTCGAAAACGGCGTAATTGCTCCACTCACCAGTTTTCTTTAAACCGAGAACATCCTCATAAAAGCTCACAGCCCTTTTCAAATCCGAAACCGGAAAGGTGATATGTTGAACCTTTTTAATCAAAATTTTCCACCTCCCATTGCCACTTTCCTAACTATTATATTTTGAAATCGCATATATCATTTATTAGTCTCCAAGAGGAAGCATCATGAAAACCCTAGACCCAAAATACATTCCGATATTAGAAGAGAAGTACGGTCGCTACTGGTGGCCAGTAGAATATCCAGAAGAAACCTCCAAAGACCCATTCAAAAACCTAATAATCACTGTTCTTTCCCAGAACACGAGCGAAATAAACTGCGTAAGAGCCTACAAAGGATTAACCGCAAAATTCGAAGTAAAACCAGAAGTCTTAGCAAAAGCAAAAACTGAAGAAATAAAGGAGGCTATCAGAAGCGGCGGCCTCTACAACGTAAAATCAAAAAGGATCAAGGAGCTTTCCCAGGCAGTTTTAGAAAAGTTTGGAGGAGACGTGTCCTCAGTTCTTGCGTTGCCAAAAGAAGAAGCTAGGAAAAAGCTTATGGAACTGCCAGGAATTGGCAAGAAGACCGCTGATGTTTTGCTTGCGCAGAAGCATTCGTACGCTGAAGTCATGGTTGTAGACACTCACATGGATAGAATAGCGAAAAGATTGGGCCTAGTTAAGCCAGACGCAAAGTATGAAGACATTCAAAAAGCCTATAAGGTTTTTGTACCATGGGAGAAAGGAGAAAGAACAGGCGGCTTGTTATGGCTTTTGGCAAAGTATACATGCAGAGCCCAGAACCCAAAATGCCAAGAGTGTCCAATCGTAGAATTATGTGATCATGGAAGCAGGGTCAAAAAAATAAATAGATTAGAGCCTAAACCTTCGCATACTCCTCCTTTTTCTATAAATCCGAACAAATCTATAATGTGAAATGGCTAAAATATGTCAATTTTTATATGAGTGGCTACAGAATAACAAGATGTATCTTACTCTGCTTTATTGGAAAGTGGGTTGAATGAGAAAAACAATATTCAAAAAACTTGAGGCTCAAGGATTAATAGCAAATTATAACCATTTGAGAAAGAATTTGCCTCCAAAACTCCCCGAAAGAGTTTTCATTTGGGATGAAACCCTAAGAGAGGGAGTTCAAACCCCAACGGTTTTTTTGACTTACGTAGAAAAGGTTAAACTGGCAAAAACAATGGATGAAATGGGAGTATCCTTAATAACTGTAGGGTTTCCAGCCCTCTCTGAAGAAGAAAAGAATGATGTTAGAAGAATCGCGAACGAAGACTTTCACCAAGCGCGCTTAGCCGCCTCAGCGCGTATAGTTAAAAGCGACATAGATGCTTGCCTAGAATGTGGTATAAGAGAAATTCTAATATTCACACCCTTCAATGGGCTGAACCTTCAGTATAGGCTGAAAATGACTAAGGAGCAGGTTTTAGAAAAAACTGTTGAATCTATTGCATACGCAAAAAAACACGGGGCAACAGTGAATTTTGTTTTAGAAGATGCTTCAAGAACACCGCTCGAAGAAATTTTACAGATTTTCGAGGCTGCAGCGAAAGCAGGGGCAGACCGACTGGTAATTGCAGACACCGTCGGGTTCCTAAGACCTTTATCAATGCGCTACCTCATTTCACATATCAAAGAAAACCTTTCAAGGCTGATCACTAAAGAGGTTCCGCTTTCAGTCCACTGCCACAACGATTTTGGTCTGGCAACGGCAAACACTTTGGCGGCTGTTGAGGAAGGCGTGGCATACGTGCACACCTGTACTGCTGGGTTTGGCGAAAGGGCGGGAGTTGCACCATTAGAAGAGGTTGTTGTTGCTTTGGAACTACTCTATAACATAGACACGGGCATTGATATGAAGAAGCTTTATAGGCTTTCGCAGCTGGCTGAGAAAAGTTTCGCTTTACCCATACAATATCATAAGCCAATAATAGGTGAAAACGCCTTTTCCTACGAAGCAGATGAGCATGTCCACGCCATGCTAACTAATCCCCTCATATACGAACCATTTCCACCCGAAATCATTGAGAGAGAAACAATGTTCTATTTAGGCAGACAAACTGGAAGACATCTGGTTGAAAGCCGTTTGGCATCCGCGGGAATTAAAGCCACACCACTGCAAATAGACGAAATAGTTAGAAGGATAAAAGGAATGCAGGAAAGCCTAGACAAAGGTGGGACGCAAATGACCTTTTACCAAATCAAAAAACTTATGAGGGAACTGCGAAAAGGCTTAACCGAAGATGACTTCTGGAAAATAGTTGAACAAATCACAGGACAAAAACCAAAGATCCCCATCACTTCGTAACGCTGGAAAGCCGATTAATGCATTAAAACGTTAGAAAAACATTATCACAAGCCTTATCTTAGTAGCAACTTAATTTTTCATAAAAAAGTTGGTGAGAAAAATGAGGAAACCCCTTTGGGTGCCTTCTGAAGAATGCATAAATCAGGCTAATACAACTCGGTTCATCAACTTCATCAATAAAAGGCACAGCCTTGAAATCGACTCTTATGATCAATTGTATAAATGGTCGATTGAAAATATACCAGATTTCTGGGAGGCTCTGTGGGAATTTGAGGAAATAAAAGCTTCCCAAAGATATAGCGGGATAGCCGACGACTTAAGCAAGTTTCCCGGCGCAAACTGGTTTATTGGTGCAAAATTGAATTTCGCCGAGAACCTTCTAAGATATAGAGATGACCATGTGGCTTTTATTTTTAGAGGGGAATCTCAAAAATCAGCTAGAATGACCTACGCAGAGCTATACAATTTTGTGGCACGTTTGGCTAAACCACTACGCGAGATGGGGGTAACTCCAGGAGACCGTGTTGCTGCCCATATGCCCAACATTATGGAGACAGCCATCGCCATGCTTGCCGCGACAAGTATAGGTGCTATATGGTCTTCTTGTGGCACTGAGCTCGGACCAAAAGCTGTTCTGGACCGTTTTGGTCAAATTGATCCAAAAGTTTTGTTCGCTGTTGCTGGATATCCGTATAAGGGAAAGACTTTTAACGTTTTGGCTAACGTTGAGGAGATCGCCAAGGGAATATCTTCGCTTGAAGAGATCGTCGTGATTCCTTATATGGAAGAAAAACCCGATATTAGCTATATTCCTAACTCTGTGCATTATAACGATTTTATATCTCAAGAAAGGCAACTTGAAATTCGATTTGAGCAATTGTCCTTTGGTCATCCTCTATATATCATGTTCTCCTCCGGAACAACGGGCAAGCCAAAGTGTATGGTTCAAGGAGCCGGTGGAGTCCTCATAAACCAATTAAAAGAGCTAATACTGCATACTGATCTAAAACGCGATGACAGAATTTTCTATATAACATCTCCCAGCTGGATGATGTGGAATTGGTTGCTAAGCTCTTTAGCAGTAGGGGCTACGGTAGTGTTATACGATGGCAATCCCAATTTTCCCGATTGGGGCGCCATGTGGAGATTAGTTCAAGATGAAAAAATAACCATCTTTGGTTGCAGTGCAAGTTATATCAATTATCTCAGAAGTATAGGGGCTAAACCTGGAAAGGATTACGATTTGGCATCGTTACGAGAAATATCCCAAACTGGTTCTCCTCTTTCGTCTGAGGGATTTGAATATGTTTATAGGGAGATTAAACAGAATTTGCATTTTAATTCCATCGCTGGAGGCACAGATATTAATGGTTGTTTTGCTGCTGGAACGCCTATCCAGCCCGTGTATGCTGGCGAATTGCAGGGTCCAGCTTTAGGAATGAAAGTTAAGGCGTATGATGAAAGTGGCAGCTCGGTGGTTGATCAACAAGCAGAACTTGTTTGTGAAGCGCCTGCTCCTTCCATGCCTCTATATTTCTGGAACGATCCTGATGGTAAAAAGTATAAAGATGCTTACTTTGATGTTTATCCTAATGTTTGGCGGCACGGCGACTGGATTATAATTCATGGCGACACAGGTGGAATAACTTTCTTAGGTCGCTCTGACTTCACGTTAAAACCATCTGGAGTGCGTATTGGTCCAGCTGAAATATACAGTGTTGTAGAAAAATTCGAAGAAATTGCCGACAGCATGGTTGTTGGGCAGGATTGGAAGGGGGATCAGCGTATTATCCTTTTTGTGAAGCTTGCTCAGCGTTTTCAATTGACGGAAGACTTAGAAAACAAGATTAAGAAGGCTTTGCGTGAGGAAGCTTCTCCAAGGCATGTTCCAGCGTTAATTGTTGAAGCGCCAGATATTCCGTACACTTTTAATATGAAGAAGGTTGAGAGCGCTGTTGCTAACATATTAAATGGTAAGCCGGTTACGAATAGAGATGCTTTGGTTAATCCAGAGTCGCTGGATTTCTTTGAAAAAATCCTTCCCATCCTTCAAAAAGGATAATCTTACAAGGGTATCTCGGCTTAAGTTCAAATATCTGTTTAAAATATGGCGTTAAGACGAATTCGGCGTCCTTTCTAGAAAATGTTTTCAAAATGAACTTAGAATAGAATTTAAAGTAGCGGTTGGACAGTTTCAAACTCTTGTTCAGCGTCTTACTAGCTTTTTCACCCTTCAAACTATTTAGCAATTTCTTTCGCCCATTTGGCTGCCCGCTCTAGCTCCCCCTCTTTCAGCGGGCCTTCTTTACCTTTTACGAAAAAACCTTCTGGTG
>CAZHWZ010000070.1:0-6765 GCA_964535965.1 uncultured Candidatus Bathyarchaeia archaeon | reverse complement strand
CACAACACAAATCCCACACAGCCCTAGCAATAATTGACGTCACAAACCGATGCAACCTTAAATGCCCAGTCTGCTTCGCAAACGCCGCCGCAGCCGGATACGTATACGAACCAACCAAAGAAGAAATCAGAAGCATGCTGGAGAACCTCCGCAAAAATGACCCCGTGCCAGCTACAGCCCTCCAATTCTCTGGTGGTGAACCCACAATTCGTAATGATCTTTTCGAAATTATTCGAATGGCGAAAGACCTCGGCTTCCGACATGTTGAGGTTAATACGAACGGTGTTCGGCTTGCACAAAGCGTAGACTATTGCAAGGGACTGAAAGAGGCTGGAATGAGCACCATCTACCTGCAATTTGACGGCTTAACACCCGAAGTTTACAGATTCACCCGCGGGATAGACCTTTTAGACACTAAAATAGAGGCTATTGAAAACTGTCGCAAAGCTGGGATACAAAGCATCGTTTTGGTTGTAACGCTGGTTAAAGGTGTGAACGACAGCCAAATCGGTGACATCATACGCTTTACAATTCAAAACTTCGATGTGATCAGATGCATAAACATTCAACCTGTTTCCCTCTGTGGAAGACTTCCAAAGGAAGAGCGGGAGAAAATGCGCATCACGATTCCAGACTTCATGCAGCTAGTCGAGAAACAAACAAACGGCAAAATAAAAGTTTCAGACTTTTATCCTGTGCCAACTGTCGTGCCAGTTTCGAAAGCTGTTGGAGCGTTAAAAGATAAGCGGTATGTAGAGTTTACGGCGCACCCGCACTGTGGTATGGCAACCTACTTCTTTGTGGAAAAAGGCGAAATCATTCCAATAACGCGTTATGGAAACGTTGACAACTTCATAGGCACCATGAAAAAGGTTTATGACGCTGCTTCAAGGGGCAGCAAAAGCAAAGCCAAACTGCGCTTAGTTGGAGCCTTAAGGCACATAAAATTCAGTTTCCTAAGAAAGCATGTTTGGCGTGTCCTAAGAGAGGGAAGCTACGAAGCACTGGGCGATTTGCAAAGGAAGTCTATACTGCTTTCCGCAATGCATTTTATGGACCCCTACAACTTCGATTTGGAAAGAGTTCAACATTGTGTAATCCACTATGCTGTGCCAGATGGGCGCATAATTCCCTTCTGCACAATGAACTCCATCCACCGCCCAGAAGTCGAAAGAAAACTTGGCATGTCAATTAAAGAGTGGCAAAACAGGCATAAGGTTGAAATAACTCAGTACATCTAAGCAAAGAAAACCTAAAGAGCCACGAGACAACTTTCACTTTAATGGAAGCTGGAAAGAATGGGTGGAAAAAAGAAGCTAAGCCTAAAGCAAATGGAACGCATGCAAGCGAAAAAAGACGAAGAAGAGAAAAAGAAGAAGGAGAAGACATCAGGCTCACCGAAAGAAAAGAAGCCTTCCGGAATAATTCCGCCAGACCCAAGAAGTGAAAAAATTGTTGGCGAATTGAAGAAGATGCATGTTTTGACGCCATACACAGTGGCTTCGCGGCTTAACATAAGGATAAGCGCTGCGAAAGACTTCTTAGAACAACTAGAAGAGAGCGGAGTAATCCAGCTAGTTTCCGGCAGTCACAGCATCAAAATATACAAGGCATTGGACTAAATGCCAAAGTTTACTCCCTATCTTCTCATGAATTTTCATATCAACTACTAGAGAGTTCAGAATTTAATTGGAAAGATTTCCTCAGAGAATCTACACTCGTGAAGAAGTCAAAAAAGCCAAAGAATTCGTTGATAGGGGCTACAAACATCGCTTAATGGTCAAGGGAAGCCCAAACTTCAAAAATAAAGTGAAACAAGCGCTCAAGCTCGTTAAAACTGCTGGCTATTACGATTTTTTAAGAACATACATTCGCCGAATAACAGAAATTGACGGCTTAACTCAGCTTCGTGAGGCAGAAGCAGCAATTTGGGCGAATATGTATGCTGTTGAAAATCCCGTTGACGCTGCAAGCCTTTTCGTACAGAAAGCTAATCATATGCGAGAATATTTGGAAGGTAAACTTTACTATGGCGGTACGGCGGAAAAACGCTCAGCTGAAAAGCGCATAGAATTCATTAAAGTGTTAAAAAGGAAAAGCAGGGAAAACGAAGTAAAAGAAGAGTGCGACAGGCTTCTAAAATTCTGGAGTGAAAGCGCCCTAGTCTACTGAAGCTCAACCCTGATTTTTGTTCCACTCTTTACTTGCCTAAACAACTCCAGATTCTTAGTAATTTTGCCCAAAACATTCACTGGGCTGTAAGGCTGCGTCTCCCCATAAAATATGCATATAGCGCTTCCCATGGGCCAAAAGGCGATGGTTCCTCTTTCAACAGTGCTTTTTGCTTTTTCTTCCCCCATCTTGATCGGTGTCTCAAAATAGATTTCTTCTTTCCATAATGCTGCTCTACCTTCTATTGGAAGCTTTCTAACAATCATGTCTATGGTCCTTGGAGACAAGAAGCGCACGAGCTCTCCCTCCGCTTCCCCTAATCCCTCGATTACGAATTTTATTTTAATGCGTGAGATTTCAGCTTCTTCACCGTTCATTGTTTCCCGCCTCTTTGAAGAAACTCTTCCAGAATCTGTTCAAGCGAGACTGGGCCTACCACCTGGAGTTCGTATTTTACCCTTACGGTTGGCTTGTTGATGATCATCACTCTTCTTAAGTCAATTGGTGTGCCGATTATCACAACATCGCAAGGTGTACGGTCAATGGTTTCTTTAAGCTCAGCTATTTGTCTTACGCCATAACCCAAAGCTGGAAGGATTGCGCCCAAATGCGCGTATTTCTCATAAGCTTCCTTTATTGAACCCGTAGCGTATGGTTTCGGGTCGACAATTTCGCTCGCCTCGAGTTTTTTCGCGATTATTGTTGCGGCTCCGTAGGGCATGTTGCCATGCGTTATTGTTGGTCCGTCCTCGATTACTAATACGCGTTTTCCTTTGATTAAATCGGGTCTGTCAGCTGTTATGGGTGAAGCCGCATCCAATATTATAGCGTTTGGATTAACCATCCTTATGTTTTCTTTAACCTGACTCACCCTTTTTGGGTCTGCCGTGTCAACCTTATTTATTATTACAACGTTCGCTATTCGCAAATTAGCCTCACCGGGATGATAAGTAACCTCGTGTCCAGCTCTGTGGGGGTCTGCTACAACAATGTGCAAGTCCGGATAGTAGAAAGGTAGGTCGTTGTTGCCCCCATCCCAGACGATGACATCCGCCTCCTTTTCCGCTTCTCTCAGTATTTTTTCGTAATCAACTCCTGAGTAAACAATTATTCCGTTGTCAATGTGTGGTTCATATTCCTCTCTCTCTTCAATCGTGCATTCATATTTATCTAAATCTTCGTATGAGGCAAAACGCTGGCAAATCTGCCTTCTTAAGTCCCCGTAGGGCATTGGGTGCCTTATGACTACAACCTTCAAGGCTTTACCTTTCAAAATCTTTGCAGCTTGCCGTGAAGTTTGGCTCTTCCCCGAGCCTGTTCTAACTGCACCCACGGAAACAACTGGAACCTTTGCCTTCAACATTGTTGTTTTCGGTCCCATTAAGCGGAAGTCTGCGCCACCTGCTAGCGCTGTGGAAGCCTTATGCATAACATACTCATGGGAAACATCACTATAAGCGAAAATAACTTGGTCAACATGATGCTCTCTTATCAGTCTGGGCAACTCTTCTTCTGGATATATTGATATGCCATTCGGATAGTTTGGACCCGCAAGCTCAGGCGGATAGTTTCTGCCTTCTATTCCGGGAATCTGCGTGGCTGTGAAGGCAACAACTTCATAAGCATTATTATTTCTGAAATAGACGTTAAAGTTGTGGAAGTCCCTGCCAGCCGCGCCCATTATAATAACCTTAATTTTTTGCATTATGTAACCCTCGCAAAACCCCGCATGGGGGGATTCAATACTACCTAAATCATTCCATATAAACCTTAACGTCACAAACCTATCCTAAAAGATGTAAAACGGTTTCGCCTATAAAATCTATTTGTTCCTCTGTAACGCCTGGATGTACTGGTAATGAAAACACCTGCTTTGCCGTTTTCTCCGTTTCTGGAAGCCGATATTTTCCAAAACTGCTGTAGTATGGCATGAGATGTATAGGATTTACATAGTATACTCCTGTTTCTATTCCCTTTCGCTTTAGCTCTTCAACAATTGCGTCTCTTTCTTTTCCCCTTGCGTCTTTTAGTCTAACGGTGTAGAGATACCAGCTATGTTCAAAGCCTTTTGGTTCCTTTGGCAACTGCAAACGTTCCGCTTTCCTTAGCATCTCAGTCAGTCTTTTCGCGTTTTCGCGTCGTTTAGCCAGAAACTTAGGCAACTTTTTTAGTTGCACACAGCCTATTGCGGCTTCTATTTCTGGCATGCGATAGTTGTGCCCAAGCATGAGGGATTTGTACTTCTCTTTTTCCCCATGGCTTCTTATAAACCGCATATTCTCCGCCATTTCGTCGTTGTTTGTTGTTATCATACCGCCTTCACCAGTGGTCATATTTTTGCTTTTGTAAAAGCTCCAGCACGCAGCGTCAGCTAATGCTCCTGCAGGTTTTCCCTTGTATGTTGCGCCGTGGGCTTGAGCTGCGTCTTCAATTACTGACAAGCCGTGTTTTCCGGCTATTTCCTTTATCGGTTGCATGTCGGCTGGCAAGCCGTAAAGGTCTACTGGCATTATGGCTTTTGTCTTTCTTGTTATGGCTTCTTCAATTAATTTCGGCGAAACATTGTATGTCTCTGGGTCTATATCCACAAAGACTGGTTTAGCCCCAGCCATAACAACAACTTCTGCCGTTGCAACAAACGTGAAACTTGGCAAGATCACCTCATCGCCAGCTTTTATTCCAGCTTCCATAAGAGAGATATGCAGAGCTGCCGTTCCCGAGTTCACAGCTACAGCATGCTTTGCCTTAACAAATTTTGCAAATGAGTTCTCAAACTCTGTCACCATAGGACCAGCGCCAAGTCCATGCGTCAGCATGCCGCTTTTCAAAACTTTGACAACAGCTTCGATTTCCTCTTCTCCGATTTGTGGGGCATTAATCGGAATCATTCCATCCCTTTGGTTAGTATGCTATTTATATGTTAATAACTTCTACGTTTGATTTACTTGGGTATCCATGAAACCTTAAAACGTTAAAAAGTTGGAAGGTTGTTGTTCAAACCCTTGACTCTGTTTAGAAATTCCTCCATTTCCCTTTCTACTTCTTCCTTTCTTTTCGTGAGAAACTCTGATTCTTCAGCTATCTCCTCCAGCCACTCTTTAATGGCTAGATTGCACTCTTTCCTGCTCATTCTAGCCAGATATTTTGACACATCTTGTGGAGCGTTTTTCTTTAGCTGATGGAGTGGACAGTTGATTTGCTGAAATTTGGAGAAGGGGAAAAAATGTCTGGTTGAGCGCGGCTTCATTAGGCGTCCTCTAAGTCCCGCAGAGATAACCTCTTCGATTTTTATTTCCTCATCCGAATCGCTTACGTATCGGTGGATTCTCCTTCTTCCAACACGTATTTTTGGATTTTGTAAAGCGTCAACGAGAATGACTGGTATTAGCGTGTAACCGAGGCTTTTTAACGCGAGCCACCGGTGCATTCCATCTAAGATGACGCGTGTTTTTTCATCTGCTATTATCGGATACTTTAACATGTCGTCTCTGAGTATTTCTTGTTTAAGCAGTTCTAGGTAAAGCGGAGAGCCTTTTTCGTGTGGTTTCAGCTCTTCAATCGGCAACAAGGCTATTTTTTGATTTGATTTTTCAGCTAAAATTGTGGATGTCAATTGTTCTTTCACTTCTCAATGGCTCAAGGTTGGAAATTCAACGTTCCAAGTTCGTATTTCATGTGTGGTTTCAGTGGAGATTTTTAAGTTCACCATCGAGCCAAGGGTAGAGTTTCTTAAGCTTTTTCATGGCTTCGTCTACCTTTTCCTTTGGGTACTCATATGGAGGAAGTTTGCCACATTTGTAGTCGTCATAGGCTTGCATGTCAAAGTAGCCGTGTCCACAAAGCAAGAATAAGATGGTTTTCTCTTCGCATGTTTCCTTACATTTAAGGGCCTCGTCAACCACAGCCTTTATAGCGTGGGCAGGTTCAGGGGCTGGCAATATACCTTCAGTTTTGGCGAACAACGTTGCTGCTTCAAAGACTTCAACTTGATTGTAAGCCCTGGTCTTTACAATCCCTTCCCTACTCAGCAAGCAGAGTGTTGGAGCCTTTCCGTGATAGCGCAATCCGCCAGCATGGATGGGTGGAGGTATGAACGTGTGTCCAAGCGTGTACATTTTGACCAAGGGAATTATTCGAGCAGTGTCCCCGTGGTCATAAGTGTAGTATCCCTTCGTTATTGACGGACATGCTGTAGGTTCCACAGCTAAAAACTCAGGATCGTTAGGAGCTTTGCCGGAAACCATATCGTAATAGAATGGCCAGTACAAGCCAGAGAAGCTGCTTCCTCCGCCTATGCATCCCACGATTGTGTCAGGGTAGTCATCTACCAATTCCATTTGCTTCTGAGTTTCTAAGCCCACAACGGTTTGGTGGAGAAGAACATGGTTGACAACACTTCCAATAGTGTATCTCGCCTCATCCTGGTGCGTGAGGGCATCCTCCACGGCTTCGCTTATGGCTATTCCGAGGCTTCCTGGGTTGTTAGGGTCTTCTTCCAGAAACTTCTTGCCACATTTCGTTCTGTCGCTCGGGCTTGGGTAGACTTCGCCTCCCCAAGTTTCCATCATAATTCTTCTGTAAGGTTTCTGATTA
>CAZHWZ010000069.1:0-6802 GCA_964535965.1 uncultured Candidatus Bathyarchaeia archaeon | reverse complement strand
GTCGTCAGCGTGGCAGGCTGATGTCCTAGACCAGGCTAGACTACGACCGCACATGGCGAAGCTGGGTAAAGGTGATTTTGTTGAGGTTCTTATTTTCCTTTTCTAAATGTACCATTTAAGCCTAAAGATAACGTTAAAATTCTCGCTTAAGCGCTTCTTCAAGCTCTTCGATCTTCTTTAGAATTATGTCCGAATGAACTATTATCCATGGACTAGGGTTCTTAATTTGGCATATGCATACGGTTTTCTTGCCCTTAAGTTTGGCGTAGAAAAGCTCCATGCATGTTCCAGCCGAGAGCTTAGGTAGATATGCAACTAAAACGTCACATTTTTCAATGTCTTCCAAGTCTCTTCTAATAAAATCAGCCGTCGGAACCCTATTCCACCAGCCATGCTCAGTTCCCTTGTATATTATTTTTTCACGTTCCCAAGGGTCAACGGGTTCATAACCGCAGCGGACACAGATTTCACGGATTACATCCCTATAAGACTGTTCTGTTTCCACGTACTGAATCGGACCCGAAACGAAGACCTTTTTCTTCATAGCTAGCCCAACGCTCAAATTTGGCCAAATATTCTTAAGAGTTTCTCCTCTGGAAAGGAAAAGGATTAAGAGTTTGACTGTATATTTTTGGTTTTCTAAAGTGTGATTTAAAAGGAAGCTTAACGTTTGGGATTCCTTGACCCGTTAACCGCTGTTATTGCTTCATTCTGTTTTCTTGGAGTGATGTTGTATAAGCGTGTTAATCTCGGGATAACCTTGAACGCAACGGCCGTGCTTCTAGCTCTCCTTTCACTTAACTGGTTGGACATCCCCACAGTGATCTACAGAACCACAGATCCTCAAACCTTTGACGGTAGACTCGCAATCTCCGTCGTGCTTGCAACTTTTACAATAATGCTGCTAAGTCAACTCTATAAAGAGACAGGGGTGATTAACGATTTAAGCGAAAGTATAGGCAAAATAATCAATAATCCGAAGATTGTGCTGAGTCTTCTTCCAGCAATCATAGGATTTCTTCCGGTTGCGGGTGGAGCCCTCATGTCGGCGCCGTTGGTGGATTTTGAAGCCGAAAAGCTCAAGTTAAAACCAGACAGGAAAGCTTACATAAACTTGTGGTTTAGACACACAATATTTCCGGTCTATCCCATAAGTCTGCCTCTAATCGTAACTGCTGGGCTCACAGGGGTGGTGGTACCTTTGATAATTTTGCGTCAGATTCCTGTAGTTCTGGTCATGATAATCGCGGGATACGTCATTGGTTTCTGGAAGATTTCCAGTGTGAAAAACAAGGAAAAATCATACACGAGGAACACGGGGAGTTCAAATTTTAGAGATTTTTTGGTGGCTTTCTCCCCAATTTTGGTGACAATAATTGTTGCTATCGTTTTAGATTTGATTGGTCTTAGTTTGGCTCAACAAGGCTTTGATGTGCTAATAGCCACGTTAGTAGGATTAATAGTATTAATTATCATCTCCAAGTTAAGCCTCAAGATTTTCGCAAAACCTTTCAAAAGGTGGGGAATTTACGGAATCACGCTTGCAGCTTACGGCGCATTTTTGTTGAGAAATGTGATGGTTGCGGCAGGAATTTCTGGCATTTTCAAAACGTTTGTAACAAGCGGAAATATCGACATGGTTTTCTTGTTAATGTTTGCTCCTGCTGTTTTAGGGCTTCTAACCGGTTCGCCGCAAGGAGGAGTTGCCATAAGTGTTTCAATTCTGTATGGAGCAATAGCCTTTACGCCTAAAGTAGCAGCATTGATTTACATAAGCGCTTATCTGGGATACACGATTGCACCAACCCACCTATGTTTCACGTTCACCGCAGACTATTTCAAATGCCCAATGGGCAAGATCTACAAATACGTGATTCCTTCGTTTCTAATAACGTTCGCAATGGCGCTACTCGTCTACTTCCTATCTTAGAACCTTGCCACAAACAGTGCCGAGGGCTAGATACAAGTTTACATTTAAAATTTACAAATCAAACAACTTCAAGAAATCACTCAGTTAACGCGCGCTATACTAGCAAAGCGTTACACCGACTTTAGCCCTGAAAAACTGAAAGAAATCTACTGTAAAACTGATCTCAAGGTTTTGAGCTAATAGTAGACTAACTTAGGCTTTATCATTTCCCATCCAAAGCTTGACATAATACCTGCTATTAGACATTTTTATAAAGGTTCTTTGATAATTTGAGGATGAGGAGAACTGGAGGCAGTACGGCTAGAAAGGAGAGCACCCGAAAGGGGAAAGCCCGCTACTGCTGAAAATGAATTGAAAAGAAAAAGGAGGAAATGGAGAAAATGGAAAGGAAAGCAACATCTGGAATAATGGTGATACTTCTCTTAATAGGCATGTCAAGGGCAGTATTTTACATCCACCAAAGCTACGAATCAAGTGGGGATATGTCAACGCCGGAACCATACATTGCAAACCCCTTGAACGGTTCGTTGATATATGGCAATGTTACTGAGGTTAGTGCTGTTGAAATGAATCTTGCGCTGGACATTGTTTCTACTACATTTGAGTACGCTCAAGCCATGGGTGGCCCATGGATCCTTATCGTGGTAGACTCAAATCGCACGGATGGATGGAGAACTTTTTGGAATCTTACATGTTTAGGTGAGGGAGATTATTACGTTAGAGCGACGATGTTAAATAATGTGAGTCAAGTTGGTAGCGACCTATCACATGTTTACTTAGACCCTACACCCCCTGCACCTAAAATGACAGCACGAACTTTTCCGACAATTGTCAGTGGACAAACTAATCTAACGGCGGCAACTTGCGACGAAAATGTCGATTCCACTGAGTTTTCGCTCTTTGAAGAATCATGGACGCACTGCAATTGGATCGATAAGCCTGTCAAACCACTGGACCAGGACAACATTGATGTAGAAGGTAGTCCGACGCTTCCGAATTGGGATGGAAGTACCAGTTGTGGTCCTACAGCTGCAGCAAGCTGTCTTGCTTACTGGGATGGCTATGTTGGCTCCTCGGGGCAGCGTCCATATAAAGACTTGTACGATGAAACGGAAGGTGACAAAGACGGCGATACTTATCCAGATGGACTTGAAAAAATGGCACGTAGAATATACGAATTCGCAGACACAAATCGCTTTGAAAAGGGGACAGGTTCAAACGATTTAAGAAATGGAATTAATGCTTACATAAAAGAAAAAGGGCTAGCCAATAAACTGCGCGCCCGTGTAATGGAAGCAAGCGTTGGAGTCGCCATGCAAGAGTTTCTGCGCTGTCAAGATGTTATTGCCCTATTTACATTTCCTGGTAATGATGAAACACCCGGAACAAATGATGATGAGGAACATTTTGTGACAATAAGCTCTGTACATATCCAGAATCTGTATATACCGCTCTATGGGTTCATTCAAACGTTTACTGGGCAACTGGATTTTATGGACCCAAGTACTGGAACAACAGACATCGGCGATTATGACGCAAGAAATCCTTTCCAACTGAAAGGCGATTGGAATAGAAACGGAAGCAAAGGCGCAAATGAGTTCGCCACGCTCAAAGAAATAATTACTGTTTGTCCTAACAGTCCAAGTTGGGTTCAGATCGGAATAGACTATGATGAAACTGATGGATGGCAAGTCTTATGGGACACCACTCAGCTACCAGACGCCTACTACCTCATCAGAGCGACCATGACAGATGCAACGGGCAATACTGGAACAGACATAATGTTAGTTTACATAAATAACGCACGTATCACAGACATCACGCCAATGCGAACCGTAGTAGGGCAAGGGTGCGACGTGGATATTGAAGTCTCCGTTGAAAACCTGTACGTCCATTCCGCATCTTTCAGCATTACTCTGCATTGTAATGAAACTGTTGTGGCAGTGGCAAACGTGTCATTGGCCAGCAAAAACTCAACAACACTTCAATTCACTTGGAATACAGAAGGCTTTGCTAAAGGCAATTACACTATAGCCGCTTACGTACATCTAGTCTTAGGCGAAACAGACACAACAGACAACAACTACACTAACGGCTGGGTTTTTGTTGCCTTGGTTGGCGACATAAACGCTGATGGCATAGTCGACATAGAAGATATATACAGTATCGCGTTAGCTTACGGCTCCTATGGACCCAATGTTGAATATCCCGGCTCACCAGCACATCCAAAATACGACCCCAACCTCGACATAAACAACGACGAAATAATAGACATAGAAGACATATACATCGCTGCACTCCACTATGGAGAAACAGATCCATAAATATAGAGCAGACAAAAACACCTCTAATCTCCTTTTTTTCTAATAGCTCTTTAAACCCAAAAGGCCTTACTTTAAAGGCCCTTTTTTTATTTTAGAATTGCTTTCAATCCTCAAGACAAAGCTTTGTTGCCAAATAAAGAAATAATCAAAGGCGCTGAAGGAAAATCAACTAATTAATGTGATGTTCGAACTTTTCTTGTTTTGTGCCGAGGGCCAGATACAAGTTTACATTTAAAATTTACAAATCAAACAACTTCAAGAAATCGCGCGTAAATGATAAGTGAAGGCTCTTGTTGGAAAATAAAATGGGTTTATGGGTTTGTTTTTCCGTATTTTTTGCATACTGTGTAGTAGTCTTTTAGGTCTATTTTTCCGTCGTAGATTATGTCGAGGTTGGGGTCGTATTTCGGATGGCCTGGGTATGAGCCGTAGGCTTTGGCTACGGCGTAGACGTCTTTCAGGTCGACTTTATAAACTAAGGAAAGATATTTCAACAAGAATAAATTGTAACTAAAATCCTAGAATTTAAACCGATATCTAAACCTAACCCCCCGCACCAATAATGAAAGGAATGAAAGGGCTCTTAATAAAAGGAGAAGAAGGGTTAAACATGAAAAGAAGAGGGATTTTCCACAGAATAGGGTTTTACGCTTTCTTAACCCTCATTGTAACGGTAGTTTGGCTCCTGATAAGACTTAGTTATGGATATTCAGTTCCGCCACAATGGATTTTTTACTTCATATACAATATTGGCATGCTCTTGAACCCTATGGAGGGAGGCCCATTGTTACCTGCATTGATTACTGGAATAACGTTCATATTCCTCATAATATCCGCCAGCGGTGAAACCATAAAATACTTGAAAGAAAGAATTCGAAGAAGGGTTCTGAATGAGTGAAAGCAACGATCGACCCCTTTCTCTTAATGTAGGCTTCCTTTTTGGACAAAGTGCCTGGGTTCAATATCCCCCTACTCCCTATGGCATTTTTACATCTTGCTATTCGGACAAATTCCGAGAATTTAAAACGAGTTTCAAACCTAATCCCCCGCACTGAACTTTGACTGGCGTTTAAATTCTCGGTTTTCCACATTTACGAATACTGAAAATTTGTTTTATAGCAAAAAAGACCAGTTTCGGTTAAAATGTGGTGTTAAAGCATAATTTTGCATTCTTTCTGAAAAATATGCTTAAAATTAGCTAAAAAGAGGATTTTAATCTATGGAAATGCTTACATATATCTCACATTACTTCTCTTTGGCACCAAAACATGACGAAAAGCCTACTAGTTAAAGTGAGAAGAGTACGAGTTATCGAGACGCAGTCTTTAGGCTCGATTTACTTCATATAGAAGATTTATCAGCTATGTTATAATATAGGCGTACATAGAATTTTCAAGTTGGAGGAAATAAGATGGGGATAGAACCTATCAAAATTTCGATTTGTTCCAGTGAAGAGGAGAGTTGGGATACTATTTGGAAGTGGTCATGGTTTACGAGGGAGATATGGATGTCTGAACATTGGGAAATGACCCAACGCGCTTTGCAGCCATTCTTTTCAATTCTCTCCAAGCTACGGGTGAGATCCATATTAGACTGTTCGTGTGGCCTTGGCTTCAAGACGGTGATGTTTGCAAAAATGGGTTACAAGGTTGAAGGTTCTGATGCAAGCGCTATTGCCATCAAGTACGCACCAAAATTAGCTAAAGAACAAGGGTTGAGGATAAAGTTTTACCGTTCACGCTACGAAGAGTTAGGTAAGAATTGTAACCGCAGATATGACTGTGTGTATAGCGACTATTTTGACGAGATAGGAAATTACAAAACATTAAGAGCGTCGGCCAAGGGCATATACTTGGTACTTAAAAATGGTGGAAAATTCATATTCTGCAGTCCTCCTCAAGAGTATACAAAAAGGGACCTAAAGAATTTGATTGAAAAGGAATGGCGGAAGAGAAAGCGATTCGAAATTGAGCCACCAGTAGAGCGAGACGGTTTAAGAGTGATACATATCGAAATTCCTGAGAAGACCCAGGAGGGGATTCTTGAAAACCACGTTTACCTCATCGAGGAAAGTGGTCGAATGAGGGCTGAGATAGCCTTTACAATAAACTCCAGAATCAAGTGGACATTTCAAAACTTTGCTAAAGTGCTAAAAGGAGCAGGCTTTAGAAAAATTGAGAGCATCAAAAGAGAGGAGGAAGATATACTCGTTATAGCAGCAAAATAATGGGTGGAAACTGTACTTCATATATCTTGAGCCTGAGAAATTCTCTTAATTGTAACAATAATAATGGTGGCAAAGAAACTTGGCATCTCACACAAGATCTATAGCCATCATGCTACTTCCAGGTGAATCCTCATATAAGTTAACTGCTTTCCCTCCTAGCCTTAGTTGTTAAAGGATAGATATTTTCCGTAATTTTATGCAGCGTATGAAAAACACCATACAAGCTTTTCTATGCCTTCACTTTTAATCCAACTTTTGTCAATCTCACTCAATTACTTCTAACTTTTTACAACAAAACTGTATGAAAAATCTTAAATGTTT
>CAZHWZ010000068.1:0-6883 GCA_964535965.1 uncultured Candidatus Bathyarchaeia archaeon | reverse complement strand
TTTTTAGTTTTTGGGCTAGGCTTGCTAGGTTTGTGTTTTTGTCGTTTATGCCGTCCACTATTGTTGTTGGTCTGCCAAACTTTCGTGTTTCAAGTCTTATGCGAATTCTCTGTTGCTCCTTCTCTATTTCGCTGCAAACGCACAAGTCTTTGGGAAGCCCGCATATCGGACAAACTTCAGCCATGATGCTCAGAGTTACAATTGCCATGGTGGTATATAAGATTTTCAAATCAATCTTCTATAAATCAACTATATAGCTTCATTATTCTCTGAACGGGAATCGCTAGAGTTTTGCTGGAATTCTACTAGAAATTCTAATGATGCCAGATTTAAGGAAGAGTAATGGATAAAGGCTAGCCATGACGTTTTATCTTTGCTTTTAGGAAGGTTTTAATAAAAAATTCCTTGATTACCACTTATGAAACTACTCATATTGGGCTGTGGAAATATAGGCCCTGTTGCTGCAGAAGACATCGCCAAAAGCATTAGTTCTATTGAAGTTGTTGTCGCCGACAAAGACAAGACAAGAGCTAAAAATGTTGCTGAAAGAATCCACAGGAGGAATGTTTCATGGATTCAACTGGATACAGCAAACTATAACAAATTAGTTGATGTCTTAAAAGACTTCGACTTGGCTATGGGATTTCTGCCAGGAAAACTTGGCTACCGCCTAGCTGAAGCATGTGTTGAAGCCGGAAAGGATTTGGTGGACGTTTCCTATATGGGGAAAAATCCCTTAGCCCTCAATCAAAGCGCTGTAAAAGCTAATGTAACAATTATTCCGGATTGCGGACTCGCCCCCGGCATAAGCAACATTCTTGTCGGACATGCCACGGGAAGGCTTGACAAGATTAGAAGTGTACGAATAATGGTTGGAGGGCTTCCGGAAAAACCCGTCCCGCTTTTAGGCTACATTATTACATGGTCACCCGAAAGCCTAATCGATGAATACACAAGAAAAGCGCGAATAGTTAGAGATGGCAAAATCATTGAAGTAGAAGCCTTAAGCGGGCTGGAAGAAGTCGAATTTCCAAATATTGGAAAGCTTGAAGCCTTCTACACCGATGGGCTTAGAACATTGATGTACACTATAAAAAATGTAGAAGACATGTGGGAGAAGACGCTCAGATATCCGGGACATGCTGAAAAGATTAAACTGCTTGAGGCTCTTGGATTCTTTGATGAAGAAAAGGTCGATGTCGAGGGTGTAGGCGTATCGCCGAGAAGGCTCACCATCAAACTTTTGGAACAGAGGCTTTTGAAACCAGAGGTTAAGGATTTTGTGGCATTAAAGATTGAGGTCATTGGCATTAAAAATGGCAGAAAAAAACGTTATGTTTACCACCTATTGGACCGCTACGATGAAAAGCGAGGGATAACAGCCATGGCGAGAACAACGGCTTATCCAGCCTCAATCATTGCACAATTAATACTAAAAAAAGCCGTAAAGGAAAAAGGCGTCATTCCGCCTGAAAAGATAGGGATGGATGATAAACTTTTCCAGTTGTTTTTAGATGAGTTGAAGAAGAGGGGAATAAGGATAGTTGAAGAGGAAATGATGAGTTAGGCTATATTTTGGAATAGCATAAGCACACAGCATTGTATTATTTCTGCGTTCATGAAGGAGAGAGTTTTACACCTCTTTTTACTTCAATTTTTCCTTCCTTCATAACCATTTTTATCTTGCTCTTATCCTGCAAAACCTTGATATCCTTAAGCGGATCGCCATCAACCAATAAAATGTCAGCCAGCTTTCCCTTCTCTATCGTTCCAATTTCATTTTCCAATCCACACGCCTTTGCGCCGTTTCGTGTCGCCGCGATAATCGCGTCCATAGGTTTAAAGCCGCAATATTTAACCAGCAACTCCAACTCCATAGCATTTGTACCCATTTTCAACAATGGCGAACCCCCAAAGTCGGTAGCGCTTGCAATTGTTAAACCGGCCTTGTAAAGTCTTGCTATGTTCTTCATTGTAGTTTCTGACACTTCCTTTCCCTTTGTCACTGCCCAAGGCGGATACCCAGCCTTTTCTCCTTCGGTTACTATGCGCCACATGATAGAAAGGGTTGAAACAAACACAACATCCTTTTTCTCTTTAGCCATCTTTATTACTTCGTCGTCAGGATAGCAAGCGTGATCAATTGTTTTTACACCAGCCATTATACAGTTTTTCATCGCTTCTGTCCCTTGGCAATGAGCTGTGACAAACTTTCCGACATGTCTTGCCTCTTCAACTATTGCCTTCAATTCTTCCAGTGTAAACTGAGTATGTTCAGGTCTATCAACCATCGACATTACTCCACCACTTGCGCAGATTTTTATAAAGTCAGCACCTTCTCTCAATGCGTAACGAGACGCCCTAATACATTCTGCCACTCCGTCGCACAACAAGGCCATGCCCCTTTTTGTGACCCGCGCATCTACCCATTCAACAGGAACGAAATGCGTATCCCCATGACCCGCTGTTTGACTTAACACATAACCTGCCGAAAGTATCCTAGGCCCGCGCGTTGTTCCCTCGGCGATAGCCCTTTTCAGGTATATGCCGAAGCCGCCGCAGTCTTTCACTGTTGTGAAGCCTGCTTCTAAAAGGTCAACAGCATCGTAAACGCTTTTTATTAAACCCAATTGATGAGGTCTAACAAATTCTTCTTCTAGAATGCGGTCAGTCTTCATGCCTATTAAATGCAAATGTGAGTCAATTAATCCTGGCATTACTGTTTTTCCTGATGCGTCAATCTCAGTTTTCTTGGCTTTCTTTGGTATATCTACATCTCTCTCTTTGCCAACAGCCGTGATTCTTGCCCCTTCCACCACAACAACAGAGTTCTTCAGCGGTTTTGCGCCGGTGCCGTCTATTAGATTTCCGCCTTTTATAACAAGTATTTCCTTCACTGGTTTTCTACTCACTTTATTTTCCACCTAAGTTTAGAAATCATGGTTGTAAGCGGTGAATATTTATGCTTTATTAAAGCACATATTTGCCAATTTCGCTTGGCACAGGACGTTAGTCAAGGGGTGAAACCACGTCTGTCAAGCAGAAAGGGATATAATTTCCTTACCATCAAATATACTCCATGAGCTTTTTCATAGGTTTCGTGGACGAAGAAAACATGAGCATGTTCATAGACTTGTACGAGTTGACCATGTGCGCAAGTTACTTCGATAACAAAAAATTTGAGCCTGCGACTTTTGACCTGTTCATAAGAAGATTACCTCCAAATCGATCTTATTTCTTGTTTGCGGGTTTGGAGCAAGTGCTACTTTTCCTTGAAAGGGCAAGGTTTAACGAAGAGCACATAGATTTCTTGAAAAGGCAAGGATTTAAAGATGAATTTCTCGACTACTTGAGGGACTTCAAATTCACGGGCGAAGTGTGGGCTATCCCAGAAGGCACAATAGTCTTTCCAAACGAGCCTTTGATTAGGGTTACTGCGCCGATAATAGAGGCTCAGCTGATAGAAACCTTCATCCTTAACACCGTTAACTTACAGACAACGATTGCGACTAAGGCTTCGAGAGTCGTGAACGCAGCAAAAGATAGGCCTGTGATCGAGTTCGGCTTACGAAGAGAGCACGGAACCGACGCGGGAATGAAGGTGGCGAGGTGCAGCTACATAGCTGGCTGCAGCGGCACTTCCAACGTCCTTGCAGGGATGAAATACGGCATCCCCATCTTTGGAACCATGGCCCATTCTTTCGTAATGTTTTTCGAAAGGGAGATAGATTCTTTCAGGGCTTTTGCCAAAACTTTCCCCGATAAACCAACGCTTTTGATCGATACATTCGACGATATTAAGGGAGCTGAGAAAGCTGCCATGGTTGCCAAAGAGCTCGAAGAAAAGGGGTTCAAGTTGGGCGGGGTAAGGCTAGACAGCGGAGATTTGGTAGAGATAAGCAAAGAGGTTAGGGAATTGCTGGATAAGAACGGCGTGAAATACGTCAAGATCTTCGCAAGCGGGGATCTGGATGAATACGAGATAGAGGAATTGCTGAAAAAGGGCGCAAAAATCGATGCATTCGGTGTCGGGACCAGAATGGGAACCTCAGAGGATAGACCTTACGTCGACATCATCTACAAGTTGTGCGAAAAGATGGACGAGAAAGGCCAATTTTCGCCAATCATGAAGCTAAGTAAAGGCAAAGTCACACTTCCCGGGAGAAAGCAAGTCTTCAGGTTTAAAGATGAAAGAGGCAATTTCGTAAAAGACACCATCGCTTTAGAGGATGAAAAAATAGACGGGGAGCCTCTGCTCCTTAAAGTAATGGAGAAGGGGAAAATAGTCTATGACCTTCCACCGCTTGAGGAGATAAGAAAAAGAGCCTTGGAAAGTCTTTCAAAACTTCCCGAGAAATGCAAGAATTTGAAGGGCGCACCCCGCTACCCCGTGGAGTTGAGTCTTAAGTTAAAAAGGTTGATGAAAGAATTAAAAGGAAAGTTAAAGAAGATTGAGGTTTCGAATCCCACCTAGGGAGTAAATGTCTGTTGCTTCGCCTATCCTCTGGAAACCCATATTAGAAGGTTTATGAAGCCAACTTCGATTATGGCTGCGACGAGGAAAATGCCGTAAATGTAAACTAAGTCTTTCATAGACATTGCTCTGCTTAGTGCCTTCTTAATCGTCAAGTAAATGCCATATCCCTCAACAATCCCGATTGGTGCACTTACCAGCAGAATTAGGGGCAAGGCTTCGACGTTTATTCCGCCGTAAAGGAGATTGCTTCCGCGCAGAATGCTTAGGAAAAGAATCATGACTGCGAAGACTATGGCGAAGGTTCGGGGATGCACAAGTACAATATGTCCGTACTTCTCCATCTTGAAGAAACCCAAAACAACAAGATTAACGTATAATGTCATGCCTAGTAAAATGAGAGAGATTGCAAGAACGTTATGTATGAAAAGCATGGCAACGGCTAGAAACTGATTGTGGAAGATTTCGCCTAAAACGCTGAAGAAGATGACGTTCGCGATGTAAGAGAGAGCCAGAAAGGCTATGAAGGCTAAACCGAGAAGCGCTGCTCTTCTTCTTGTATCCAAAACGATTTTACACTCCTAAAGGATAGATGAATCAACATCATTCAAATCACATGTTGGTTAGCCTTTCCGACAAACCATAATAAAAATTTTATGAACTAGACCATCAGATTCTTTCTCGCTTCATTTCGAATAGTACAGTTCCGCCGTCGGTGTAGGGCTTTCCTGGGTCTAAGCATTGGATGTAGCCTTTTTCTCCTTCCTCTTTTGCCAAGCCTAACTCTTTGAAGCTTATTCCATGGCTTAAGGGAACAATCATGGAGAGCATACACCCGAAAGCATGAATGCAAATGTTGTCTGTTTTGTCAACAACTATTTTTGGCGAATCTATAACTATTCTGTCTCCCACTTTGAAGACGGGGCAACTTCCACGTATCTCCTTAACGGTTATAACTAAGCGGTACTTCTCTTCATCGCGCATGATCCTCGCCTCGCTATCCTCATATATGCTTATTAACACAATTATGAATTTTCCGAAAACGGTAAAATGGCAAACACTTAAAAGTCATTACGAAAGGGAATATTTGCTGATTGAGAGAAAAGGTGCGATGTAATGCAAAATCGCCCAGCCATAGTTGCTGTTGGAAGAACAAGGTTTGGAGAACACTACGAGAAGGAACCAGAAAAACTGATAGAAGAGGCTTGGCTGAAGGCTTCAAAGGAAGCAGACATAGAACGCAGAGACTTAGAGGCATGCTACCTTTCAGACTATTTTCTCCCAATCACAAACAAATTTGGACTGGAGGAAGGATTCCTCTCAGAACTCACAGAACTTCATGTTCCAATGGAAGTAACCCGTTCCTTCAGCTCAGCACTGTCAAACGCTTGTAACGCCATTCAAGCTGGAAGATACAACGTGGTTTTGGTTGGCGGAATAGAGAAAATGACAGACCGTTGGGATAAAATCCGCGACGACCTAATGCTGCTAGAAGATCCATGGAGTTATTATGCGGGATGCACGCCAGAGGCAAACCATGAGCTGATGCTTCGAGCCTACATAAAAAAACACGGCGTAACAGGCGAGAACCTCGAAAAAGTAAACATCGCATTAGCACAGATTTCAGTTAAAAACCACTTGAACGCGACAAAAAACGAGTATGCGCAGCTTCAGAGAGAAATAACGGTTGAGCAGGTCTTAAACGCTAGGAAAGAAGCTAAAAAGCCTTTGGGGCTTTACGATTATGCACCAATTTCCGATGGTGCAGCAGTCCTTATCCTCACCAGCGAAGAAGTTGCCAAAAAGTTCACTGATAAGCCAGTTTATATTCTTGGCTCCTCTTCTGCAACCGATTACCTGACCTATCCAGCAAGAGATGACATGACACACTTTCTTGTGGGTGAAATAGCGATGAAGAATGCTCTGAAAATTGCTGGAATAAGTCTATGGGATATACAAGTTGTTGAGCTTTATGATCAGTCTACAGTTATGGAAATGGTTTCCCTTGAGGATTTAGGATTCTGCGAACCCGGAAACGCTTGGAGAAGCATATACGAAAGCTGTCAAGACTACAAAGGTTATTATGAAATAGATAGAAGAAAACTCTTCGTAAACATGAACGGCGGATTAAAAGCGGATGGAAACCCCTTAGGTGCCACTGGCGGCGCCCAAATCTTTGAAGTTTTTAAGCAGCTAAGGGGTGAAGCTGGTGAACGACAAGTTAAAAGCGATAAAGGACTGAAGTATGGATGTGTACTGGAGCTTGAGGGATTCGGAACTAAAGGTTATGTTTACATTTTGGGGAGAGATTGAAATGAGTAGTGAACCAATAGAGAGAAGAGTTTCCTATCTTGGCGACAGATTAAGGGGGAGACGCTGCCAAATTTGCGGGAAAGAATATTTCGAGAT
>CAZHWZ010000067.1:0-7073 GCA_964535965.1 uncultured Candidatus Bathyarchaeia archaeon | reverse complement strand
GAACCCGGGATCGCAAGCTTGGAAGGCTTGTGTCCTAAACCAGACTAGACGACGACCGCACATGCGAAATAAACTATTATTCTCTATTTTAAAGTGCACTAAATAAAATTTCTTTTCGCGTTGTTATTGTGGTTTCTCATGAGGCTTAAACAATCTTTTCTCATGCTTCGGCTTAGGCTTAAAACTACCAGGATATTGAGGCATAGAAGCTCTTTGCCGCTCCAAATTCTTAATTCTAGCATAGAGTTTTGACACATTTGTTTTCGATGGTTGCTTGGCTTTTGGAATGCGCGCAGGAACTGGCGTGAAGGGCTTTTTAATCTGACCATAGGAGACTTTTCTCTTAAGGCTCTCGGTTTGAGCACGCCTAACCTTCTTGAAAACTACGTAACCCTCTTCTAGATTTACTTCTCGTGTTTCCCAACCAGCATTCAACCAAGCCATAGAATGCGAGTTAGGCGAGTTATTCCACCATGCTTGGCTACGATAGGCACTCATTGGAAGATTATCCCCAATTATTCCATCCATATCAGCAAAGGAAAGCCTAACAACATCCGTAAAAGCTCCCCTAAACCTCAGATAACCCTTAAGCCTATCATACTTGGAAAAAGACCGAGGGGAAACAACTTTTCTGGCGCAGTTAAGACACAGCATCCTAGTTGGATCGCCCGTAGCAACATCTGGAACCATACAATCCCTACAATACAATCTTCCACATCTTTGGCACCGCCTAAGATAACCATATGGAAGAACCCTGCCGCATATCCCGCATTCATCTTTCAATGGCATGCGAACCACTAGCAACCCATAACAGAACGCTTACTAATTAAAATACAAAGCTATTTAACTAGCTTTATTCTCAACCTGCCTAGCCTTTCCCAGTTAATTATCCTTTCACCACAGCCAAAGGAACAATCCTAGCAACCTTCGTGGCTATCCCAACCTTATCGCTTACCTCTGCAACTACGTCCACGTTCTTGTAGGCTGGATCTGCCTCCTCAGCCAAAACGACAGAGCTCGCAGCCCTAACAACCATTCCTCTCTGTTCAAGAGCCCTTTTAACGTCTCCACCATAAAATCTCCTTTTAGCCGCTGTTCTGCTCAGCATTCTCCCTGCTCCATGAGCTGTTGAACCAAAACTTATCTGCATAGCCTTTTCTGTACCGACCAGAAGCCAAGAGCTTGTCCCCATGCTCCCTGGTATGAGCACAGGCTGACCCACAGAACTATAGTCCGCTGGAATTTCAGGATGCCCAGGAGGAAAGGCGCGTGTCGCACCTTTCCTATGAACCCAAACTTTCTTTTGCTCTCCGTTAACTTTGTGGTTCTCTATCTTTGCAATGTTATGAGCTACATCATAAACGAGCTTCAATCCAAACCTTTCAGGATCTTCTCTGAAGACTTGTTGGAAGCTTTGTCTAACCCAGTGCATTATTGCTTGGCGATTTGCAAACGCATAATTAACTGCGCACGCCATTGCTTGATAATAATCTTCTGCCTCATTGCTGTTTCCGGGAGCGCATGCAAGCTCTCGATCCGGCAATATCAATTTGTATTTGTAAACAGACCTCTCCATAATCCGCAAATAGTCTGAGCATATTTGATGCCCAAAGCCCCTAGAGCCGCAATGAATCATTATAGTTACTTGTCCTTCGTGATCAATGCCAAAAACTCTCGCCATTTTCGTGTCGTAAATTTTGTCAACTTTCTGAATTTCCAAAAAGTGATTTCCTGAACCCAGCGTACCGATTTGTGTTAGTCCTCTATTTTTTGCCGTTGTCGAAACTTTGTCTGGATTTGCGTTTTTCATGCACCCATGTTCTTCGCAGTGTTCGGCATCTTCAGACCAGCCCAGTCCTTGATCTATAACCCATTGAACACCCTCCATGACAAGCCTATCCAGATCGTGAGGTGTTACTTTGAGATCCTTTCTACGGCTTCCAAGCCCGCATGGAACATTCTCAAAAAATGTGTTTGCAAGTTGAGCAAGCTTTGGTCTTATTTCCTGCTCGGAAAGATTTGTTGTTAATAAACGAACACCACAGTTTATGTCGTAACCAACCCCGCCAGGGCTAATTACGCCCTCCTCATAGTCTGTTGCAGCCACACCGCCTATTGGAAAACCGTAGCCCTCATGCCCGTCTGGCAGGGTTATTGAGTATTTGTAAATGCCAGGTAAATGGGCAACATTCGTACATTGTTCAAGCGTCCTATCCGTCTGCATCTTCTCCAACAAGTTTCTATCAGCAAAAACTATTCCTAGAACCCGCATGCCAGGCTTATATTTGGGAATACGCCAAGTGTAATTGTCTATTTTTTCAAGCGGAATTCTTTCTGAAGGAGGACGACTTTCTCCTTCTTCCATCATTTCACCTAATACACAAAAATAAGGGAAGTTTAATATAAATAATTTTGGCGTTTACACCAAAACAAAATCAGGCTGGAACCTCTCCGAATCTTTTCACAAAATCAATAAAACCTTGCACGCTCTCAATAAGCACAGTCTCACTCAAAACTGGATGAATTCTAATGTATCCTTCAGCCTTTTTTAAAGCCCCATCCCTTTCAATTATCCTCTTACTTATTGTTTCCAAGCTTTCTTTATTTTCTAACCCTTGCTTTGCGACCTTTGCCCAAAGCTTAAGCTGCTCTACATAAGTTTGGAGTCTCTCCACAGCGCCATGTGCCTTACCAAAGTGACTGTAGTATAAAGCCCTAGGTTTTAGGCTGATCAGCTTATCTAAAGAAGCAAATGCTATGTCTAAACGGAAAGGCGACGGTGTTGTTGGCACGACCACATTAATCTCGTTAATATAAATGCCAGCAGCATCTCCAAGGAAAATCCCTTCGCTTAACGGTTCATAATAGCTTAAGTGATGCGAGGCATGCCCAATGGTCTCAACAACTTTTAGCCTAACATTGTTTCCAATGTCAAGGATCATGCCGTCTGTTGCTGCAATAATCCTCTCTTCGGGAACAGGTTCGGGTCTGCCATACATTTCAGTTATTTTTCCGAGAGCATCCATTGATTGTTGCCAAAGTTTCTCTGGATTTGCCAGGTGAGGAGCTCCCCTTTGATGAACTATGACCTTGGCTTTTGGCAAATACTTCAGTAAAGTTCCAACGCCGCCACCATGGTCTAAATGAATGTGCGAAACAGCGACGTAAGCTACGTCCTCTGGTTTGACACGCAACTCCTTCAAGCTTGAAACTAGATTGGAGATTGACGAAGTTGGACCTGTTTCAACAATGGCAACTTGCTTGCCTTTTAAAACGTAGCTGGCAATAAAATTTTTAATTCCGGCTGTTTCAACATCAATCAGATACAGGTGTCCTTCAACTTTTGTTGTATGCATTTCTAAGCCACACCACAGTTTTTAAGCAGAATCTTAAAGTCTTCACCAGCTGCTTTAAGTATTTTCATCGGGAAGATTTTAAGTTGGATTGATGCATCTTTAAACTGTGAACTTTTATGCTTCTTAGAATCACTCGAAATCTGACGCCAGAGGAAGTGGGAGAGAGAATCAAAAGATTAGAGAAAGAGTTTGGCTTGAGTTTTGAAAAGTTTGAAGAGCTTTTCCTCAAACAAAGGCTTGACAGTAAGCTTGCAAGAACATATTTCGAATGGGCAGAACTTGTAGACAGTTATAAAGGCTACATTGAAGAGGGAACACTCGATTACACTGTTGAAGAAGTCAGAGACCTTAAACCAGAACAGGGCGCTTTACTAACGCATAAAAGGATAGAATTACTGTATCAGCTCGCATCTTTAAGGGTGGAGTCAATAAATGATTTAGCTCAAAAAGTAAAGCGGAACGTGAAAAACGTGTATCAAGATTTACAAGTGCTGAGCAAATTCGGCTTTGTTAAACTGAACAAGCGAAGAGGAAGAGCCCTCATTCCAGAAACTTTAGTGAAAGAAATAACGTTTCTAATTCGCTAAAATGATAAGACACGCACATAACTTATTGCAATCTCATAGTTTCCACTAGCCCTACAGTAATATTTAATTATCAACCACCTATTTTCTTACGAAGAAATACAAACCGATGAAGCTAAGGGAAAATAATGGTAAATGCAATAATTTTTGGCGCACCCGGTTCGGGTAAAGGCACTTATGCTTCAAGACTTCAATCAAAGCTCGGCGTAGATGTAATCGCCACAGGCGACGTTTTCCGAGAAATCATAAAAGAAAACACCCCGCTGGGAAGAAAAGTGAAAGGGTACGTTGAAAAAGGCTTGCTAGTTCCAGATGATATCGTTGTAGAAGTTTTGAAAAAACGCTTAGCCAAAACAACCAGTGGAAAAGGCTTCATTTTAGATGGTTATCCACGCACGGTAGAACAAGCAAAAGCCTTAGAGAAAATTGCCAAGATAGATGTAATCATCAAACTAACAGTGCCAGAGTGGATAATTATTGAACGATTATCCACACGCAGAATCTGCAAGAACTGCGGAGAAGTGTACAACATACGCTACCTAAAACCAAAAGTGGATATGATCTGCGACAAATGCGGAGGACCGCTCTACCAACGGCCAGATGACACCCCAGAAGTCATAAAAGAACGAATTCAAGTTTATGAGCGTCAAACCCAGCCGATTCTGCAGTATTACAAAGAGAAGAGTGTTCCTTTCATAGAGTTCAAATGCGAAGAAGTGGATATACCGCCTGAAGTGGTGGTGGAAAAGCTTCTGAAAGGTTTAAAAAGATTAAAGCTAGTTTAGCAAACTGAAAGTTGCTTATATGTCGAGAATAAATTTTAGCTTAACTCTGTTCGGTTCTTTAATGATTTCCATTTTATGATACGTAACCGCCTTAACGCCGACCTTCTGCGTATGTTTTTCAGGATTAAATTTCTCTCCAAAAATCTTTGCTCTAAGCCTAAAACCACTTGAAGTTTCTTTTAATCCCAAGATTTTGAACTTTGAATAAAGCATTTCGTTAATATCAAACTTTACAAGCAGAGCCTCAAGCCAACTGTAAAGAAGGGCGTACTCGTCTTCGGCTTCAACCTCAACATAATCCTCCACTTCTGGACTTACTTTCTCCACGTTTGTCATCACATCAAACATTGCAAGAGCAGCGTTTTCAAAAGCTTCTGCTAAATCTTTTCCATAAGCAGCAATGTAAGCATCTGCCGTGTGCTCTAGAAACTCGAAACTTTTTTCATCCATAACTTCATCCATATAAGTGATAAAATCTTCTAGTTTTAAAATCATTTTGCTCTTATCAGAAGAGTATAGCTAAACTGTGAAGCCTGATAATGCTTCTAAGGTCAAACATTAACGCTCACTAAGCTCTACTAGGGTTTCAACAGCAGTTTTTACAAAATTGACGCATTTTTCTTCAAACACCTTCGCCTTTCGAGCCTCCTCCAATTCCTCTGGATTGGAAAGGTCATATCCAATAAGTTCCCGGCATAAAACACTGTTATGCTGCATCTCAAATTGCCTATAAATCATTCGCGCAAATCCATAGGCGTTTAGTCGTTCTTTCAGCGAAGGCTCATTGGTTCCATACTTAATTCCTATAGCCATCACACCGCCAGCTAAGGCACCACAAATAGACCCACATCTTCCTATTCCTCCACCAAATGCTGTAGCAATTTTAGGAATCAACTCGTTCTTGCCGTTCCAATACTCAAACATCGTCAATAGGACACTTTGAGCGCAATTATAACCTTCAAGGAACCGTTTAGCCGCCTTTTCGCAGAGAACAGCTTTATGGCTCATATCTAGAATCTCCATTCGCCTTTTGCATGATCACCCTTTTAAAGAGTTTTGATGGCTCAGTTTACGGATTCGTTTATCAGAAGCGTTTTGGAATCTTCTGAATCGCGGCAACCGTCAGTTTTACAGCGTTTTCCGCATCTTCTAGGCTGAGTAAGGATGCTGGACTGTGAATGTAACGTGTTGGTACTGATATGACTCCACTTGGCACTCCTTCCCTTGTTAAAGATATTCGTGCCGCGTCGGTTGAGCCCGGCAAGCCCGTTTCGAGCTGGTATGGAATCTTATTTTCTTCAGCGGCATCTATCAACAACCTCAAAACCTTTGGATGAGTAATTAATCCAAGGTCAGCAACAGTTAAAGATGGACCCTTTCTAAGCTTCATTGGCGCCTCGACTTCTTTTACTCCGGGTACATCACCCGCTATAGTAATGTCAAGAGCGATGCCGATATCTGGATATATACCGAAAGCAGCTGTTGTTGCCCCTCTTAAACCGACTTCTTCTTGTACCGTTCCCACGGCATAAACTGTACATTCTATTTTTTCCAAACGCTTTACTGCCTCAACCATAACGGCACATCCAACACGGTCATCAAAAGCCTTACCAATTACCAGGTTTCTTCCGATTTTCGCGAATTTTATGTCAAAGCTCACCGGGTCTCCGATTCTTACTCCCATTTTTTTGGCTTCTTCTTGACTTTCTGCTCCGATATCTATGAAGAGCTCATCGTAGGTGAGGACTTTTTTGCGTTCCTCTTCTTTTTGTATGTGCGGTGGCTTTGAACCTATTATTCCATGTAAAGGTCTTTTTTCCGTGTAGACTATGACTTTTTGGGCTAGTAGGATGCGGTCGTCTATTCCGCCTATTTTCGTGAACTGTAAAAAGCCTTTCTTCGAAATCGTTTTCACCAGCAAGCCTATTTCGTCCATATGAGCCGCAAGCATCACTCTGGGCGCATTTTTACTTCCTTTTTTCATGCCGATGATGTTTCCGAGCTTGTCCTCTTTAACTTCGTCCATATGAGGCTTCAACATTTTCCTCATCAAGTCTCTAACTTCTTCTTCCCTGCCAGCTACGCCACAAGCATCAGAAAGCTTTTCCAAGGTTTCGGCAACCGCCATCATAAATCCCTCTTGAAGAGTTTACGTAGAATTCTAAACCTTTATATTAAACAATTGCGGTAATAGAACCGAATTTAATATGGGCTATAACACTTCGCCCTTTCACGGTGAAGAGATAACAGTTGAGTAATCTTTTAAGAAGGTTCCTCGAAAAGGTTAAGATTTACCTCCATGTTACAAAGGCAAGCGGCATAGCTAGAAGATACTTTGTAATGAACGG
>CAZHWZ010000066.1:0-7849 GCA_964535965.1 uncultured Candidatus Bathyarchaeia archaeon | reverse complement strand
CACCTTTTGTCAGAGTGCCGGTCTTGTCGAACACCACAGTTGTCAGTTTTCTGGCGTTCTCAACGTACTCGCCACCTCTGAGCAGCACTCCGTATTCGGCTCCTTTACCAACACCAGCCAAGATGGCTGTAGGCGTGGCTATACCCAAGGCGCATGGGCAAGCAATGAGAAGTATAGCTAGCAACACGAGAAAAGCAAAGGCGAAACCTCTCGAAAACAGCCAGAATGTGAAGGCGATTCCTGCAACTGCAAAGACGGCTGGGACAAAATACCCGACAACGCGGTCTGCGAACTTTTGAACAGGCGCGCTAGACGCTTGAGCTTCTTCTACCAAGTGCACGATTTGCATGAGAGCTGTGTCTTCGCCAACTTTAGTTGCTCGAGTCTTCAACAAACCCGTTTTGTTAATTGTGGCGCCTATGACTTCGCTGCCCATATTCTTTTCGACTGGAATGCTTTCTCCAGTGATTATTTTCTCGTCAACTGAAGAGTAACCAGCAACAACTATGCCGTCTGTTGGAATTTTCTCGCCTGGTCTAACAACGAACACGTCACCAACTTGAACATCGTCAATTGGAACCTCAACTTCCTGCCCATCTTTCAAAACCCTTGCAATCGTTGGCTGGAGTTCAAGCAGTTTCCGGATGGCGACAGCCGACTTCCTCCTTATGGTTTCCTCAATAAACTTGCCTAGCAACACAAAAGCTAGAATTCCTATGGCGATTTCCATATAGCTGAATCCCTCAGACCCGAGCCATGGGAAAAACGTGCTAATCGCACCATATCCCCAGCCAGCTAACACTCCAGTGGTTATGAGCACATCCATGTTTATGGATCGATTCTTGAGCGCTTTGTACGCTCCTTGATGGATGCTCCATCCCGCTATCCAAACTATTGGTGTTGACAGAATAAAGAAGGCTAAGTCCCACGCTGAGATCCCAGCCATTCTAAATGTCATGATGGCTACGGCGAGGCCTAGCATGGCTACAACACGCAAGGCAGCAACGCTCACTATGCCTGCAAGTGCCAAGGCGACTCTGCGTTTCATAGCTTTTAATTCTTGCTCGGGTTGCTCGTACGTTCGGGCGCAGATTTCACTGCAGAAATAGTATGTTCGGTCTCCAATCTTCCTTTTGATAGCCTTTTCCTTGTCTACGTTCATACCGCATACGGGGTCTCTTGGCATATGTTTCTGCACACTCCACATTTGCTTTAGGTTGTGGGTCTATTTAAATATATCTATAAAAGATATATCTGTAGAATACTAATTCTGCAGAATGCACCCAAATTCCCTTGTTAATAAATGCAACCTTCCTTTTTAACACCAGCCAGCCAAATCGAATTCTCTGTCCTTGTCCAGAGCGCAAAGAATTGCAGGACTGCTACAGATAACTTCTCAGAGGAGAAAGGAGAGATTTTAAAAAATGAATGTTTTCTGTAGCAGCCTTTCTGCCCATTTTTCATGGAAGTTGATAATACCTAGGCCAAAACCAAAGGCCGGGGCGATAAATGTCCATGGTCCGCCCAGTAGGGAGCCAGCTGCAACGCCAGCGAAGATTCCTAAACAGCAAAGCATTTTTATATCCCCTATAAGCATAATTAGTGTTGTAGCATATAAATATATCGTTAAAAGATACATCTGGTATGACTATGTCGTCCACAGAAATAGATGAAATAGTCTCGGACTTCTCGCGCTTCTACATACTCACCATCCTATATGAAGGCCGATGCCACGGCTACAGCATAATCAGTAAATTCAAGAAAAGGATTGGAAAGGAAATTAGCCCAAGCCTAGTCTATCCCTTTCTCAGGCAACTTGAACAAAAAGGCCTCGTGAAACATACAATCAAACCGATTGGAGTTAAGAAAAAGAAGGTTTTTGAATTGACGCGAGAAGGAAAAGAGCTTTGCAAGCAGTTGTTCAGACGCTTTTCAGGTCTGGTCTCCGTCGCCATTGCGCCAAGCCTTGAGATATGCGCCAACTGCGGCTGCAAAGTCTACGAAGGTGGGCATAGGGAAACTGTCAAGGGAAAAGAGATGACCTTCTGCTGCATACATTGCGCTGAATCATACAAAAAAGAGCGTGGAATAATCTAATCTTTAGTTTAAGCGATAATTAAGCGCGTGCATTATTTTTGCTGTGCGGTTTGCCAGTACAGCCCTTCAAGCTTCTCGCTAAAGCGAAGTTTAATGCGAAATTTTTATTCGAGTTTTGGCATTAAGTTTATTTAGTTTTCCTACGTTCTTAACGTGATTTATGGTGAACCAACATGGACGTAATAGTGAATATACTGATTATTCTGGTATCACTAATAATCTTAGATCAGGCAAGCCACTGGACAATAACGAATGCCATTAAAGTTTCCGATGTAGCTCAGCTTCGAAGGACCGCTGTCGGCTTCAGTTTGCTTGCTTTTTCTACATCTTTACCTGAGTTAAGTGTAGCTTTCATCGCTGCTTTCACGGGGGAGGCTCCTATTTCCGTTGGGAACGTTTTAGGTTCAAACATAGTGAACATTTGCCTCGTAGTTGGTTTGGCTACTTTAATTGTTTCCATAAGGCATCTACGCGCGGTTAGTGTGATTCCTTCGTTTGCGAGAGAAGAGCTGGGCAGTCTCTATTTCGGTCTCTTCGTGTCTTCTATAATCCCATTGGCGCTGGTTTACATTGTAGAGGCCAGCTGGGTTGTGGGCTTGATTTTGATACTGATTTTTGCTTTTTATACATATCAGATGTCAAAGATAAGAATCCCGCCGGAGGAAGGAAAAGGCGTTTCTGAGGATGAGAAAAGGAAGTTAAAACGATACATCTTTTTAACTTTTTTAGGAGTTGTCGGCGTTATTCTAAGCGCTTATTTTCTTGTGGAATCCGCAGTTGTTGTAGCAGAATTTGCAGGGATACCCAGGACGTTAATAGGAGCAACGATAATTGCGCTTGGCACAAGTCTTCCAGAACTCACTCTGGACCTGAAAGCTTTCCTGAAAGGCTATCAAGCGCTGGCTTTTGGTGATATTATCGGAAGCAGCTTCGTAAACATCACTTTAATTCTGGGAATCACACTTTTTGTTCCCGTGTTATTGGGTTCACCTTTAACCATGAACATGCTTGTTTTCCGAGACCTTGTCATCTTTTCTCTGATCACTAATCTGTTTTTTTGGTATTTTTTGTCGATGGGGAGGCTGAGCTGGAAAGAAGGCGCCATATTTTTATTCATATATTTTCTGTTTTTGGCAAGCACACTCGGCGTGATTCAGCCTCATCAATGAACGTCCCTCGAACAGAGGTTGTTTTATTTCTCTTTGCTTGATTCGTTAAAGCGATATCAAGCGTTTTCTGCTTGAATTAAATTAAAAAAGGGCACAAAATAAAAATCACATTATTACTATAAAATTGTTTATGAGCCCTAGAGTTGAGATAGTATTGCTTGGGACCGGCGGCGGAAGATTCGCAACAATTACGCAGAAAAGGCGCACTGCTGGAATTCGGATAATTGGCGAAGATTTAAACGTACATTTAGACCCCGGACCAGGAGCCCTTGTACACTCGATTAATGAGGGGTTGGACCCACAGAAGCTTAATGCCGTTTTTGTCTCCCATTGCCATCCAGACCATTACACGGACGCTGAAGTTTTAATCGAAGCCATGACTCGAGGGATGACTCGAAAACGTGGGACACTTGCTGCTGCTAAAAGTGTCTTAAGCGGGAGTAATGTGTGTGAGCCTTCAATCTCGAAATATCATCAGCAAATGCCCGAACAGAAAATTGAAGTGGTGCCAAAAATGAGATTTCAAGTTGGCAATGTACGCGTTTTGGTGACGGAGGCAAGGCATACGGATCCAGACGCGGTAGGCTTCAGATTTGAAACTCAAGAATTCGGCGACTTCGCCTACACAAGCGACACAGAATACTTTGAAGGTATAGGGAAATGCTACGAGGGGGTGAGGCTTCTTATGCTGTGCGTTATGAGGCCTGCTGGAAAACCTTGGAAGGGGCACATGACAACGGATGACGCTATAAAAATAGTTGAAGAGTCTCGTCCCGAACATGCTGTTTTGACGCATCTCGGAATGCAAATGATATTTAAGGGTCCAGCAAGAGAGGCAAAATTAATTGAAGAAAAAACTGGTGTTCCAACGGTTGCTGCTGTGGATGGAATGCGGATAAATTTTGGAGAAACCATAAATGTGCAGATGAAAAGCACAAAACCCCAGCAGGATTTAAACAAATTTTTCTAAAGGGTTTTAACCAGAAAGATTCGTATAATATGCTGTAAAGGATGTAAGGTTCATGCGAATTGTGCTAAGAATAGGTGGCTCTGTTGTCGCTTCACCGCTAAATCCAGACTTAATTGGCAAGTATGTAGATTTATTGAGGGATTTAAAGAAGCATGGACATGAAGTGGCGGTTGTTGTTGGCGGCGGGGCTTCGGCAAGAGAATTCATTAAAGCCGCAAAGGATTTGGGAATGGATGAGAGGGCTCAAGACGAGATTGCAATTTCTGTTTCAAGAATTTTCGCCCAACTTTTTCTTAAAAAACTAGGAAAATTAGGCTGCGAGAATGTGCCATTAAAGATTGAAGACGCTGTGAAATGTTTGCGGGAAGGCAAAATTGCAGTTATGGGCGGCTTAAAACCAGGCATGACCACGGACACAGTTGCAGCTTTAATCGTTGAACAGGTAAACGCTGATTTGTTAATCAAAGCCACAGACCAGGAAGGCGTTTACGACAAAGACCCTAGAAAACATGCGGATGCCGTCAAACTTGAACATTTACGCTTCGAAGATTTATCTCGTGTTTTCGCCGAAAACAAGCATAAGGCTGGAATACATCAAATTATTGATCCCGAAGCAATCAAAATTCTGAAGCGTAAGCGAGTCAAATTTGTTATTGTGAACGGATTTAAACTTGAAAACGTTTTGGCTGCTGTTAAGGGCAAGCATATCGGAACGGTGATAGATTAAGTCAACTTTCTGCTTTTGGAAGCGACAAGTTTAAATATCACTGTTGATATCGACGCTGATATCAATGGTGATGAAAAACATGCGCCCGTTTGGAAGACACTGGATGAGGCATACCGCAATTGTTCCTAAAGGATTCATACGCTATCAAGTACTCGAACTGCTAAGCGAGAAACCTATGTCTGGTTCGGAGATGATGAGTGAGATTGAAAAGAGAACAGATGGGCGTTGGAAGCCAAGCCCAGGCTCAATTTACCCACTTTTGTCATGGTTGCAAGACAACAATTACGTGAAGGAGTTCCCAGCCGAGGAAGGTGGTATGAAGCGTTACACGCTTACGGATAAGGGTAAAGCTCTCCTAGAAGAACAAAGGAGAATAAAGATGAAATTCAGGCAAGAAGCGAGATTCATGCCGCCTGCTTTCTTGGGAGGCCTATGGTTTCGCATACCACCAGAAAAAACTATTAAGCTGCGAGAATCTATGCACAGAGTTGTCTCAGCCTTTTTCGAACTCGGAAGCAACCTAGAAGAGCATTTTTCATTGCAAGTCATCGAAGAAGTTCATAAGGTTTTAAATGAAACTGCGGGAAAACTTGAAGAGATTAACAGAAAACTGCGTGGTGAGGGTAAAGATGACTGATGAAGTAATTAGGGCTGAAGGGCTAACCAGAGTTTTCAACAAGAGCCTAGTGGCTGTGGATCATGTGAACTTCGGTGTGGAAAATGGCGAAATTTTCGGGTTTTTGGGGCCGAATGGCGCTGGTAAAACGACAACCATTAACATGTTAATAACGGTTTTAAAGCCAACAGAAGGAACAGCATCGGTTTTAGGATATGACATTCTGAAACAAGCAGGCGAAGTTAGAAATGTCATAGGGCTTGTGCCTCAGGAATACACGGCGGACGAAGACTTAACAGGCTACGAGAACACAATTTTGTGTGCAGACTTGTATGGCATACCCCGAGAAGTTTCGAAAGAGCGCGCCCTTGAACTTTTGGAGCTTGTTGAATTGACAGAGTTTAAAGACAAAAAGGTTGAAACGTATTCTGGTGGAATGCGGCGAAGACTCGAACTTGCATGCGGATTGATCAACAGACCGCGGGTGCTTTTCCTAGACGAGCCAACTTTAGGTTTAGACGTTCAGACAAGAGCGGCAACTTGGAACTATATTAAACTGCTTAAGAAAGAGTTCGGAATGACACTTTTCATGACTACACATTATCTTGAAGAGGCAGACGTCCTCTGCAACCGCATCGCAATAATTGACCATGGAAAAATCGTTGTCACTGGTTCTCCTGAAGAGTTGAAGAACAATTTGGGCGGTGACATAGTCACTTTAAGCATAAAAGAAGACGCCGACGTCAGTGGACTTGTTGAGAAAATTGAGCATGTAAAGGAAGTTAAGAAGGAAGATGACAAGTATCTCATTAAAGCTGAAAACGGCGAATTAACAGCGCCTCTCATAATTGAAGCTTTACGGAAAAATGGGCATGTCGTGACGAAACTTTCGCTTACAAAACCAACCTTAGACGAGGTTTATCTGGATTACACTGGCAAGTCTATGCGTGATGCAGAAGAGTCTAAGGAGAGTTTTCGTGCACATAGGATAACTTTAAGGAGGGCTAGAGGAAGATGAGTGAAAGCAATTCAAATAATTCTAGAAGCGTATTCCACGGACTTTGGGCACTTACGAATCGAGAGCTTAAAAAATGGTATAAGGAGCCAATACTGCTTTTAATGATAATAATTCAGCCAGCTATTTGGATGGGCTTGTTTGGAAAGGCCATGAACATAAGCGCTATTTTCACAAATAACCCCATAACTCTTCCACCAGACCTTAACCTTCCTCCTCAATTGAAAGCTCAAATTGAGCAATCGTTTTCAAACATCACAAGTCAAATGATGCGAAATACGTTCGGAACAGCCGATTACTTTTCGTACATGGCAGTGGGCATGATATCTTTCGTTGTATTCTTCACAACCATGTTTAGTGGCATGTCTATAGTTTGGGACAGGCGTTTGGGGTTCTTAAACAAGGTGCTGAGCACTCCGGTTTCGAGAGGTGTGATAATCTTTTCGAAAGTTTTGTCTACAGCGGTTAGATCAATAATTCAAGCCTCGATAGTTTTATTGATTGCGTGGTTGCTCGGCATGCAATTCAGTCCGTCCTTTAATCCATTGAGTATTCTCGGAGTTTTTGCAGCTATAGTCTTAATATGCTTTGGTTTGTCATCACTGTTCCTGACCATCGCAATAAGGTCTACGCGGCAGGAAACGCAAATGGCTATTATGAATTTGCTAAATCTACCGCTTATGTTTACGAGCAACGCCTTATTTGCAACTTCAATGATGCCGGACTGGATACAAGTTGTTGCAAAGATTAACCCGATAACCTACACAACTGATGCTATGAGGCAACTTCTTCTATACAACACAGATATCACGCAACTAATGATTGACTTTGCTTACTTAGGCGTATTCGCGGCAGTTTTCACTTCGATAGGCCTAATCCTCTCATGGAGATACCTAAGCAAATAAAACAGAGAGATCAAAAAGGGAAGAATTATTTCAGAATCAAATATTACCTGCCCGCGCCTAGTATTTGATGGTGAGATATAGTAGCACAGCTAATGCTGCGCATGTAAATAAGTCTGGCAACATGGCAAATGGTCCAAGACCGAACGCACGGAAACCAAAAGCCCATTGTATTATGGGATTGGAGGAAAGAGCATAGAAAAGTAAGACCATCGAAAATATTATCAATCCGATTGTGAACTCCGACCGCGTCTTTCTGTATATGCTAATGTATGTAATCAATAGGGAGATTAGAAGGGTCACATTGATCGTGGAAACTACTGTTTTCGCTGTATAGAAAAACTCTATGTCTC
>CAZHWZ010000065.1:0-8060 GCA_964535965.1 uncultured Candidatus Bathyarchaeia archaeon | reverse complement strand
CAACATTTACGTCGAAGTCAACGCCATCCACGGCTTTAACATATTCTTGTTCCTTCCCAAGGACTAAAGCAAGAAATCCTTTTCTCACCGGGAACCACTTTTTTAAGCCTTGAACGCGGAGGACTTTCTCTTCAGACAAAAACATACCTCTTATCTATGCAGATCCAATTCTCCAGCGAAATGACACACGGCAAGATGGCCTTTGCCAAACTCTTCTTGTTTTGGACTCTCTACTTTACAAATAGGTTTTGCAAAGGGACATCGCTCATGAAACTTGCATCCTTTAGGCGGAGATATTAAGTCTGGAGGGGTTCCCGGAATAAACTCTAATTTTACTTTCTCACCTGCGACGCTTGGAAAAGCACCGATTAATTTTGCTGTGTATGGGTGTAGCGGTTCTTTGAATACAGAAATAACATCTCCTACCTCCACTAGGCTTCCTGCATACATTATTCCTACATGATCTGATTCCTCTGCAATAACAGAAAGGTCATGAGTAATGAGCAGCACTGCCAGACTAAGTTTTTGTTTAAGTTCTTTCAACAAGTCCAAAATTTTCCCTTGTATAACTACGTCTAGTGCCGTAACAGGTTCATCGGCGATTACTAGTTTTGGGTTGCAAGCCAAAGCCTGAGCAATTATCGCTCTCTGCTGCATCCCACCACTAAACTCGTGAGGATAGTCTCTAATCCGAGATCGTTCTAATCCGACTACTTCAAAGAGCTTTTTCACTCTTTCATAAGCTGCATCTTTTGTACATCTTTCTTTTTCCTGTAATACCTCCGCTATTTGGTCTCCAACTCGAAGAACTGGGTTAAAAGCGCTCATGGCATATTGAAAAACCATACTTGCTTTGCGCCACCGGAATTTTTTGGCTTCATTCTCGCTTAAGCCTACAATTTCTTGACCGTCTAACCAGATTTTTCCGCCAACGATTAAACCGTTGTCAGGCAGTATCCGCATTATGCTTTTTGCCACCGTTGTTTTGCCGCAACCAGACTCTCCGGCGAGACCGAACGTTTCCCCCGCGTTTATGCCGAAAGAAACATCATCAACAGCGTAAACAGTCTCTTTGCCCAATAAGTAGTGCGTGCTGAGGTTTTCGATTTCTAGAACTTTCATGCGCGTCTTCTCCTCAGTCTTGGATTCATAATTTGATCTAGGGCGTGACTCATGAAAGCGAAACCTAGAACCAGAAGCATAAGCAGTAGACCAGGGGGTATAATCCACCACCAATAGTTATTTATCACCGCCAGTTTCAGGTCTGCCCAGTATAGTATAATTCCCCAGCTTGGGGGGTCTGTAGGAGATACGCCGAATCCGAGGAAGCTCACCCAAGCTTCTCCTAGTATTGCATTGACAATGCTGAGAACCATGTTTGCTAAAATGAGTGGCAAGACGTTGGGAAGAATGTGACCGCCTAGAATGTGGGTGTCCGTTGCCCCTATAGCCTTTGCCGCCTCAGTTAACGGCTGTTCTTTCAATGATAATGTTTGACTTCTTACCATTCTTGCAGTGCCGGTCCAACCGAGTATTGACAAGACAAGGATTATGTTGAACAATCCTTTTCCAAACAAAGCAGCGAAAATAAGCATCAGCGGAAGCGTTGGCACTGAAAGGAAGAGGTCTGTGATGCGCATGAGTATTGAATCTGGGGCTCCACCATAATAGCCGCTTATCATACCAATAAGAGTTCCAATTATCATGGATAAGGTTGCAGCAGCGAAGCCAACAAGAAGGGAAATCCTACTACCCCACATAACCCTACTCAATAGGTCCTCTCCATAGTGGTCAGTGCCTAAAGGGTGCTTCCAGCTCGGAGGTTGAGTTATTTCCTTTAAGTTCAGCTCATAATAGGGGTATGGAGCTAAGTATGGGGCAAGAACTCCCATTAGCGCTATAGCTAATACTATACATAATCCCACCTTTCCCATCATTGACTCGCTGAAGAGCTTCCATCCGCCTGCTATGCGTCTTTTGCTGTTTAAGAACATCCTCCAAATTCTGGGCAAAAGCCAGTAAAGTGCGGGAAGAAAAAGCATCGCATAAACATATGAAGGTATACTCGCAATTAACTCCTTCAAACTTGCCAATAGGATTGGAAAGCCAGCCCAGACATAAACGCCAACCATTTCAATAAAGGTTAAAACCCAAATCGCTAAAATTAGTGCTTCTCCAATTTGTTTTCGTCTCTGAAAAATTGTTCCAAAAACTAAGATGGTTAACCCTAAAGCAAGGAAAACTTCTCCTAAAGTCGCTGAAAGTGAAAGCGCAGAAACGTATAATCCCATTCCAATAGAAAAGAGAATCCACAAAAAGCTCTGCACTTTTCTGTGTTGAGCACTCAGTTTGCGAAGAACTAGTAATGTGGAAATGGCTGTTAATGCGCCAAGAATGACTCTAAGTGCTAATATTGTGAAGAACCCGAGTTTTGAAAGTTCCATTATTATGGTGGTGAAGTAGTCTAATCCTATAGACACTCCAATAATCATCAACATCGTTACAAGAATACTCACGCCCATGGCGGTTTTGCCACGCCGAACAATAATTAGCCAAAGAATAAACAGTACGTTTGCAAGAAGACATATTGCAGTTTGGGATAGGGATAGCGATACCATTCCTTTAACAACGAAATACGCGATTAGAGCATCTATTAGCATCAGAAGACAGATCGTGAAGACTTCTGTGATTCGAAAACGGTGGTTTCGACTCTTCATTTTCCTTTTCCACCATATCTAATCCGTGGGTCAACAAGAGCATAAATCATATCAGCAACGAAATTCGAAACAACCACCAAAGTAGCTAACAACAAGAAAATTCCCTGAAGAATAGAATAATCAGCATTCACTACAGCCTCAACTGTCAAATCACCAAGGCCAGCCCAAGAAAAAACCCTTTCAGTAACAGTTGCCCCAGAAATCAAATAAGTCATATCAACTGCGATAACGCTTATCATGGGCAACATAGCATTTCGCATAGCATGCCTAAACAGTATGCTTCTTCCGCTTAATCCTTTAGCTCTGGCTGCTTCCATAAAATCTTTTGTGAAAACGTCAAGCACAGTGTCTCTCATCAAAAGGAAAAAACTGCCTATAAAAGATAATGTTAACACAATTAAAGGTCCAGTCATATGCCAAAGATAGTCTACTGCATATTCAAAGAAGTTGGCATGATGGTAACCAGGAGTAACCGTGTGCGCAAGTGGAATAAGATTGAGATAAAACCCCAGATACAATAGTATGAGAAGCCCTGACCAGAAGACTGGTATGCTATAGGTAACCATGAAAAACACAATTGAAGACTTGTCTAACAAAGAATTTCTTCGAGAAGCCGCTAAAACACCTACAATCATCCCTATGAGTATACTCAAAATCAACGAGGATCCCATCAAGATAAGCGTGTTTATCAATCTGCTCCCAAAAACAATTTCCACCACAGGCTTGTTTTGGCTTATCGTGAGGCTTCTTCCCCAATCTCCTCTGAATAGATTAAGAAGATAAAGCCCGTATTGATTCCAGATTGGTAGGTTTAAGCCAAACTTCTCCTCTACTTGTTGTATAACATCCCGGTCCTTCAATCCACGAAGTAATGCCATTCGCGGGTCGCCTGGCATAACCCTGAAAAGAACAAAATTAAACGTGATGATGAGAAACCACACAACAATGCACTGAACTGCTCGACCTAACAAAAATCGACGTACGCCCATGGACAATTTGCTTCACTCAAATGCCTTTTTAATCTTTAACTTTGATAACCTTTTCGTATAAGTAAGAAAGCAGATTAAGTTTATGTAAAAAAGATTCAGATTGCTAATAAGAATCGAAAATTAGGAAAAGTAAACACTCATCACAGTCATAACTTGCTAGCTTTTTGGTTATTCATAAACAAAAAGATTTTCCTACTTTGCCTACGATAAAAAAGAAAAAAGGGGTATTGTTTGTGGTTACTTTCTGCGCATTATAAAGTATACAGCCACCGCGCCGATTACTATAAAAATGACTGCTACAGCTATAATCAAGGTCCAGTTAATTTCAGGCGCTGGTGCTTCTGCAATCGTGAAGTATACAGTGCTTGATGACCCAATGAGGCCTGTGGTGTCATTTGCATATGCTCTCACACGGTGTGATCCGAGAGCTAAACCGGTTAACGTGGCACTGGTTCCAGTAATGGTTACGTTTGCTCCTCCATCCAAACTGTAACGAATCCAAGTAGTTACCTCGCTGATACTTAATATTAGATCTACCGACGTCGACGTGTACGTTGTATTTGCCGGAGAGAGAATAATTACCACGGGTGGCACTGGAATCGCAACGATAACAAAGTAAACGGTGTTTGATGAGCCCATGTTCCCATGTGTGTCGTTCGCGTAGACGACTATTCTGTGAGATCCATAAGATAGGCTAGTTAACGTAGTGTTCCCTGTGATGGTTACGTTTGCTGCTCCATCTAAACTGTAGCCAATCCAGTCGGTTGGCTCATCAACAGTGAAGATCAATGAAACATTTGTTGTGTCGTATGTTGCGTTGGCAGGAGACAGAACAACTATTGTAGGCGGCAATTCTTCTGGTGCTGCCTTTTCGATGTTGATCATGGTCAACCTATTCATGCTGGTAAAGATCCCGCCAGGCACGAAAGTGTAGTTGACCCATTCCTTGCGGATGGCATGAGTGTCATCACTCAAGAACAGCGGTATATACGGAGTCAATTCTACTGACAGCTCTTGTACCTCAGTCGCCGCCGCTTTTCTCGCCGTGTCGTTAATAGCGTGCATTAAATCGTCTAGCGCTGCATCCATGGTGTCGTTGTGCAATCCAAAGCAGTTGTCACCCCAGTCTCTGTCATTTATAGAGTGCATACGATACCAAACATGATCTGGATAACCTGCGAAGCCATGACTCATCTCATACATCCGATAATTCCGAGGAATCGCGTAGAGGTTAGGATACATAACGGCGTCATCCGTAATTGCCACTGTGACGCTGATGCCGATTTCAGCGAGCTCGTCATGGATAGCCATTCCTGCATCCACAGAAATAGTGTCCCAGCTAAGCACCTGCAGATCAAAAACCACGTTTCCTCCCGACGGAAAGTTGCGAATATCATCCTCGTCCGTATCATCATATCCAGCGTTGTCCAGCAGCTCGTTTGCATAAGTTATGTTTTGCGCAGGAAACTTGCCCGATTCGTTATAATAAGCTGGGAAAAACGCCTCAGGGATAGTTGTCCATGTTGCCGTGCCATAACCACCGCGTGCAACATCAATTATCTCCTGCCGATCAATAGCATAGCATATTGCTTCACGTATAATCGGATCGTCTAGGCCAGGGATTGTAAGGTTGAAGCCTAAGACATAGTCCCATTGGCTAGCAACACCCGTAATTACCTTAAGCTCAGGTGCGGATTGAACAGCTTGGATGTCAGCGGCTCCCGTTAGCTCGTAACGTTCTGTGTCTGCCGTGCCCTGTCTCATTGCAAGTATTCTGGCACTCTCGCCGCGGATAACGTCGATTCGGATGCCGTCCACGTTTGGCTTCTTGCCCCACCAGTCCGCGTTCTTCTCTAACAGAATGTATTCATTTTCAACACGTTCTACAAACTTGAATGGTCCGCTACCAGTGTGGGCTGTTACGTTGCCTGGATCGTCCCAGCATTCCGCGTGCTGAGAATTTCCATGTTGCCAGTCACCCCAATCTCTTATGTGCTTAGGTACTATGTTGATTTCACCAATTTGCATGAGGCCGAATCCAAGTGACTCGTTGAAAACTGCACTCACCGTGTATGCATCATGCACCGTGCAATTCACCATCTTCTGCAGCAAAGTCCAACGCAATGCATCTTCTGGAGCCGCCTTTATGTACTCTAAAGTAAACTTGACATCGCTGGCATTCAATGCTACGCCATCATGCCACTTCACTCCATGCCGAAGGTGAAACGTGAAGTTTTTTGCATCTGGTGAAACTTCCCAGCTTGTAGCAAGCCAAGGAATTGTATTCATCTCTGTGTCGTAAGCTATTAGCGAATCATAAATCTGAATTAGGAACCAACCAGTCCGTTCGCTACGAGAGAATAGAGGATTCATCTCCCCGATATCAGAAGGATAAGCCATTACAAAAATTTCTTCGTCTTCAGCTGCAATAGGCAATGTACTAAGAGGACTGACAATTGCTATCACTAGAAGTAAAAGCAAAATCGCATTACAAGCTATTTTTTTCCTTTCCATGTTACTCACTAGCTCGAAAGTCAGTTTTGTTATGTTTACATTTATAAATGTTGTTCCATTTTAGTCTCCATCAGATAGCCTTGGAAAAACTTGAATAACATAAAGCAGATGTTCTATTTGTACTCTTTCAATGAAATAACCTGTTCAGGAAGAAGTTTCACGTTTTCGCCGCAGTAGGGGCATATCCTAAATTCTGGCAGCAATGGTTTCCCACACGTCGGGCACAAGATTTGAAAATTCACTTTGTCTTCAAGTTTTTTAGTTTCTTTCCTTAAACTGCCTAGTTCCGTTTTCATTTTCTCTACGCTTTCCTTTAATGGATGGATTTCCTTGACTTCTGTTCTTACGTTGCATATTAGGTCCCTAACCTGTGCCAAAATTTCGTTATTTGATTCTATTGTTTCGCTCATTGCGTCAAGTATTTCGCTTTTCTCTTCTAGTAATTGGGCTTCAACTGTGTCTTGTGTCTTAGCGTCTGAAAGTATATTGTTTAGAAAAGTTTCCACGGGGTTTGTGAAGGCTATTGCACATGTAATGCCCCATAAAATGAAGGTTGCAGCGGCGCTTACCCAAAAATATGTTATGGGCGTTATGGCTTGCAACTTTTCGTTTATGAAAGGATAAAGTTGAAGAAGTCTGATTTCGTTATTAAAAAACAAAACGGAAATTGCTTCAGTCAGATGTAAAAGAGCTATAAAGGTTAAGGAACTGAAGAGCCATACGGATATTCCCTTTTTAGCCAAGCATACTCCTCTAGCCTTATGTTGTGTTATAACAATTAAAGTAGCGTATCTTAATATTTAATACAGATATTCCTATTTCCGATATATATCGTGATGCGCAAATTCTAAAAGGGGTTAGTGCTCTTTTATATTGTGGGATTGATTTGCAAGGTAAGGGTATTAGAGGGGGGCGTGGGGGTTTCGTTTTTCGTGTGAAGATGGGTGAGTATGAGTTAGAGATTAGTGGGACTCGTGAGGAAGTTTTGAGAACGGTTGAGGAGTTGCCAAGTTTGATTGGGGATGTTGACAAGGCTTTTGAGGGTTTAAAATCTAAAACGGCGGCGAAGCTCACGGTCAAAACTGAAGCTGACAGGGAAGAGGCTCTTTTGCGTAAATATCCAAAGGTTTTGCGAACAGAGAAATGTGATGAGGCTTTTTTGAGGATTCTTGAAACTGATTGGGGAAAATGGCGTCCACGCACAATTGAAGAACTAAAAGAAGCATTGAAAGCCAATGAATTGAACTTTTCTGGGCGTATCTTGGCAGGAGTTCTCATGGGACTTGTCAGAAAGGGAAAGGTTAGGCGTTGGAAGACTGACGCTGGCTACGTTTATATTCTCGCTGAAAAGGAAGCTTTGGCTTGAGAGGAGATGTGGAATGAAGAAGGTTAAAGCCCGAATAAAGACGCCTTTTGGCGAGATTGTGGTTGAAGGTGAAAGTCCGGAGGAAGTGCTTAATGTGCTTGAGACTTTTCCAGAGAGTTTCATGGAAAAAGTTGCAAATCTTGTTTCAAGTCGGTTGGTTCCGTCGACAGCTCAGCTAAAGGGCATTGTTGAATTTACTACGGAGGGTCCTGTCATAATAACTCGTGAAAAACTTACGCATTATGAAGCGATAGGTTTAATATTGTACACTTCAGAGGAAAAGAAAAACACGGCGGCGCAAATAACGAAGCTTTTGGAGTCAAGTGGGATTAAATGTATGGTTCCTGCTAGGCTTAATGAGATGACTAAGAGGGGTCAAGTGTTTAAGCCTGATCCGGCGAGGCCTGAGTTTAAGTTGACTGTGCAGGGTGAACGTTGGATTGAGGATGATGTTTTGGCTAGGCTTAGAGGTAA
>CAZHWZ010000064.1:0-8241 GCA_964535965.1 uncultured Candidatus Bathyarchaeia archaeon | reverse complement strand
AGGGCATGTGCCCCCAAGACCGCACGGCCAGGCGATACCACTGGCTTTCCGAAAACACCAAAAACTTTGTCGTTGAACCGCACAACGCCATCGTGGGCGATGCTAAGCGTGAACTCGCCCTAGACATGACCGCAAAGGAAAGCGAGAGCTGCAGAAAAACCTCAGTGGACATAACTAAGGAACCGCCCAAGAAGATTATGCGAATGATCATGTCCATCAGACCAGCCTACCAAAAGTCACTTCAGGAGTGGCTTCCAAAAACTGCGGACACCGCTTGGAGAGAGTATCCAATCGACGTCTTATCCATGCCAGTAAACATAAACTGGAAAGCTCTGCAAGAAGCTTATGAGTTTAAACCCAGCAATTATGAGGAGCTCTTAGCATTTAGAGGAGTTGGACCAGCCACCGTTAGAGGCTTAGCCCTCATCGCAGAACTCATTTACGGAGAAAAGCCAAGCTGGAAAGACCCGGTAAAATACTCTTTTGCCTATGGAGGAAAAGACGGCGTTCCTCATCCGGTGAACCGCAAAGCCATGGACGAATCAATTCAGATACTCAGACAAGCGATAGAAGAAGCCAAAGTAGGTGATAAGGAGAAGATACAGTCTTTGCAAAGGCTCCGGCAGTTCGTTCCACATGGTGTAGATGAAGAAAAAAGATAAAAGCTAGGCTAATAGAGCCAAGCATCCTCGAAATAGAATGACCAAAAAAAATTAGGGGTGAAGAAATCCCAATAGAATAAGAGCGTCTTATCATGAGTAGTATGGAAAAAGAGGTTTGGCTCAAAATATCTGGAGTTAGCGGTATACTTACACCCATACTCGCATTCACACGCATATCACTCGCAATAGCCTCTTATCCGCAGTTCAGCTGGACTGACAATGCCCTAAGCGATTTAGGCGTTGTAGGAGACGTTACGTCTGTTCTATTCAACGGCGGTCTCATAATTAGCGGAATTTTAACCCTACTCTTTGCATTAGGACTATTCATGTTTTTACGAAATAAAATGTTAGGCAGAATTGGTGCTTTCTTACTTGTCCTCGACGCTTTGTCTCTAAGCGCAATAGGAGTCTTTCCAGAGAATGTAAAGCCGACACATTATTATGCTTCCGTGGCCTTCTTCATGTTTTTCCCCTTGGCAATGTTTTTTATCGCTACCGCCCTTTTTCAAATGGGCAAATTGAAAATGGGATTATTCACTTTTCTAGCAGCTATTTTTGCAGTGGTTGTGTGGGTGATACAATTTACAATAAAATTTGGTAGAGGTGTTGCGATTCCCGAAACTCTTACTTCGCTTTCTGCGTCTGCATGGGTCATGTTTTTAGGCTACAAAATGCTTAAACAGGCTTCACATCCAACAATTAGCACTACAGACATTCAACTTTATGAAAAAATAAGCAATTATTTGGTAGTGTCTTCTAAACCTTTGATGTCTGCATAGATTTGTGAACAGCAGAGCGAAGAAAAGGCTGTTTCGTATCCCTGCTTCTCAGCGAACTTTATGGCTTCTTCTGTTGGAAATGCTATGGCGTTCACTCCAGCTTTTATGGCTAAAACGTCAGTTTCAACGCGGTGTTTTCCTTTTGGTCGCATGCATCCCAGAACTAATGGCGTTTGCGGAAACATTAGTCGCGCAACTAGAATGACTTTGGCTATGTCTACTGGTTTTGGAGGGTCAACAGTTGCCATTTCTGTTTTATGTATGGGCATAAATGCGATTATGACTAGGGCTGAAGGCTTGGCTCTGGATATCATTTCTAATGCTTTTAATTCGCCTTTCAGTTTTCCATAGTGAAGCCCAACAATTATATGTGGCACAAAAGCTATGCCCGCATTGTGCAGTGCCTTTAAAGAGGTTTCATAATCCTCAACCCTTATATTCAAGTTGTAGATTTCCCTTATGGTTTCATCTGAGCCAATTATGTCTATTAACGCGGAATCAACGCCAGCCTTCTTAAGCTCCTCAGCCATATCAAAATTAATTATTCCCGTGTGGACAAAGACAGTCAAGCCTAATTCACGCTTAACCCTTCCAATCGCATCAACAAATTTTCCGATGGGCACTGAACCATCCGGCAAACATCCGCCGCTTATAAGGCAACCCAATGCTCCGTCCCTTTTAAGCTGTGCACACAACTCAAAAAGCCTTTCAGGGGTGGTAGCTGGATACATAGTTTCTAAAACTTTTCCGCCACAATGTTTGCATTTTAATGCACAGCCCTTTCCTGTCACAGAAATTGTTGGAAAATCTCTAGGTGAAGAACTGTAATAATTTGTTTTGTAGTATATGAAACTTGGAGCGTAGAAATAGATTTTCTTCCGTTGGGAAAGGTGTAAACCCTTGTTCAAGATTTTTAGAAGCTCTGTTTCCTTCATGTGCCAAACAGTTTCAGGGGAAAGCTGCGCCATTGTCCTCTCTTAGGAATGCTTCATTATTTGTTTAATAGTTTTCGTTTCCGACAAGCTGAAGCAAACGTTGAAATAAAAAGAGCTGATTCAACCTTCAGCTTTCTCTTCATGCTCGCTAATACGCTTTGAAATGATGGGCAACACCTGTGAAGCATCATCCATAGCCCTGATAGATTTTGTAACCTTTTCAAGATACTCTTGAAAGTTAAGGGCCTTAAATACGGCTATGCCCCTCTCCGTGATGGCAAATAGCGTTTTCTCGTCTGAGAACCTCTCTTCGACAAGATTGTTTTTTATGAGAAAGTCTAGATATCGCCTTAGAACAGTGCAATCCATGTTAGCTTCGTATGCTACGTTATCGAGAGTTAAAGGCTTCTTCACCAGAACTTCCAGAATTGCCTCACATGATTCTAGCTTTGACCTTCGCATTTACGCATGCCCTTAAACTCGGTTTCATTTTGCTTTGATAAATCATTTGTGAATTCCAAATCTTTAGTGAGAAAGCACATAGCCCTGTAAAAAATATTAAGCCCAACTTAGCCTAATTTAATGTATCCTCAGAATGTGCGACTTTGGCTATCACCAACGAGACACCTAAAAGGATTCGTGTTTCCCTAGGCTCTGCCATAGTTCTCGGGCTTTTAGAGGGAAAAATTGACGCTGCACCCACAACCGCTTATTTAATGACTTATAGGCGAGGTAAATGCTCTGCAAACTGCGGTTTTTGTCCACAAGCCAAGAAAAGTCACGGTAGAGCAGACATGCTTTCAAGGGTCTCATGGCCTGCCTTTCAAACCGAAAAAGTTCTTAATGGATTAATTAGGGCTGTTAAGAATGGCGCAATAAAGCGTGTTTGCATCCAAGCCCTAAACTATCCAGAGGTTTTCATGCACCTTCTAGCTATTGTTAAAACAATTAACCAACACGTTAAGGTTCCTATTTCGATTTCGTGCCAACCGCTAAGCAACGAAAACCTGAGGCAATTAGCGAAAGCTGGAGCCGAAAGGATTAGTATACCCTTAGACGCTGCCACAAAGGAACTATTTGACAAGATTAAGGGATTATCCGCCGGAGGCCTATACAACTGGGAAAACCAGTTTAAACTGTTAAACGAGGCTGTTTGCGTCCTTGGAAAAGGCAAGGTTAGCACACATTTAATTATTGGGTTGGGTGAAACTGAAGGGGAAATGGTTGAAATTGTTCAAGAATGCGTGGACATGGGGGTTTTACCAGCACTCTTTGCTTTTACACCGATTCCGGGAACAGCCTTAGAGAATAGTGCTCAACCGCAAATTCAGAAGTACAGGCGAATTCAAGTTGCGAGATATTTAATTTTTAATGGAATCGCTAGGTATGAGGACATGCGTTTTGATGTGGAGGGCTGCATAAGCGATTTCAGTGTTGAAGAGAAAGTTTTAAGGCAAATTATACGAACTGGAGCGCCTTTTCTCACTTCCGGTTGCCCAGACTGCAACCGTCCATATTACAATGAAAAGCCAAGTGGTCCAATCTACAACTATCCCAGACCACCGACAAGGGAAGAAATAGCGCAAGCAATGCGGGAACTAGTGACAACATAAGCTAATTTGCCCTTCAAAACATCACGAAACTTAATTTTATTACCCTTTCTGTGACTAGGGAAAGCATGCGGTGAGAAGATAAAGGGCTCCGTTAAAAGCTGAAGAAAAGTTCCCATTTACAGAAGAAGTTTAAGGATGCTAGAATCACCCAGATGACATAAGAACTATGGATGATTTGGAGGATATGCCTTTCACCGAAAAGGAAAAGAACATGTCAAATCCATCGTTGAAGTAAAGGCGAATATTTAACTGGTTCCGTAGGGAACCCTACCGAGGTTCAAGAGAGAAGCCAAAAGAGTAAAGGACTTAAGAAAAAATATGTAAAATACAAACTGATGTGAGGAAAAGTAAACCATGGGAAAATTGCTCTGGGAGCCTTCTGAAGAGCGCATAAAAAAAGCCAATATGACTCATTTTATTGACTTCGTCAACAAGAAATATGATCTCGAAATTAGTTCTTATTTCCAACTATATAACTGGTCGATTGAAAATATACCAGACTTCTGGGCGACCATGTGGGAATTCGGTGAGATCATGTTTTCCCGCGGATATGATGAGGTGGTTGATGACTTACGCAAGTTTCCTGGAGCGAGGTGGTTTACAGGTGCAAAATTAAACTTCGCCGAGAACCTCTTGAGATACAGGGATGACCGCGTAGCTTTCATATTCAGAGGAGAAATCCAGAGATCGGCTAAGATAACCTATTCAGAGCTATACAACCAAGTGGCGCGCTTGACCAAATCACTGCGCGAGATAGGGGTGGCTCCCGGAGACAGAGTAGCTGCCTACATGCCCAATTTAATGGAGACAGTCATTGCTATGCTTGCTGCCACCAGCATCGGAGCTATATGGGCTTCTTGTGGTGCTGACCTCGGTGCATCAGCAGCGCTGGATCGTCTTGGTCAGATCGAACCTAAGGTTTTGTTCACTGCTGATGGATACTGGTATAAAGGAAAGACTTTCAACACTTTGCTTAACGCTGAGATTATTGCCAAAGAGATACCTTCGCTGGAAAAAGTTGTTGTTGTTTCATATTTGCAAGAGAAACCTGATATCAGCAATATTCCCAATTCTGTACGTTATGACGATTTTCTATCGCCAGAAAAACAACCGAAAATTCAATTCGAGCAGTTGCCTTTCGATCATCCCGTATATATTATGTTTTCCTCAGGAACAACCGGTAAGCCAAAGTGCATGGTGCAAGGGGCTGGCGGAGTCCTTATCAATCACTTAAAGGAGCTGATGCTCCATACGGATTTAAGACGAGAAGATACCATCATATATATAACAAGTTGCAGTTGGATGATGTGGAATTGGCTCTTAAGCTCCTTGGCGGTGGGAGCTACTATTGTGTTATACGACGGTAACCCAAATTATCCAGATCTAGGTGCCATGTGGAAATTAATTCAGGATGAAAAAGTAACAATCTTCGGTTGTAGTGCAAGCTACATCAACTATCTCCGAAGCCAAGGAGTAAAGCCTGGAAATGACTACGATTTGTCATCGTTGCGAGAAATATCCCAAACCGGCTCACCCCTTTCAGCTGAAGGATTTGAATACGTCTACGAAGCAATCAAAAACGATGTGCACTTTAACTCTATTTCCGGCGGAACAGACATCAATGGCTGCTTTGCTGCTGGAAGTCTAACCCTTCCCGTATATGCTGGCGAATTGCAGGCCCCAGCTTTAGGAATGAAGGTGAAGGCTTATGACGAGAAGGGCAATCCTGTGGTCGACCAGCAAGGGGAACTAGTTTGCGAAGCTCCTTCTCCTTCTATGCCACTTTACTTCTGGAACGATCCAAACAATGAAAAGTATTTAGACGCCTACTTTAGATTTTATCCAGATAAGAAAGTATGGCGGCATGGTGATTATATAGTAATTCATAGCGACACAGGTGGAATAACCTTCTACGGCCGTTCCGACGCCGTTCTAAAGCCTTCAGGAGTGCGCATAGGCACTGCTGAAATATATAACGTGGTGGAAAGATTGCCTGAAATCGCTGATAGTCTAGCCGTAGGGCAGGATTGGAAGGGAGATCAGCGCCTCATCCTTTTCGTCAAACTCGCTCCGGGATATAGCTTAACAGAGGATTTAAAAGATAAAATAAGGAAAAACCTACGTGAAAATGCTTCCCCTAGGCATGCCCCAGCCTTAATAATCGAAGTGCCTGACATTCCTTACACCTTTAATATGAAGAAAGTTGAAGTTGCCGTCATGAACATAATACATGGCAGACCAGTCCTGAATAGGGATGCTTTGATTAATCCAGAGTCGCTGGATTACTTTGAGAAAATTCTGCCTGAGCTTCAAAAGGACTAGAAGAAAAGCGAAAGCCACGAAAAATTAGGCTTTCCAGCGTTACGAAGTTAGTGGAAGCTTAGGCTTTTGCCTTGTGACTTGCTCAACTATTTTCCAAAAGTCCTCTTCAGTCAAGCCTTTCCGCAGCTCCTTCATAAGCTTTTTTATCTGATAAAATGTCATTTGCGTTCCGCCCTTGTCTAGGCCTTCCTGCGTGGTTCTTATCCTTCTAACTATTTCGTCTATCTGACTCGGAGTGGCTTTGATTTCCGCAGATGTCAGAAGATTTTCAACCAGATGTCTCCCAGTTTGTTTTCCTATATAGAATTGTGTTGTTCTTTCAATGATTTCTGGCGGAAAAGGCTCGTATATAAGTGGATGGGCCAGCATTCCTTTTACATGCTCATCTACTTCGTAGGAAAAGGCGTTTTCACCTATTATTGGCTTGTGAAGTTGTATAGGCAACGCGAAACTTTTCTCGGCTAACTGCGAAAGCCTATAAAGCTTCCTCATGTCTATGCCAGTGTCCACATCATAGAGCAGCTCCAAAGCTGTAACAACCTCCTCTAAGGGGGCAACTCCTGCCCTTTCCCCAAATCCAGCAATGCAAGTATGCACATAGGCTACGCCTTCCTCTACTGCTGCCAAAGTGTTTGCCGTGGCCAAGCCAAAGTCGTTGTGACAGTGAACTGAAAGCGGAACATTCTTGTTTATTAACCGTGAAAGTCCTTCCCTAACATGCGAAATCAGGTATCGTGTGGATAAAGGTCTTAAAAAGCCAACAGTGTCAGCAATTACCAGCCTATCTGCTCCAGCTTTCACTGCAGCTTCAAAAATTTTAAAAATATCCTCAAGAGGTGTTCTCGAACCATCTTCCAAAACAAAATCCACAGTTATGCCGTGCTTTTTCGCATATTCGATGCATTCAACCGTTTTTTCTACAGCCTGATCCTTGGTTATCTTAAGTCTATGTTCAAGATTCAGCCCGTTAAAAGGTGTAAATATGGAGATTTCTCTTATCCCACATTCTAGGCAAGCGTCTATTTCATTTTTAATTATGCGGGCTGAGGCAGCGATGCTTGCCTGTTGAAAGCCCTCATTTGCAATTCTTCTAACACTATTTTTCTCCTCTTCGGAAATTGCGGGAAATCCAACCGTTATGATTGAAACGCCTATCTCATCCAGCATTTTTGCAAGCTTAACCTTCTCCACATAAGTCAAAAACACCGTTGGAGTTTGAACTCCTTCTCTTAAGGTTTCATCCCAAATGAAAACTCTTTCAGGAAGTTTTGGAGGCAAATTCTTTCTTAAGCGGTTATAATTTGCTATTAACCCCTGAGCCTCAAGTTTTTTAAATATCGTTTTTCTCATTAAACGCACATTCCAATAAGTCAGAGTTGAACCATTTTGTTATTTCACGCGCATTTATATAAGAATTATATGTTATCTAAGCAGACGTGAAGAGTATGAAAACTTAACGGTTATTGCTCCACTTCCTTTAGGCGTTCCAGACGAAAACCTGCCTCCAACACCTAGAAAAGCCTTCAAAGGAATATTTTTCAAAGAATCCTATGGAATCCCGTTAGAATTATAAATGGAACATTTCTACTTCTTCTTTTTAGCTTTGCTTCCGTAGTCGCATAATTCTATTATTGGGCATTCATGGCATTTGGGGTTCTGGGCTCTGCAAGTGTACTTTGCCAGAAGCCATAACAAGCCTCCAGTTCTTTCTCCCTTTTCCCATGGTATGAAAACCTTAAGGGCTTTCTGAACTTCTTCGTATTTTGCATTTGGCTTGACCAAGCCCAGCCTTTTTGCTATCCTCTCCATATGGGTGTCCACGACCATAACTTCAGCGTAGGAATGCCTATGCGCAAGCAAGACATCAGCGGTTTTCTTGCCAATTCCAGGCAGTTCCAGAAGCCTTTTCCTAGTCTCTTCTTTTGGTAAG
>CAZHWZ010000063.1:0-8428 GCA_964535965.1 uncultured Candidatus Bathyarchaeia archaeon | reverse complement strand
TTAGGGAAGTTGAAGGCTCGCTTTATAAACTGAAGTACATAAAGGATGAGGGACGTAAAATCGCAATAGAAACAATAAAGGAAATTGGGAAGCCGCAAACAGACCCCACTGCTAGGGTTGACAGATTCCTAGAGTACTTCACATATCCGCCTCAAAGCCTTGATCCAGCAGGTGTAGTTTGGAAACTTGAACACATTCTCGATGTTAGGGATGTCCGTTTCAAGGGCGAAGTTAAATTAATGGCTCCCGCAGCGGATGAAACTCAAGCAAACAATTTGGAAAATACTCTTGAAGCGGCAATGGCGCTTAACTACATTTACAAGGTGATAAGGCACTTTTATTTACTGGGCAAGAAAACACTGAGCCTCTACATTATAATGCAAATACAGATGATACTGCCCCTTGTTATGCGGGAGGCAGAAGCCTACGCCAGCGCATTAAAAGCCTTTGCATACGGCCAACCAATAGGTGACGGAGCAGGTGCACTGGTAGCAGCCAAATTAACGTATGGACATGAGACCAAAAAAATACCTAAAGACTGCGTTGTTGCAACCGTTCCAATAGAAGGACGCACAGCATACGTTATCAAGGCAGAAGGCCCTGGAGGAAACGTAGGCAAAACAGGAGACGCAATTAAAACAATCATCGAGGAAAACGAAGGAAAAATTGCCACAATAATCATGGTTGACGCTGCTCAAAAGCTCGAAGGTGAAGAAGTCGGCGAGGTGGCTGAGGGTGTTGGTGCAGCCATAGGCGGACCAGGTGTCGACCAGTTCAAGATCGAAGAATCCATTCTAAAATATCGCATTCCAATAAACGCAGTAGCAATCAAAGAGGACATCGGCGACGCGGTTTCACCCATGCGCAAAGAAATTTTCGACGCCGTTGACAAGGCCATCGAAAGAATAAAACAGGTCATTCTAGAAAGAACAAAGGAAGGGGACAAAGTGATAATTGCTGGACCAGGCAACACCATTGGTATTGGGCAATAGGAGGAAATGAGTGAAATGGGTAAGGCCTCATCGTCCGCAACAACCAAAATCTCTTCATATGTACTGATGATAATATTTGTAACCCTAGCCTTATTTCTAGCAGTCTTAATATGGGGCATTCAAATCATTAACCAAAACCCAGATGTTGCGTTATCCCTACTACTGATAGGACTCTTAGGAGCCGCTTTATCCACATATGTGCTGCTTCAAACAAGAAGGCGAATATTACGTTTAAGAATTGAAACCCCACCGATAACAACCACTATTGAATGCCGAAAATGTGGTTTCAAGAGTGTCAGAGAGTTTCAGCGCGGCGATTATATCTTTAAGGAAGTTGAACCTTGCCAAAAATGTAACGACAAAATGTTGATAACAGCGATTTACAAAGAAGTTAGGGAAAAGAGAAAGGAAGTATTTCCTTTCTAAGTTAGGACAACGCATCCATCCTCAACTATCAAAACCGTATGTTCTGCCTGAGCGACCGGTTTTTTGCTTACCTCAACGAATATGGGATAGCCCATGAGAGCTTTAGACGATAAGAGTTCCTGAAAGGCTTCACGGTAATGCTCCTTCGGCACAACGTCTTGCAACCAACGTTCAGCGAAAGGCAAGGTTCTAAAATTTTCCTCGATATACTTTAAAAGTTGTTTTGCATACGGGTTTTTTAATGGTCTAGACTTGAGAAAACGGAAAATCGTGACTCCCTCACCGTCTTCAACCCTACCTACAGCGTCGGAAAGCGTTACGAAGGGCTCAATAGCGTATACTTCACCTAGCTTAATTTTTGAAAAAGACATTTGTGGGACATTGGGTAGGGAGGTGCCAGTGTGCACCAGATATCGCCCAACCTGATGCCCATTTAGGTTCGAAATCGGTTTACAACCGCGAGATTTTATGGTATTTTCAATAATTGCGCCAAGTTTTGATGTGGGCATTCCTGGATGGATATTGTTTATAGCTGTTTTCAAGGCTTGTTCTGCTGCTTCTGTGAGGCTTTTGTATTCTGGGTTAAAGCATACGGTGACTGCCGTGTCGGTTACATAACCATCCACATGAACACCAATGTCCACCTTAACTACGGATTTTCTGGGAATTCTTCTATGGTCGTCCAGCGGAGATGTATAATGCGCCGCTATCTCATTTATCGAGACATTGCATGGAAATGCGGGTTTTCCACCCTTTTCCCATGTAAGCCTCTCCGCCTTCTCGCAGATTTCGATTATTGGCATATCTTCACGAACAAAACGTTTTATTTCTTCGCGTACCTTGCGGAGAATTTTTCCAGACTGCCTAAACTTTTCAAGAGCTTCCTCATCATAATTGTTCATTATTAATGTCACGCTTATTTTTATTAATGCTAACTATGTTATAATTTAAAAAGGTTTAATGACGAGGTGAAGCAATTGGCTAAGATAACGTGGTTTGGGCATGCGGCGTTCAAAATCGAAATTGCAGATGGGATTGTTTTAATTGACCCGTGGCTTGATGGAAATCCAACGTCTCCGGTAAAGGCTTCGGAAATAGCCAACGCAGACATAGTGTATGTTACCCATGACCATGGCGACCATTTAGGCGACGCATTCGACATATGTAAAAAGACAAACGCGACCTTTGTGGCTGCGATTGAACTGGGCGACTACGCCGAAGAAAGTGGCGTTAAAAGCGTTGCTGGATTAAACATTGGTGGAAGCATAGAAATCAGGGGAGTAAAGCTGTTCATGACGCAAGCGGTTCACACCGATTCCAGAGGCGCGCCAACTGGAGTCATAGTCAATGGTGAAAGAAAAAGGATTTATCATGCTGGGGACACCGGACTTTTTGGGGACATGCGCCTCATTGGAGAACTTTACAAGCTTGATGTGGCTTTGATTCCGATAGGCGGCTATTACACCATGGGCGCGAGAGAAGCGGCAGAAGCGGTTAGGCTGCTTAGACCGAAGGTTGTTATTCCGATGCATTACAAGACTTTTCCGGTTTTGGCGCAATCGGCAGACGAGTTTGTGAAGAATGTCAAGGAAAAAATGCTAAAGGTTAAAGTGGTGGTGCTAAAGCCAAGGGAAAGCTACCAGTTTTAGTTTGCAAAACACCTAAAGTCTAGGCTTGAAAACTTTGAGTTTAAGGGTTGCGAACTCGTCTCCGCCTAAGTGGAAAATCATTCTCGCTTTTCTTAAATTGTATCTTTCCGTAAAAGCTTCATTGCCCACGTAGGCTTCAACTATCTCGCCAACAAATATTGTGTGGTCACCAGTTGTGAATTGACTGTGAAGTTTGCATTCCAGATGCGCTACGCACTCCTTTATTATGGGCGGTTTCACCTTTTTAGCTGGTAAAGGCGTCAAACCCGTCTCTTTGAATTTGTTATAGTCTCTTCCGCTTCTTCTACCGCAAAAAAGTGTTTCCTTTAGTATAGCCATTGTTGGAATGTTAACCACAAACTCCTTCACTTCTTCAATAAGGGCGTAAGAATGCCTTTCTGGTCTGATGCTTATCGCAACCAGCGGCGGATCAATTGATGTAGGCATAGCCCACGCCAAAGTAATTATGTTGGGTTTCCCGGTTTTGCCAATACAAGAAACAAGCACGGTGTGCATTGGATGAAGCAGTCTATAGGCTGAAGGAAGACTAACATTAACTCTTTCTTTCTCAGACATACGAGCCACACCTTAACGTTTGACATAGAATTTTTCAACTATATTTTTAGCTTTTTCCCGTTTTTTCTGGTGTTCGGCAAGGAACTTGTTAATTCTTCTCGTTAGGTCTGTTTTGCATTCACCACATAATATTTCGCCAGCTTTGCACTTTCTTCCTCTTTCAGCGAGCTTTTTGTCATCTTCTTCGAATAAGTAAAGGAAGTACTGGAACACTGTGCAGATGTTTGAGTCGCCACCCATCTTTCTTTGCTCAGCTACAGTTGCCTTACCGCCTGTGAAAGCGTTCCAAATTTTACGTTTTACCACTTCCGGCGGGTCTATTGTGAATACGGATGTTTCAGGTTCTGAAGCACTCATTTTTCCACCCACCCCGAGACCGGGTAGGAAACGACAGTGGATTTGGGCTGGTTTGTAGTAGCCGAGTTTTTGGGCTATGTCGCGGGTGACTCGCCAATAGGGGTCTTGGTCTATGGCCGCTGGGATAAGGGCTGGAACATTTTCGCCAGTCAATTTTGTGTGTAGGAAGCACGGCACCGCTTGGATAGCTGGCCAGAATATCCAGCCTATGTTCGTGTTGTCTTGAAACCCGAAGGTAGCCTTCGCCGTTGAATACGTTATGCGTTTCGCAACTTCCAAAGCAATGTCATAGAGTAAATCGATGTCTTGCATATCGAAGATTATGAAGGTGTTTTCGGGTTCGAAGCTCAGGGCAATTAAATCCAAAGCATTTTCGTAACCAAAATTCTTTGTCTCCTCAAGTTTCAGCTCGTCTTCAACAACAAATTTTTCATCATCAGTCATCTGGAAATAAAGCCTAGTGTCAAACTTGTCCTGCAGATGTTTTGTGAAAATCCATGGAACAAGATGACCTATGTGAACAGGGCCTGAAGGACCTCTGCCAGTGTATAACACGAATTTTACTCCCTTTTCGTAAAGGTCGAGGACAACGTCTAGGTCACGATGTGAAAAGAAAAGTTTCCTTCGCAATTGAGGGTGAAGCTTTCCCGTGTGTTTCGCTATTCTTTGCAGTAAATCTTCGGTTAAGGGTTGGGTGCCGAACTCGAGTATCAAACGTTCATAGTCAACCTTGCCCCTAACTTCCCATGGAGTGACAACCATCTCGTTTTTCTCTTCGTCAACCAAGTAGATGCCGCCTATACATCTTAGCTCCTTATACAATTCATAAAAAACGTATTAAGTTTTGTGTGAACAAGTGCTCGAGGTCCTTCGCAGCGCCTTAGCGGAATAAGCTATAAATATGATTTCTGCATTTTGATTGTTGACGGTGAAGTGATGCCTCGCCAATTTACTTAAGAGGACATACCTTTTCTGAACGAAAGCTATCGAAGAACATGCATACTTTTATTAAAATTAAAACAACTACATTACCAAACTTAGCCTGTTTCATTCATGAAGGGAAATGCGATGGTTGAGCTTAGAGAGCACGAGCGTAAAACACTTCTAGCAATAGAAAGACTCGGTGGAAAAGCTTCAGTAGACCAGATAATAAATGAAGGCGGATTGTCAAATTCAGCAATAATGCGTGCAGCCCTGACGCTGCGTGAAAAAAACCTTGTGAGAACAGAAGAGAGAAAACAAGCCATTGTAAAGCTTAACAAGGAAGGAAAACTCTACGCTGAAAAACAACTGCCCGAACGCAGAATTTTAAACCTCCTCTATAATAAGGGCGGTGAAACGTTAATATCGAACATTCCACGGGAGATAGACATTCCTTCTGGTTCTATTCCTGTGGCATTAGGCTGGCTGGTGCAGAAAAATTGGGCTACCATAAACCAAGAGAAAGGCACAATTGCCCTCACTCAATACTCACTGACTCAGAAACCTCCAAAAAATGCTGACGAAAAACTTTTGGAACTTTTAGCAGAAAGGGACACCGTGGTCGCTGAAGAACTCGATAAAAGCCTACAGCCAGCAGTTGCCACGCTGAAGCGTCGCAAGCTCATAGAAATCAAAGAAAAGTCCATGTATGACTTGGAACTTACAAGAGAAGGTTGGAAGCTGGTTAAAAAAGGACTAGAAGTTGCGGAGCAGGTAACTCAGCTAACGCCAGAGATTATCATGACAAAGAAGTGGCGTGAAACGAAACTGAGAAAATTTGACGTTACAGCACCCGGACCTATTGTTTACCCAGGAAAAACTCATCCGCTTCAACAGATTATTCAGCGTGCTCGTGAAATCTTTCTGGAAATGGGGTTCACGGAAATTCGCGGACCGCTGGTTGAAACCGCGTTCTGGAACTTCGATGCTTTGTTCCAGCCTCAAGACCATCCGGCTAGGGAGATGATGGATACATTCTATTTGGCTAATCCTAAGGCTGGAAAACTGCCTTCTAAAAATACGGTGGATGCTGTTGCGAGAGCACATGAAAACGGTTGGATAACTGGTTCTAAGGGCTGGGGTTATAGGTGGGACCCCGAAGAAGCAAAAAGGCTTGTTTTGCGAACGCATACAACGGCTGAAACGATAAAATATCTTTTAAAACACAAGAAGCCACCTATAAAAGTGTTCTCCGTGGATAGAGTTTACCGAAATGAGCAAATCACATACAAAAACATTGCAGAGTTCCACCAAATTGAAGGCATAGTCGTTGACAAAAACGTAACCCTCAGAGACTTGATGGGAACACTGAAAACCTTCTATACAAAGTTTGGATTGAAGAAAATAGAGTTCTGGCCATGCTATTTTCCATACACGGAACCTTCAGCCCAAGCCATGGTTTATCACCCAAAACTTAAGCGTTGGATTGAACTTTGCGGAATGGGCATGTTCAGACCAGAAGTTTTGGCTCCCATGGGCATTAAGTGTCCAGTGCTGGCTTGGGGAGGAGGCTTAGAGCGTCTAGCCATGATTGAGCTGGGTTTGGATGATATTAGACTACTTTACGGTAATAATTTAGGGTGGATTAGGAGGACACCAATATGCCAGTGATTACGCTTTACAGAGAAAGGTTTTCCAAATTTTTAGGTAGGAAAATAAAGGTTGAGGATATGACTAAATGGTTGCCTTGGATAGGCTTTGACCTAGAGGAAATAGGCGAAGACTACGTTAAGGTTGAATACAATCCAAATCGCATCGACCTTTGCAGCTACGCGGGGGCTGCGAGGGCTTTAAAGGGCTTTATCGAACAAGAAGTGGGATTGCCAAAATATCAAGCCGAAAAACCGAAAATCACACTTATAATAGATAAGGCTGTTGCCGACGTTAGGCCATTCATGCTTGCAGCCATAATCCGCGATATAAAACTTGATGAAGATTCTGTTGTTGAATTGATGGAAATACAGGAAGACCTTCACTGGGGCATAGGCAGAGACAGAAAAAAGGCTTCCATAGGCATCCACAATTTAGATGTTGTTAAACCGCCCTTCACTTTCACAGCAGCGGAGCCTAAAAGTGTAAAGTTTGTTCCTTTAGGCAAAACTGAAGAGATGACTCTAAAAGAAATTTTGGAAAAACACGAGAAGGGTGCATCCTACCGGCATCTCGTAGACTGGGCACCTAAATATCCATTGCTGATTGATAGAGATGAGGCTGTTCTTTCAATGCCGCCTATTATAAACGGAGAACTAACACGGGTAGACACCAGCACAAGGAACCTATTCTTAGATGTTACGGGCACCAATCACGAGGCTGTTGAAAAAAGCCTAAAAGTGCTCGCCACGGCATTGGCGGACATGGGCGGAAAAATAGAGAAGGTTTATGTGAAGTACCCAGACCGCACAGTAATTTCGCCAGATTTGGACCCGGAGAAAATGAAGCTAAGGGTGGATTACGCAAACACTCTGCTCGGCTTGGAACTTTCCGAGGCAGAAGCCATAAAGTGCCTACAGAGATGTAGGTTAGATGCACGAAGGGTGGATGAAGGTGTTTTTGAGGTTTCAATCCCGGCTTATAGAATTGACGTATTGCATGAAGTGGATTTGGCTGAGGAAGTTGCTATAGGCTACGGCTATTATAGGCTGAAACCCACAATTCCAGCGGCAGTAACTGTTGGAGAACAACATCTAGTGCATAAACTCGCGAATTCTATTCGGCAAATAATGACAGGCTTGGGATTTCTTGAAGTCATGAACTTCACACTTACCAACGAGCGTTTTCATTACCAGCTAATGCGCATGAAAGAGGAAAAAACCATTAAGCTCGCAAATCCGGTTTCAACAGAGTACTCCATAATGAGGCAGTCTCTACTGCCCGGGCTTATGAAGAATTTAGCTGAAAATAAGCATGAAAGTTTTCCGCAGCGGCTTTTCGAGGTATCAGACATTACAAAAATTAACACTAGGCTAGAATCAATGTGCGAAAGAAGACTGTACATTGCTGCTGTTTCATCGCATTCAACAGCCAACTTCACCGAAATGAAATCATTCGCGGAAGCCTTGCTTGTTAATTTTGGCTTAAAAAACTGGCAAATCAAGAAAGCCAAGCATCCAAGCTTTTTAGAAGGCAGAACAGCCGCGGTTTACTTCAATGGCAAACGATTAGGCATTCTAGGCGAGGTTCATCCAGAAGTTTTAAACAACTTTGAACTGGAGAATCCGACAGGTGCATTCGAAATAGATCTGGAAAACCTCGTCAAATAGGAAAACTTTTTCTTTTCCTCCGTAACTCTATACATTTGGCGATGACCTTTTAGAGCTAAAATCCCACCGAAACTCTCCCTTTGCAGAAGAGAACCATGCAGACGGACTCAACGGAAGCGACAAGCTTGTGATGGCGGGTTTACCCAAACATGGGACACGGTGGGCGCGGGCGCCACAATCCCACGCC
>CAZHWZ010000062.1:0-8598 GCA_964535965.1 uncultured Candidatus Bathyarchaeia archaeon | reverse complement strand
TACCTAGATGCACGGCAATTTTCGAGTTCGGAATAGCTGAAGCCAACAACTTCAACTATTTAGACAATGAAGAAACAAGCAAAGCACTAAAAGTTGTACAGAAAAAACCTTTCCAAGTTATGGATTTCTACTGTGCCATACGCTACTACAAAACCCAAAATGAAAGGAGAACCCCCCTAAAATTCGACTATTACATGCTCCGCTTCTTATTCAACAAAAACTCGATTGAAATTCAAGTTTTCCATGAAAGAGGACCAAGATACGTATCGCCAGAAGACATTGTCGATTTTTTCATCGGCAAAATTAGCGAAACATTTTCGAAAAAAGTAATTAAAATTCTAGAAACTTCTTAGCATGCTTTTTCCAAAAATCCAAGGACAACCGTTAAAATCTCCTCAGCAACCTCCCTTTTAGACCTATTCCCGTCGATTTTGACAAGCCCCCCCTTTTCAACAAATTTCAAATAGACCTCTCGCACTTTTCGCTGCGTCTCCAAGTTTTCCATAACTGACTTTTTGTGCTTCAACCTCTTAATCACAATCTCCGGTTCTACATCAATGAAAACTGCAAGGTCAGGGCGTATCGAGTGCTCGTTTATCTTTTCAATCCATCCTAAATCAAGTCCAGCTGCTCCTTGATAAGCCAAAGAAGAATAAACATAGCGGTCAGAGACCACAAGTTTTCCCTCCCTCAAAGCGGGAAGAATTTCATTTTCCATATGTTCAAAGCGGTCTGCAGCAAAAAGTAAAGCCTCGACAACGCTTGAAAGACGCCTTTTGCCATGCAAACAGTTCTTTTTGATAAATGTTCCAATTTTGCCACGGCTAGGCTCAGCCGTATAGACAGCATTATAACTATTTTTCAACCTCTTTACAAGTAGCTTTGCTTGTGTAGTCTTTCCACAACCGTCCAATCCCTCAACACAGATGAAAAAGCCCTTCTTTCTCACCTTCCCAACTCCGTGAGACTTTTAGGTTAGACATTATAATATTAAGACGCATAAATAATTGTTTTAGAAAACTGGAGAAATCGCGGATGCCTACAAACTATTGGGGGGAAATAAAAGACCCCGTGCACGGATACATCTACATAACCGAAAACGAAAAAGAAATAATTGATTCTTACCCGGTTCAGAGATTGCGGAGACTACGCCAGCTTGCAGGCGCAGAATATGTTTATCCAGGAGCAAACCATACACGTTTTGAACATTCTGTCGGAGTCATGTACTTGGCCGGCAGAGTTGTGGAAAACCCTAACATTTCTCATCGGATAAGCAAAGAAGAAGCGGTAATGGTTAAAATCGCAGCATTGCTTCATGATATTGGCCATGGTCCATTCTCACATGTTTTTGAGCATTTACTCATTAAGGAACTTGACAAGACACACGAAGACATTACATCGTGGATAATTGAGAAAAGCGAATTAAGAGACATGTTAGGCAAGATAGGGCACAAATCGGAAGATGTTGGAAAACTGGCTATAGGAAAACTTCACAAACCCCAAAAGGCTTTCTTGGATCAAATAATATGCAGTGCTGTTGATGTGGACAAGCTGGACTTTATCGTGCGGGATACGCATCACACTGGCGCAGAATATGGTTACATAGACATTTTTCGATTAATCCATGCCTTAGACGTGTTTGGTGAAAATTTAGCGTTAGACTTGGGCGCTCTATCCGCTCTTGAGTCTCTTATAATAGCTAGAATAGAATCCTTCAAAAGCATATACTTTCACCGTGTTGGGAGAGCAGCGCAGATAATGCTGGCAATGGCTATGGAAAAAGCCAACGAAGAACTTGGATTTACAGATTTCAAAACTCCAGAGGAATATTTAGCCATGGACGATTACACGGTGTGGACAGCGTTAAAAAGCTGCAAGAAATCAAGCGCTATAATAAAGAATCTTGAAAGGCGGAGAATGCTCAAATGCGCCTATGAAAGAACCTTCTACGAAAAAGACCCCATGATTTCAAACATCTTCGGTCGCGAGGCCCACAGAAAACAGTTGCAGAATGAGATAGCGAAAGAGGCAAAAGTGGAAACAGAAGCGGTCATAATTGATGTGCCTACGGTTCCGTCAGTGCCATACCACCATTCAGTTCTCATGGAATCAATGGAGATTCCGGTGTTTTACAAGACATCAGAAGGCAAAAAGGTTCCCCAACGGTTAAGCGAAATCTCAAAAATCTTTGAAACTCTTAAAGGCTTCATTAACATATTACGTGTTTACACAGATGAGGAAAACCGTGAAAAAGTCGGCAACGCATCATCAAAGATTTTGGGCAGAATCCCCTCAACGGCAAAAATATCCTACTAGAGTGCTTAAAATGCAAGAAACAGAATTAAAAGGACGAGCAATCGTTGAAGGACAATGCAAAGCTGAAGCCTTAGTTTCCACAAAACCCATAAGTTTCTTAGGAGGAGTTAACCCAACCAACGGCAAAATAATCGAGAGAAACCACGATTTATGCGGAAAATGCGTAAAGGACAAAGTTTTATGCTTTCCACACGGACACGGCTCAACAGTAGGCAGCTACGTAATATATTCTTTAGCTAAGAAAAACTTGGCGCCAAAGGCAATAGTTAACCAGACAGCCGATCAGGTTGTGGTGGTAGGAGCGATAATAGCAAACATTCCCATGATCGACCAAATAGACATCAAACAAATTAAAACAGGCGATATGGTTGAGGTTGAGGTTAACGCATGCGACGGCTTTGTTAAAATTTTGAAAAGAAGAGGAAGCTAAACAAGCATGTATTTGACAAAAGAGGAAGAGCGCACCTACGAAGGCGAATATGGTTGGGCAAACCAAATTTGCATGAAAATACTTGTCCGCCTAGGCGAACTCTTCAAGGCAACAAAACTCATACCAATAAGCTCAGCACACGTTTCAGGAGTATCATACAAGCTCCTGGGTGACGCCCCAACAGATTTCTTAGAAGAACTGGCAAACTCTGGTGCAAGGGTAAAAGTCAAAGCGACGCTAAATCCCCAAAGCCTTGACCAAGAATACCTCTGCGAGAAGTTACCATCAGGCTTATGCAAAAAACAGTCAGGTGTGCTGGAATATTTTAAGAAAATGGGTTTCGCACAGTCGTTAACATGCACGCCATACTATTTGGAAACGCCAAAACGAGGCTCACATCTGGCCTGGGCTGAGTCTTCAGCAGTAGTCTATACTAACTCGGTTATTGGAGCGTGGACAAACCGTGAAGGGGGGCCGAGCGCCCTCGCTGCAGCAATAATCGGAAAAACGCCTAATCATGGAATACACAAAGCTGAAAATCGACAGCCAAAAGTTTTGGTAAAACTGGAAAGGCAATTACAAAACGAGGTAGAATTTGGTGCTTTAGGAATATATTTGGGCAAATTTTTGGAAGACAAAATCCCAACAATTCAAGGCTTACAATACGCTTCAAAGGACAATTTAAAACAGCTAGGGGCTGCCCTTGCATCTACTGGTATGGTCAACATGTTTCACCTCGAAAGCGCTGCCGTGAAAGCACGCGAAATTGAGAAAATAAGCATGGAGGCTGAAGACATAAAGTGTACAGTAGAAAGTCTATCTACAGCTTCAAAATCAAAGCCTGACCTCATCTTCATAGGGTGCCCTCACTGTTCTTTAAATGAAATCAAACAAATCGCAGATTTAATAGGTAACAGGAAAGTTAAGAAAGGAATGGAGTTCTGGGTTTGCACCTCGCATTATATCAAAGAAAAAGCCAAAAAGTACGTGGAAAAAATAGAGAAAAGTGGATGCCATGTAGTTGCGGACACATGCGCAGTGGTCACATGGACCGACAAGCTCGGGATAAAAACAATAATGACAAACTCTGCAAAAACAGCCCATTACGCACCAACGTTAAACAAGGCAGAAACAATGTTCGCACCACTTAAAGAGTGCTTGAAAGTCGCTCTTGAAGGATAAGATTTATTCGAATGAAAAGGCATCTTGCATGATGCTCCGGCAAAAGGAGGGCTCCGGTAGAAGAGCCAAGAAAGGGACTCTACCGAGTATAGCCCGGTCAAGTATTCCGGCCTTTCGAGCCGAAGACGCGGGTCCGAATCCCGCCCGGAGCACTATTTTTAGCTTAAAAACTCATATACAAGCTGCATATATGGAATAATCTTCACAGCTTAAGGAGATAGCATGATGGAAACAATGCAAACACGCTATAAAAAACTGATGGAGAAAGCGAAGAACCTGCTCGTTCTCCAGTCTGCTGAATATATTATCCATTGGGACATGGAGACTATGATGCCGCCAAAAGCAATCAAACTGCGAAGCCAACAACTATCACTGCTTAGCCGTATCGAACATAGAATGAGCACGGATCCGGAGATAGGAACTCTATTGCAAGAGATTACGCGACGTCCTCAATATGATAAGCTGGATGAGATTGAAAAGAGAAACGTATACTTAATAAAGAAAAATTATGACGAACAAACAAGGCTCCCTGAAGACCTTGTCGCTGAGATTGCTAAACAGCGAGCCATAACGGTGGACGTCTGGAAGAAAGCGAAAGCAGCAAAAGATTTCTCCATGTTTAGGCCTGAACTCGAGAAGCTCGTTGAGTTAGAAAAGAAAGCCGCTGAAATCTTAATGGAAGTAAAAGAGACAGCAACACCTTACGATGCACTAATAGACATTTATGAACCAAAAATGACAGCCAAAACTATTACCAAAGTTTTTGACGAATTAAGAGAAGGCTTAGTTTCAATAATAAAGAAGTGTGAAACCGCTCCCAAAAAGCCAGACACGAGCATTCTCAAACATAAAATTCCAATAGATATACAACGTCAAATTGCCAAAGCCTTAGCCGAAGCCGTCGAATACGATGTAACATCAAAAGAGGCCGGAGGAAGAATCGACGAAACCGAACACCCATTCACAAATGGCTACTACGACGATGTGCGAATAACAACCCACTACCACGAAGATAATTTTACATCTTCAATCTTTTCAGTGTTACATGAAGCTGGACATGCTATATACGAGCAGAACCTAAGTCCAGAATGGATGTATCAACCAATTGGCACGGGATGCTCCTCGGGTTTCCATGAATCACAGTCTCGCTTCGTAGAAAACATAATTGGACGCTCTCGCGAATTCTGGGTCTACTTCATCCCAAAGCTAAAGAAGATAGCTGGCAACGTCCTTGCAGATGTAGAATTAGACCCATTTGTCCACGCTATAAACCAGGTTAAACCCTCAAAAATTCGGGTTGAGGCGGATGAAGTCACATATGGACTGCATATCATAATTAGATTCAACATTGAAAGGGACTTGTTCGCAGATAAAATAATAGTTAAAGAACTGCCAGAAGTATGGAATCAAAAGTACAAAGAATATTTGGGCATAAAAATTGAAAATGACTCTGAAGGCGTGATGCAGGACACACACTGGGCAAGCTGCCTATACGGGTATTTCCCAAGCTACGCGTTAGGCAACATTTACAGTGGACAAATACTCGCCGCAATGGAGAAAGACCTACCAGGCTGGAGGAAACAACTCGCAAAGGGCAACTTCAAAAACATAAAAAAGTGGCTTGTAAAAAACGTTCACACCCACGGGAACCTCTATGACCCTGCCGACTTAATCAAAAAGATCACGGGAAAAGAACTGAACGTCAAACCATACTTGAACTATCTTAATGATAAGTACTCAAAACTTTACGGCTTCTAAACAATCTCCTTTTTTCTTAACATCTCGTATGCTTGTAAGAGTACTCCCGCTAAAAAGCCACCAATTATAAGGAAGATCCCAGCCCAGCCGACTACTGCATTATAATAATTGCTTCCATACAAAAAAAGAACAATGCCTAATATAACCACGCATAAACAAGCTATGTCTCTCCACGACATTCAGACAACTCCGCAAGCAGAATTTAAGCCTTTTACCTTTCAAAGTATATAGACTTACCGATGATAAATAAAAACTGAAGAGCAAAAATGGCATGATTTTAACCGACATTTTTCTGTAGAACATCTACCCTCATTTCTCTATGAGAGTTTTATATCCGACAGTTTTATATACTAGTTTCAGCTCATAGCTTAGGATGGTGGTCTAAAATGTCGGATGCCACTGCTAAAAAACCTGAAACACGAGAAGAATTCGTCAGAATGCTGACGGAGGCTGCCAAAAAAGAAGCAGAATCCCGTGCTCTCTTCGGGGCTAGGCCGACAAAACCTACAATTTCTGGAACGGCTAAAATTCTAAACATACATAGAGACACCCTCTACACGTGGTTGAGAGAATTTAATGTCGATTTCAAGGAAATTTCAGACAGCTTACCGACAATTATACCACAGAAGGCTGTCGAAGCAGCCGGAAGAATGTACTTGATTGGTGAGGCACTTGTAGGAGAAGGAAATGAAGTTGCGCATATTGACCTTCTCATAGGCGACAAGGATGGACCTGTCGGAGAAGCTTTTGCTGCTGGTTTATCAAACCTTTCTGCAGGACATACGCCGTTATTAGCGGTTATAAGGCCTAATCTGCCACCTAAGCCGCACACGTTGCTTGTGCCAAAGGTTACGGTTAAGAATATGGAGGATACAGGCAAGATTTTTGGTCCGGTACAAGCGGCTGTAGCGAAGGCTGTTGCGGACGCTGTGGAGGAGGGGGCCATTCCTAAAGATAAGGTGGACGACTGGGTTATTGTGTGTAGCGTTTTTGTGCACCCGCAAGCGAGTGATTATCGCAAAATGTATCATTACAATTATGGAGCGACTAAACTGGCTTTAAAAAGAGCTTTGAACAAGTATCCCTCACTTGAGAAAGTTTTATATGACAAGGATAGAGCCAAGCACCCAATAATGGGATTCAGGGTCCCACGCTTGTGGAGACCACCTTATGTGCAGATTTCCCTTGACGTACCAGAAATCGAGAGAACAAAGAAAATCATATCGCAGATTCCTGGAAGCGACAGAATAATCTTGGAGGTTGGAACGCCCCTCATTAAACGGTACGGAGCAAAAGTGATAAATGACCTAAGACAAATAGCTAAAGACGTTTTCGTTGTTGCAGATTTGAAGACTTTAGATGTGGGAAAGGTTGAAGTTGATATAGCTTATGAAGAGACAGCAGACGCCGTAGTTGCCGCTGGAGTGGCACCAGTTGAAACACTGGACAAATTCATCCATGAAGCAAGGAGATTGGGAATCTACTCTATGGTCGACATGCTAAACGTGGAGGATCCAATTAAAAAACTAAAATTGTTGAAGGAATTTCCAGATGTGGCTATCATACACAGAGGAATAGACGAAGAAACTGGAGGAACGATAGGATTGGACCTAATACAAGAACTGCGACAAACCTTCAGGGATAAACGATTTTTGATTGCTGTAGCTGGTGGGATAGTGCCTGAGACAGCAAAAGAAGCCTTAGAAAAAGGTGCCGACATACTCATTGTTGGAAGATACGTAACGCAGTCAAGGGATATCGAACGTGCCGTGCGGGAATTCCTTGAGTTGACGCCTGCAATGCGGGAAGATGTGGATTTGTTCAGAGTCCACGTAGAATAGGGTGTTATCCAAAAGTTTCCCACAAATCCTTAATAGAGAGACATTCAACTTTCATAACATTACTGGAGAGTTTATAGTGGCTAGGTTCAAAATAATCATATCAGACCCAGAAACGGGAACTTCAAAAACTGTTGAACTTGAAGAAAAACGCGCCACCCCGTTAATCGGAAGAAGAATGGGTGAATCGATAGATGGTTCAATAGTAGATTTGCCAGGGCATAAGGTGCAAATAACAGGCGGCTCAGACAAGGATGGCTTTCCAATCAGGCCGAACGTTCATGGTGGCGTTCGCCGAAAAGTAGTGTTAAGTGGAGGAGTGGGCTTTAACCCTCAATACGAGGGCGCAAGAAGACGCAAAACAGTTCGGGGAAACGTAATAACAGACGAAATTGTACAGATAAACATGAAAATTGTAGAGAAACCAAAGGGGCCAAAAGAGAGCAGGAAAACAAGAGGAAAGAAAGAAGAAACCGAAACAGAAGCTCAAAAAACAAGTAGCACTTGATAAAAGACTTAACATTTAACTCTGAATTGGCGATGGCTTCCGAGAAAACCTTTTATGTTTTAGGGGTTGTTTTACGTGAAGTCGCATCTGTAGTCGTTACGGCTTTGCTTCAAGTTTGGCTTGAATATGTATGCGAGAAGACGGGCTGTTGTACTTCAGAAAACTTAGAATATGAATTACTTCGAGAAAACATGCCCTTAACATTTATTAACTCGATAATTTAATCCTTCAATAACCCGCAAATATTTATGGGAAAATAAGAAATGAGCAATGAAAAAAGTAAACTCTTGCCAAGACAACCTGAAGTAAACATAGGTACCATTGGACATGTTGATCATGGCAAAACAACGTTGGTGCAGGCGTTAACTGGTGTTTGGGCGTCAAGGCACAGCGAAGAATTGAAGAGAGGCATAACGATAAAACTGGGCTATGCTGACATGCCAGTATATAAATGTCCTAAATGTGAAACACCGAAAAATTATTCTACACAACCTGTTTGCCCAAATTGCGATTCAAAGGCAATTTTTATCAGAGCAGTCAGTTTTGTGGACGCCCCAGGTCACGAA
>CAZHWZ010000061.1:0-8643 GCA_964535965.1 uncultured Candidatus Bathyarchaeia archaeon | reverse complement strand
GCATCAAAACCAAAACTTTTCTCAAAAATCGCTGAAATCATACTGCAAAAACAACCTTGGTGGGGCGCAGAAATTGGCATAGAAACAGGCTCCCCGGAGCTCGTTAGAAAAGTTATGCCCGCAAAGGCGCATCCTTTTAAGCCAGAAGATTGGCCAGAAGTTGTACACACCAGCATGGGCTTGATGCACGATAATAAGCTGATTCCAGCGTGCACATTAATCGTTGGTGCTCCGGAAGAAAAAGAAGAAGACATCCTTAAAACGATAGAGTTGATGGATGACCTTAAGAATTTCAGAAGCCTGATTGTGCCTCTGTTTTTTGTTCCCATGGGCAAGTTAAAAGATGAAGAGTGGTTTAAAGAAACGGAAATGACCGAGTTACACAAAAAATTGTTGATTAAATGTTTGGAACACGATTTCTACTGGATAGACAGCCTAGTGGACTTATCTTTTTCTGGAAAATGGTACGCCAGCATCTTACAATTGCTTTATAGAGTTTTTGTAGGAATTATTAGGCATAAAGCAAAAAAGCTGGAATCAAATAGAAGTCGCAAATAACTAACCTTAAATGCGCACACACCAAGGCTCAGGTTAATGGAAAGAGGCTTGCTGCAGATTTCTGTGGAAAGCGCGCTAATCCACTCCATTTTGTTTTGTAAATATCTTGATTATAGAAGCGCATGATCCCATCTCACTCGGGAAAACCGGTGACATCTTCATCCAGTTGAACCCCAAAGCTGTTTAAAGCCATTGAGACAAGGTTGTAAGTACCAACTGTAAAGACAAGATCCATGAGTTGTTGTTCTGTGTACTGCTCAGCGAGGGCTACCCATGTCGAGTCACTTATGAACGCGTCTTTGTGTAATTCATCCACGGCCTGTAGAAGCGTGGCGTCGAACGAGCTCCATCCCTCAGCATTGGGCCCTTTCGTAATGCGTAGAATCTCTTGATCAGTCAAACCAGCCTGCTTACCGCTGATCGCATGGTGTGACCACTCGTATTCTGCTTGGCATAACCAGGCAATGCGTAGAATCAGTAGCTCTCTATCGCGAGACGGTAGTGCGGATTCTTGTAAGATATAGATTCCAAAAGGCAAAAAACGTTGGAAAAATTTGGGACATCGGATAAGAGTCTTCAACGCGTTCAAGCGAGCTAGTTGTCCTAATGGCTCTAAGAGCTTCTGCTGTTCAGTTGTCAACTCATTTTTCTTTACAGGCTGGATTCGAGGTTTAAGTAATTTCATCTATTTCTCACTCAGGTCTATAATATCATATAAATTACTCTTAAAATATTGTTATCTTCGTCTGCAAAGATGTGGAACCACCTGAAGGCGACGGAGACACTGTTGTTCTGTACAAAGGAGCACCACAGTAAGCGCGCGCTTTTGTGTGTGCGTTAAAATCAAAATATTGTGCATTTGATTTTAATAGACTGTAGCTTCTTCATTTTTGAAACCAATTCTTTGATTATCTGTTTAAGAGCATTGAAGTAGGTGCGAAGTTTTATATGCTTTGGAATCACAGATGTTTAAAACGCTATTATAGGGAGGTGAAGAATTCTGGAAGATTGGAAGATAAAGATTTCAGTGCTGTGGCTCTTTTATATAGTGTCTGCTTTGGCTTCCGGGATACTGGGGATTCTGGAGCCAGGCGTAATAGATCAAATAATGACAGGAGAGGTGGAAGGCATGAAAATTACACCTGAATTCTTACTAGTGTTCGCAATCTTAATGTTGATTCCATTGGTGATGGCTTTCCTGTCCCTGACCCTAAAGAATGCTACAAATCGCTGGACAAACATCATCGTGAGCATAGTCTGGATTGGTCTTGGCCTCACTGACCTGCCTAAGTATGTGACAAAACCATCTGCATATGCGATACTAATGTGGCTCTCAGGACTTGTGGCTACAGCACTGATTGCTTGGTACGCGTGGAGGTCTAAACAGAAAGTATGAGTCTTACTAACGAATTCTTGATCTTTCTTCTCACTTTTTATTCATTTCAACTTGTACTAAAGATTTAAGAAAAAACTTTTGGGAAGTGAATATTGGCTTTTTCGGTAATATTCATTTAAAAATACTCTTAACAAACTACATTTTAGAATTGCAATGAGTGAAGATTTGAAAGAGTTGGAAAAGCATCCCTGGGTACAAGTATACCCTTTTCCCTAAAAGGATATACTCTAAAATTTCCTTATGATTCTGAACCTTGAACTGCCCTAGTCCCTACACGTTTCATTACTGAAACAGTAGTCAAGCATACTTGTTCTGAAACATTCCTATTCCGTCTCAGTACAGTACAGCGTACGCAGGGTCAGGGTTCCCTGCTACATAATCATCCTCAGCTTACCATCATTCCTCTGCGTAGCAGAGTTCAGAAAAATCCAAGCGTGTGTGCACTAAACTTAAATATCACGGCAAAACTCAAAAACATAAAGTATCAGTATTGCCGCCGTAGCTCAGTTCGGTAGAGCGGCTGGCTGTTAACCAGTCGGTCGTAGGTTCGAGAATAAGGGGCAAATCCTGTCGAAAATCCTACCGGCGGCGCATTTTCCTTATTTCAGAATAAACCAACATCTGTCTCTGACGGTTTCATCAATCTTAGGGACAGAATTTATTCGTCTCGAAGACGCCTCAAAAAAGAGGCTAAGAAATAGGTAAACGAACCAGAATAGGTGAAAAACGTGATTTTTCGCTCGCAAAGACATACGCTACTTTAGGTAACCCACATCTTTTCAGATGGTAGTTTCATAAATAGGTTTTTAACTTCTCTACAACTTTCGAGGTCAAACTTACATTGACTTATATGAGATGTGTAATTTGTTGAGCATGAAGTTTATGGTTGAATGTTGGATGCTGGCGTGTTAGCTACTATTGGGCGTTTTTGTACGTGTTTGTATCCACATTCACATTCGAAACCTATTATTTTGCCCCTACGTTTTATTTCTCGCCATTTTCTAGCTTTGCAGCTGCGTTTTTGTTTGTGGATTTCCCATAGTATTTTTGCTTCGTTAGGGGTTATTGGGGCGTAATGTTTTGCTGATGTGAAGTACCATGTGGTATACACTGCAAAACATACCAATAATGTGGGCATGAGTATGTCTAACATGCTCTTCCACCATGTGTATTTGTGTTTAACGTGTATACGATATGTCTCTTTTTAGACATATCTATATCCACAATATGCTTTCTTACGATATAAGCTTTGTGCTAAAATCAAATACGAAATTGTTGCCCTAAAACTGCTGAAGCACGTCCTTCTTCTCCATGATATAGCCGCAGTAATGGCACTTAAGCAGCAGCGGTTCCTCGCTGTCAACATAGAATTTGGTTTGCACAGGCTCGTTGCTGTTGCTAATACAGGCTGGATTAGCACACTTGATAATGTTTTCAATGACTTTTGGCAGTTTAACCCTCTGCTTCTCCACAACCTTATAATCACGGATAATGTTAATGGATGCATGCGGAGCCAACAAAGCAATTTTATGCACTTCCTTCGGGTTTAACTCTCGACCCTCAACCTTAACTATATCCTTCATTTTGAAGCGCTTACTTGGAACGTTAATCGCGATAGTAATCACCTTTTTCTCCCGTCCTGTTACTCCCAAAATTTTTACAACATCAAGCGCATGTCCACCAGTAATGTGGTCAATAACAGTACCATCCTTAATTTTAGAAACACGCAACTCAGTTTCGCTCATGTGAACTCTCCCATTAAAGAGGTTTATACCCTAACAGAGATAAAAGATTTTAAAACTTTCTACACTAGTGTTTTGAGTTATTCTGCTGTTGATAAAGAGTTATTTAGGAGTTGCCTAGAGTTGTTGTTTTGGGTGTAAGCTTGGAGTTTGAAGGCAGAGACATAATATCAATTAAAGATTTTTCTCGTGAAGAAATCGATTACGTTTTCAAAATTGCCCAAGCTATGGAACCTCTAGCCGTCAAAGGCTCAGATTTGCTTAGAGGAAAAATCCTTGCTACATTATTTTTTGAACCGAGCACACGCACCCGCTTAAGCTTCGAGGCAGCAATGCACAAATTAGGCGGCTACACAATAGGTTTTGCAGAAGCAGAAATTGCCTCAGTCAAGAAAGGCGAAAACCTCGCAGACACAGTGCGTACTGTGGAGAATTACGCAGACGTGATAGCCCTAAGACACCCACTCGAAGGGGCAGCGAGACTCGCCGCAGAATTCTCAAAAGTTCCAATAATAAATGGCGGCAGCGGCGCAGAAGAACACCCAACACAAGCCCTTTTAGATCTGTATACAATAATGAAGGCGAAGGGTAAAATTGACGGGTCAAAAATAGCCCTTATAGGCGACCTGAGGTATGGAAGGACCGTTCACTCCCTTGCCTACGCACTTTCTCTTTACGACATAGAATTACATCTAATTTCACCAGAGTCTCTGAAAATGCGGCGGGAGGTTCTCCAAACAATAAAGGAGAAAATACCCGTAACAGAAAGAACAAGTCTTGAAAAAATAATTCCGCTTGTAGATGTTTTGTATGTTACAAGGATACAGAAGGAACGTTTCCCAGACCCGGCCGAATATGCAAAAGTTAAGGGTTTCTACAAAATAGATATGGAAGCCTTAAAGGAAGCAAAAGGAGACTTAATAATTCTTCATCCACTTCCACGAGTTGATGAAATAGCAGCTGAAGTTGATAACACCTCATATGCACGCTACTTCCAGCAGGTTTGGAACGGCATAGTGGTCAGAATGGCGCTTCTAGCCTTAATATTAGGTGCAGTAAAGTAGTGTGTTGTTCTCTTCATTTAAGTCTCATACTAATGAAAACTGGCTGAAGACCGTTAATGAGCCTATTGCTCCACATGAAGGACATTTATGCAATAATCCAAACCAGCTTCCTTTGCAGTTGACACAATAAGTCACTTTGCGATTGTATTTGAAGAATTCTATTTTATAACTCTCGATGACTTGTTTAGTTACGGACATGAGCTCATCTGGTTTGTGTTCAACTTCCCCAAGCTCTATTAATGTTAGGTTTCCCCCAGTGTGCAGCCCGAACAATCCCCGTTCAACCATTAAAGACCTTGAAGGGATTTTGCCATCTTGAAGGATTAACTTGTCAATTGTAGAATAGAATGGTTTTTCTCTTGTTCCTGAAAATCTAACCTTTGCGATGCCATATCTTTCGATGTCTAACTGAGCTAATCTTTCAGAGGCTTCAAAGCTGGGCAACATTGCTAGAAGCAAACGTTTTTTATGCCTCTTACCAGTCCTGTGCGTAAAATCTGAGATGTACTGTATTATTTCGTCAGCAAATTTCAAAGCTCCCTCATCCTCATGAACGCTTTTTCCGTAGAAGGCTTCAGTAGCCTCTCTTAACCCAACTAGGGTTATTAGATTTGAAGAGTTCTCAAGCCTAAAGTACTGGTCGCCGTCGACACTTTGCATGAGAAAAGGAAGTAAACCTTTACCGCGTTGTTTGAGCGCTCTATACTTGATTTCTAAAGCACGCGCTGCCATCTCAAGCCTTTCCCTTAGAAGTCCGAAAAATTTTGTCTTATCTTTTTCACATTCGTATGCTATTCGAGGCAGATTAACAGTTACATGTCCCAGGTTGCCTGTGCGTAAAGTATCGATTTCCCAGTCTCCATCGAAATCAGCACTAAGCCTACATCCAGAAGCAGAGAAAACAGAGTGCGTCAGATCTTTTTTTAAGAGGTTAGCGAAGTATGGAATGCCTTTCTCTGAGGATAAGCGATGTGCTTCTAGAAGTATTGCTTTTGCCTTATCATCCGCAAATGTTTCTGAGCGAATTTTCAAAATAATTTTCGGATTAAGCATTGGTTTTCGCATGCTCTCCTCAACAAATATTTCAAGGAGAATTGACGCTAAAAGTTGGCTTTCTTCAGTGAAATCCTTGTAATTGCCGACCGATTTTCCAAAAGGTCCAAAGGCTGGCTTCTCTGCTATGAAGTCTGGGATGGTAAGCTCTAAGCTTAAGGAAGCGTCTGCATGCTGATTTATGTTGGAAACGAATAGGCGTAACGCCTCCTTAATCCTCGTAGGTTCCAAGCCTTTTACAAAAGGAGCGAGAAAAACGTTAAAGTAATCACATGTTTGTGTTTCGTCTGCTTCTTTGTCAGCGTGTAAGAGAACATTAGAGAATAAGGATAAGGCGGACTCCAAGTTTTGGGGCGGCGAGTAAGAAAGCTTAAAAGCGTTTATTTTCTCTAAGTTTAGGCCGTTTTGGAAGAAAAATCTTAAATCATGCATTATTTCGCTTGGTTTCAGAATCCAACTGCTCAAACCGTTAATGTGCAGAGAACCAGATAAATGCGCATCTGCGATATCTCTTGGAAAGATGTTTAAAAGGATATACTCTTTAAGAACAGTTCCTCCAGCCATCTCATTTATCGAGGCAGAGCCAAGAGAAGTTTTAGCTTTCATTTCCAATAGAGCGGCTACTTCATGAACTGGCAAGCCTAAACGCGTGAGCTTATGGCGGTATTCCTCCAAGCCCTTCTCGATTAGAATAGCGTTTACAACTTCCCTAACAAGGGGGGCTGTCAAATATTTTGTTTTTGATTTAAGTAACCGTTTTTCCGCTTCCTTAGCTACTTTTTGAGCTAACTCGGCAGGCATTTTTGCCTCTCTTATAAGAGAACTTGCAATCTTGTTTGCATCAAATTCCTCTAATGTAAATCGAGAAGTGCGAACAAGCATCCCTCTTGGTTTAAAGGCTTTCTTTTCAATTTTATCCGCAATATCAATAACCATTTTACCAAGCTCAGTTAAGCAGTACTTTTTTGCTTCGACATCTGCCTCAATCAAATCCGCCTTAAGCAGGAACTTCAGGTGATAGGCAAACCTTCCAGCATCCCTACTCGGATTCATTTTCATCGAACTCATCAGCTCAGTGTACGAAAGAGGACCCCTATCAAAAAGTAAGTTTAAAATCTGCAGCCTAAGAGGTGACGAAACAGCCTTGAGGATTTTAACTCCACGCACACGCTGCGAAACAGACAAGTCAGTCCTAGCCTCCCCTCGGGTAGTAAAATATTATTGAGATAAGGGTTTAAAGGTTAGGGAACACTTTATTTTTACGCTTTAATGAAAAGATGAATGTAAGGGGCTGTCGGCTAGCTTGGTCTAGGCTTGGAGACTTGGGCTCTCTAGACCCCGGTCCAAATCCGGGCAGCCCCACCAATTCCGAGTTTTAATTTAACCCGCCCTAGCCACAATGTTTAGACTCGTTAAAGGGCTCATTGGCTGTAAAGTCGAAAGGTTCCCATAAAATGCTGCAGTCTCCCAACCCGCCTTTTTAAGAAGAGAGGAAATCTCGGTGGGGCTATAAATATGAAGTTCAAACTCTACCCTATCAATAAACCTTAGGTTGTCTCCATGTTTCTGATAAAAGGTCCAAGTTGTGCTTAATTGTGATGTTTTTGGATCATACTTTCTGTTCTCTAACATGACAATGTTATCTACCTCTGTGTAAGCGGTAGGAGTGAACTTTAGAGAAATGAATTCGCTATGGGTGGTCTCAGCAATGAATAAAACCGCGCCTTCCCTTGAAAGTTCTCTGGCTTGCTGAAAAATGTTCAAATCGTCATCTTGCGAGGTGTATCCAATGGATGTCCAAGCATTAACAACCACACCGAAAGGCTCTGAAACATCCCTAATGATTTCTTTGAGCCTTCTGACATCGCCATCTAGAAAAGTTACTGAGCTGGAAACTCTATGCTTTTCGGCCTTTCTTTTAGCATTCTCTATGAAGGCTCTTGAGATGTCGACTCCAACAGCTTTAAATCCTTTCTTAGCCATGTAAATTGAAATCCGACCGTTTCCACAGCATAGGTCAAGTAAATTGCCTGAAGTAATCCCAAAGTTATTAAGCACCTTTATCATTCCGTTGACCAGTTCCTCAGTCCTTGGCCATCGTTCATCCATCATCTTTAAGAATAAGTCGGAACGTTCGACAAACAACTTCTTAATCCAATCTGTCATATTTTCGTATGAGGCTCGTGTTTTCTAATATACATTTTGGAATTCGAATTTTGAAAGGTTTTCTTTCAGCTAGATCGGTTTTCGTGCTAAAGCTGCTTATAGATGGGATGTCCTTTGAACTGCAGGGTTGTTTCCGACTTTTCTAGAGTTCCCTTGGCAACCTCATGCAAAGTGAGCTAACAATATCCAAAGCTCTAAGAGAAACCAATGGTTGCACGCTCCTAAATCCTTACTTGTAAATCTTTTTCGGCTTTCCTAACAGCTTTTCATTTAGTTCTCTTATGCCTAATCCATTCTGTTTGGGAAATAGTCGCATCGAATTTTTGACTTTTGTTCCGCCCTTCTTAACGAGCTTATCTTTTAGTAGAAGGTCGGAGTCTAGGTCTGCGTATTGTATGTTTTTGATTGCAGCGGCTAAATGAGCGCCAGCAGCTATGCCTATCTCTGATTCGCCCATGCATCCAATCATGCAAGGTAACCCAGCAGCCTCAGCGATGGCAGCGATTTTTCCGGCCTTTAGTATTCCCCCGCTTTTCATCAGTTTGATGTTTATGAGGTCTACGGCTTCCGCCTGTATCAAGCGTAAAGCATCTTCAGGCGAATGCACACTTTCGTCAGCCATTATTGGTATCGGAGAGTCTTTTCTAACTTTTATCAAGCCTTT
>CAZHWZ010000060.1:0-9138 GCA_964535965.1 uncultured Candidatus Bathyarchaeia archaeon | reverse complement strand
ATTCAGGAGTAACCATGACGCTTTACATTCCGAAAGACGTCATCAAAAAGCGGGACAGCGTCTTAATAGTGGATGACATGATTAAAACAGGAGAAACACAAGCCGCGTTGATTAACCTTGTTCGAAAAGCGAAGGCTGAAATTTCAGGGATTTTCTCGCTCATATCTGTTGGAGACGAGTGGAAAAGGAGGCTGAGGATTTCTGGCGAGTGCCCAATAGAGGTTATCACCTATGTTAAGGCGCCCCATGAATTAGGCACTCATTTTTAACCGGACAGGCAATACATTTTTCTTTTCTACAAAAATCTTTGCCCAGTCTGAGCAGGGCAGTTTCGAAATTAATGAAGGATTTTCCCGCAACTTTATTTTTTGACCAGAAATCTTTTAACTGTTCTAAGGTGCCTTCAACCGTCTTCTTTTTTACTATCCCGAGGTTTTTAGCGGCAAGAACGACTAGACTTGTGGGGCTCGGATTGGCTTTTTCCCAGATGTCACGTAGCTCTCTCAGAAAAATACTCACTGTCACGTTGCCCATACCTTTCCCTAAATCCTTTAATCTCCTTTCTAAATCATGCGTGTTAGAAGCCTTGTTGAAGAGAAGGTTGAGGCTTCCATCGTATTTTTTCATGAGGTTTTGCATAACTTCTAGGAGTTTGTCTGCTGTTTTGAAGTCGTAGCGTGTGTAGGTGCCTTCGTCTAGGATTCTGACTAGCCCATCCCATCCGGTTTCGAGAATTCGCTTAGGTGTTAAGACATTGTATTTCTGGAAGCACTGGTAGGTTTTAATGGCGGAGGTTTCTGTAATAGGTGCACCAAAAAGTATGGACGCCAAAAACCATTTGAAAATTTCCTTGTCTTCTCCTTCTGAGAGGTTTATACCTAAAATTTCAAGATATCTCTGTCCGAAGTTTTCAACAAAAGCCTTTAGGCTTTCCAGTTTCATAACCTTGTCTCACTTTCCTAACAAAATTTTATACTGTTTGCCGCATAAACGGTTTACTGAGGTTTAAGCATCATGCAAACGCGAACGATAGAGTGGCACGATGGAACAGTTATAACAATAGACCAGACGAGGCTCCCACATGAAATGGTATTTTTGGAAATGAAAACCTGCGATGATGTGGCTGAAGCGATAAGAACTATGAAGATAAGGGGTGCACCCCTTTTGGGAGCGGCTGCAGCCTTCGCTTTGGCTTTAACGGCTTATCACTCAAAAATCAAAAACAGAGAGGAACTAATTAATGAGTTGGAAAAGGCAGCGGAAATTTTAAGGGGAACACGACCAACGGCCATTAATCTCTTTTGGGCGATAGATAGAATTCTCGGTAAGGCGAGAGGCTTTTCGGGAAACGCTGAGGATTTGGTTGCATTTGTTGTTGGAGAGGCGCAGAAAATAGCTGATGAGGATGCAGAAGCAAACCGTTTAATTGGTAAGTATGGCGTTGAGCTTATCCGTGATGGAGATGTCATTTTAACTCATTGTAATGCTGGTGCTCTGGCTACTGTTGAGTATGGCACTGCTTTGGGTGTTGTGAGGACTGCATGGGAGCAGGGAAAAAGTATTAGGGTTATTGTTACCGAAACGCGTCCGAAGCTTCAAGGGGCAAGGTTAACAACCCATGAGCTTAAACGTGACGGCATACCAGTGACTTTGATTACCGATAACATGGTTGGCTATGTCATGTATAGGCGGCTGATTAGCAAGGTTTTGGTTGGGGCTGACAGAATAGTTCAAGACGCTGTCATTAACAAAATTGGAACATTCACCATTGCAGTTTTAGCCAAGGAACATAACATTCCATTTTATGTTGCAGCTCCAAAATCCACTTTCGATTCGACGCGTACATTGGCAGATGTTGTTATCGAAGAGAGAAAACCTGAAGAAGTCACACATATAGGTTCGCAGCGGATTGCAGCGGAAGGCGTAGATGTTCTGAACCCGGCTTTTGACATAACTCCAATGAAGTATGTGACGGCCATCATTTGTGAAAGCGGAATTTTATATAAGGGGGATTTTGGTAAGTTTAAAGCCAATCACTATAAGTGAAAGCGTAGCTTATGCCGATTGAAGGGATTGCATGAGTAAGAGTGAAGAGAAGGTATCTGGCCGCTTGGAACTTAAGGTAGAGGGTTTACTTGTGGAAAAGGGTGTTAGAATTTCTAAAAAGCAGAATTTGGAAGAGCTTTCTTCGAGGGGGTATGGTGTAACCGAAAATGATGAGCTCCTGCTTACGTTCTATGAGGCTCTCTACCTGTTAGATAAGGGAATTTTAGAAGTTGAGAGTGAAAAAGGCGAAAAAGTGGATTTCCAAAGGCTTCTGCAACGTTATGAGAGTATGGACGAGAATGCTTGGGCTAAGTATTTGACTTACCGCGATTTAAGAAGCCGCGGATACGTTGTCCGAGAAGGTTTCGGCTTAGGCGTTGACTTTCGAGTTTATGAGCGAGGCGAGTATAGTAAGGATACCGCCAAATACCTAATTTTGAGCGTTCAAGAGGGAAAACCAGTTTCTCTGGAAGACTTAACAAATGCTTTAAGGCAATGTCAGAGTTTGAAGAAGGAGCTAATTTTGGCTGTGATGAATCGCAGAGGAGAAACTGTTTACTATTCAGTTTCGCAATTAACATTAAAATAACGGAGAACCGAGAATGCCAATTTTTAAAAAAGTTCGCGGGATGAGGGATTTTCTCCCCGAACAAGCCAGGATGATGGAGTATATTGAGGGAAAAGCTAGGAGGGTAGCTGAAATTTATGGATATAAGGAAATAATAACGCCAGTTATGGAACCACACGAGCTTTTAGCTGCAAAGGCCGGCGAAGAGGTTCGTTTGCGAATGTACGCCTTCAAAGATTTAGGCGGACGCCGTGTGGCTTTGCGGCCAGAGTTTACGCCTTCCGTGGCAAGACTTGTTGCAACAACTTTAAGGAATGAGCCAAGACCCCTCAAGCTTTTTTGTTTAGGAAGCCTTTACAGGTATGATGAGCCGCAGCGAGGCCGTTTCAGAGAGTTTTGGCAATCAAACTTCGAATTGATAGGCTCGGACAAGCCTGAAGCAGACGCTGAAATAATAATGCTGACAAACAGCTTAATGAAGTGTGCAGGCCTAAAGAACTATACTTTCAAAGTTGGACATGTTGGAGTTATAAGAGGGATACTGAGCCAGGAAAACTTGGAGGAGAAAACTCAAAACGCGGTTATGCAGTTGATGGACACAATGCGGTATGAGGATGCGTTTAAGCTGGTTGAAGATGCTGGCGCATCAGAGGGGGGTGTATCAACCCTTCGAAAACTGGTAGAACTCAAGGGTGGTGAGGTTTTTGAAACTGTGGGGAAGATAAAGGAATGTGTTAAAGGTTATGGATTGGCTGTTGACGCTGCAGAAAACTTCTATGAGATTCTGAAGCTTGTCTTAGAAAGTGGATGCAGAATTGATGTGGCTGTGGATGCTGGTTTTGCAAGAGGCCTTGAGTATTACACTGGAATTATCTTTGAGGTTGATGCACCAGAATTAGACAAAGCATTGGCTGGTGGCGGAAGATACAACAAGCTCATTGAATTGTTTGGAGGAGAACTCACACCCGCAGTTGGCGTTGCCCATGGAATAGATAGAATGATGCTGGTAATGCAGAAGCAGAAGACTCCGCTGAAAAAAGAAGGAGAGAATAGGGTTATGGTGATTCCCACTAAAGAGGAGTTAATGGGGAAAGCGCTAGAGATTTCGCAGATGCTTAGAGAGGCAGACATACCGGTTGAAGTTGAGGTTATGAGAAGAAAAGTAACTAAGGCCTTAGAAGACGCGGATAGAAGAAGAATGGATTATGCAATAATAGTTGGAGAAAGAGAGCTGAAGGAAGGGGCAGTTGTGCTCCGAAACCTAACCAAGAGAGAGCAAGAGACTGTAAGAATCGGAAAAATAGTAGAGACAATAAAAGGTCAAGCGTAACCTAGATCCACTGTTTCTCTTTTCTAAGGAACTCTTCTATGCTTGAAATGTTCTTACGACAACTTTTCCTTCATCTAAGTTGCAGAGAAAGAGAGGATGCTCATAGAAACTTGGTGTTCAAGCTGTATTGATTGCAACAACAGGTTCTGGTAAGTCTTAGGGAGATGGATTATTAATTTCCTTCGGTGGCAACTTTTGGGAGATAACATATTTTTCTATTCCTCAATGAAGTCAGTTATTGCCTCCTTTGGGACTATCGCTCCTTTATTCAAAGAATCGAATAAGCATTGATACTTTTCGGCTCTGTCATCACGTGTAGGCAAGATTACAAGAGGTATGGACTCACCATACTTTCTATGTAGGTCACTCAACTCAGCAAAGGCTAAACGCATCTGAGTATAGAAAGTTGACTGTTCTTTAGAGTGAATCTGTTTACATTCAATAATAGCAACTACATGTCCGTCCTTTTCCATAACAAAGTCAGGTGTCCACACAAATCCCGAGAAACCTTCAACTTTCGGTTTTTTCCTTACTCTATGATTAGGAAAATGTTTCTTCAGAAACTCGTAAACATCTTTCTCTAGATTCGTTCTATACAACCCTCTGAATTATCCAAATCTTGGTAACGTGTATATTTATTCTTTGGCTCTTTTGCTTTTTCTTATTAGGTCTTCCCATCTGTTTTGTCCAAGTTGCAAGTTTATGCCCGCCATTTCTGCTGGAGTTAATCCATTCAATGCCATATGTGGACGTATGAAGTTGTAGTAGATTCTGTTGCCATCCATTATGGTTTGGGCTGAGTCTTCGTTGTCCAATCCTCTCATCACTTTAGTTCTTTCTCTGAGTGTTCCATGCAGACGTTCTATTATATTGTTATTAGTTTCCTTTCTTAATCCTGCTAATCTAACATGCATGGTTCTTGGATTTCTAAGTGTGAAGAACTCTTTGTTGAATGCGTCTTGGTAGGCTCTGAGACCATCAGTTACCACGAAAGAAGGCATAGTTTTGGCTAAAGCCTTTGCCTCTGCAAACACCTCTCTCGCATCTTCTATATCCCTCTTCTGCGATAACTGGCTCGCCAACAGAAAGCGTGTATCATTATCCATCAAGTTCCAAAGCCAATCCATCTGTTTATTCTCCTTCAAGTTAACAGTCATTTCATCCGTGTGCCAAATCCCAGAAATTTGAGGAGTAAAAGAATCAACATAGGATTTCATGAGTTGAACGTATTTCTGAACCCACTTGATTAGGGCTACATGACTAATCTTAAGCCCATAAAACTGCTTTAAATGGTCAACAATTTTTCGATAGGAAATACCTTTGAAGTATAAGTCCATGACTAACGTAATGACTTTCGGATTGTTCTTCATCTTCTGAAAACCATAGTTAGTAACGAACCTATGACTGCATGACTTGCATAGAAATCTCTGAATTACTCCATTCTTGTTCTTTCTTAGACCATCCTTAACCAAGTCACTAGAACCGCAAGAAGCACAAACCTCAGGCTTTTCCTCTGAAACAACAACTCCTAGATTCTGAGAAGTAACCATCTGCCTAAGGTTAAGCGAAAAATTAACTGCATGAATGTGTTTACAAACCATTCCTCGGTAAACATGGTCTGGACACTCGCAATTCCACGTCAATCCATGCCTCTGCACCAGATAACTTCCGTTTCCCGACTGAGAAGCTACTCTATACGTGGAAGCGTCAATGCGCTTAATCTGATTGCCTCTTGCGAGAATTGCTAAGCCTCGTAATTGTCTCGGATTTTCTATTGGCATCGCATCACCTTTAGGTACCTACTATTATTAGGTACCTACGTTGTGTATAAACCTTTCGGTACCTAAAATCTTATAAAGGAAAACGAACATTGTTATAATAGGTGCCTAAAGTTGAAGCTACAAAAGCAGTTATCACGAAAGGCTGAAGGGAAAGAGTATGCAAAGTGGGTTATTGTCGTGCCACCTTCAAAGGTAGAAGAGTTAGGGTGGAAAGAAGGGCAGGAACTCATGGAGAGAGTTAATGGAAATAAACTTGTTCTAATGCCAAAGGAAAAACAAAAAATCAAGTTTTCAAAGAACGCTACTTAGCATTAGAAACTTTTGCCTCTTTGCTCTTTATGTACTCGTCTATAACTTCTGAAAATTTCTTTTTAATTTCCTCAGAACCATCTAATAGCAATTCAAAGACTGTCGTACGTTTCTCTTCTATCCCATTTATCTTCTGCTTCAGTGCAGTAATTTCGGGGATGTGTATGCTAAATTCACCATTATCGTTCATGTTAAGGAGTCTGGAGTTACCTCTTTCAATTATTGCTATCTGAGGGTTATCGTCAACGACAGAGTCAACTTTTGATGTCTGAATGATTGCATGTATTCCAATCTCCATTGCACGTTCCTTAGATATATCAAGTTTGTAGAGTGTCTTGACGATGTTGTGTGCATGACGATAGCCATCACCAACACACCTAAAGCCTTCTCGAATTGGCTCAGCATATCCGTTTTGGTGTACATGATAGAGTTTAGGTTTCTCTTCAATAAGCCCTCCGAGAATACCATCTATCAGTACTTCATCAGAAGAGAAACTTGCTCTCCCACTTGGAGGAGATTGATACCAATACCACAAGTCCTTTACTTCAGATTCAAATAATCTTCTCACACCCTCTAAATCTCTAATATTGCGTTCGCCTATCTTCTCTTGTACTATACTGATGAGGTCGTCTCTGACACCAGCTAATCCAGATGTTGAAAAAAAGATGCCACGCATTATTTCGAATACTTTCTGTTCAGTCGAGTAGTCAGGACCGAACATCATCCTACTATCGGAAAGGATTATGGCTCCTTCGCAATTGTTATAGTACATTCCTATTATTAGAGTTGGCATGGGTTTCACCTTTAGGTACCTATGTTTGTATCTGGTTAGGTATTTAACGGTTTTCCTTTTCATAGAAAAATCATCTCCCAAAAGTTACCATGACAAAACACTATTCATCAATCTCCCGAAGACTTACCAGAACCCAACAACAAAAAGTTAATAGGTTTCATTTTTCACATCCATGTAGCCTATATTCAAGAGCAAAAACCAAAATGATTCAACAAGTTAAAACCAAAAACTCTACAGATAATAGACGCATAGTGGAATATTTAGTTAGAGCATGGAAGGCTTAACTATGGGACGCTACAGGCAAATCGAAGAAATCGTTAAACTTCTGAATAATCCAGAAGTGATAAGGAACACAAGCATAATAGCCCATGTAGACCACGGGAAAACCACGCTTTCAGACAGCCTTTTAGCCGCGGCAGGTATAATTAGCGAACAAACTGCCGGACAGAAGCTCTTCCTAGACTCTTGGGAACTCGAGCAGAAGAGGCAAATGACAGTCTTCGCCTCAAACATAAGCCTAGTCCACAATCTTAGGGAAAAAGAGTACCTCATAAACCTGATTGACACGCCTGGACACATAGACTTCAGCGGAGCAGTGACAAGGAGCCTACGCGCCGTAGACGGTGCATTGGTGGTGGTGGATGCTGTAGAAGGCCCCATGACACAGACAGAAACGGTTTTGATGCAGGCACTCCGTGAAAGGGTTAAACCAATCCTCTACATAAACAAGGTTGACAGACTCATAAAAGAAATAAAATTGACTCCAGAAGAAGTTCAACAAAAGTTCGCAAAAATCATTGTTAGAATAAACAGTCTCATAGAAAAGTATGCGCCGCCTGAACATAAAAAGGACTGGCAAGTTAAAGTCGAAGATGGACGTGTGGCTTTTGGCTCAGCCCTTCACAAATGGGGATTAAACCTACCACACATGAAAGAGAAAGGTATAACATTCAAGGATATTGTTGACGCGTATACTGGAGAGCCGGAAGACGTTGCAAGAAGAGTTGACGCCTTAAGCAAAATGGCACCATTGTATGAACCAATATTGGACATGTTCTGCGAACACTTACCCAACCCATTGGACGCCCAACCATATAGGCAAAGTCAAATTTGGCCTGGAGATGCAAGCAGTCCTGTAGGAGGGGCCATGGCAAAGGTTGACCCTGATGGACCGCTTCTCATGTGCATAACCACAATTGAAGTTGACCCCCACAGTGGAGTGATTGCCATTGGACGAGTTTTTAGCGGTTGCGTTGAGAAAGGAAAAATGGTTCGCCTCGTAACCAGCCGACAGAAAGGAGCAATCCAGCAAGTTTACATGAGCATGGCTACCGACAGAGTTATTGTCGACAAGATTCCCGCGGGAAATATAGCTGCTCTTTCTGGGTTACCAGCAATCCATGTTGGCGAAACTCTAGCGGAAGAAGGAGTGGAAACGCAACCATTTGAAGGATTAAAGTATGTGTCCGATCCCGTGGTTACTGTCGCGGTTGAGCCTGAAGATGTTAAAGACTTGCCGCTCTTCGATAAAGTCATGCGTAAACTGACTCTTGAAGATCCAAACCTGCACTTCAAAATAGACAAGGAGAGCGGAGAATTTCTCCTAAGTGGCATGGGAGAGTTGCACTTAGAAGTTACCGCTTACAGGATGCAGGAAGCCGCTTTAAAGGTAAAAATTAGCAAACCCGTTGTGATTTACCGCGAAACAATAAGCCACGACTATCAAGGACCACCGATAATGGGCAAGAGCCCGAACAAGCACAACAGGTTATGGGTGACCATAGAAAAGCTACCAAGTGAAGTTATCGAAGCGATAAAGGCGGGAAAAATTTCGGAAATGCAAACCCGCGACGAGAGACAAAAGACTCTAAGACAGTTCGGCTGGGTAACTGAGGATGCACGCAATGCCATCGCTATAGAAGACACAAACATCCTCGTTAACAGAATAAAGGGAAGACAGTACGTTGAGGAAATACTAGACCATGTAAAATCTGGTTTCCGCGAGGCTGTGCACACTTCAGTTTTGGCAAAGGAACCAGCCTACGGGTTAAAGGTGAACTTAGAAGACATAATGGTTCACGAAGATCCGGTGCACAGGGGACCAGCGCAGATACTTCCAATGACTTGGCGTCCAATATGGTGCAGTTTTCTATTGAGTGAACCTAAACTCTTGGAGCCGATCATAAGCTTTGAGTGCAAAGTTCCAAATGAGTTTGTAAGCTCGGTCCTCGCAATAGTTCAAAAACGCCGTGGCAAAATCCTAGATATGGTGAATGAGGAAGACATGGTTATTGTTAAGGCTGAGATGCCT
>CAZHWZ010000059.1:0-9146 GCA_964535965.1 uncultured Candidatus Bathyarchaeia archaeon | reverse complement strand
GCAACAATCATATGGTTCGCCATAACAACAGGCGCAACAGCAGGACTAAGCTACTACAAAGAAAAACAATAATTAATTCTCTCCAAGGCTTCCCTTCACTATCTATTGTTTCAGCCTTACACAAGTATTTTGAGTTGTTCGATTTTGTTAGCTAAGGCAGAATAGAGATAATCTAGAAGGTGATGAACCTGAATATTACTGAAACCGGATTACTTAGAATATCATCTGTCTATTTCTTTCGCCGGGTTTGCCGCGTTCTTTTTGAAGCTTTAAGTATTTTTTGCATGGTTTCCAATTCGTTTGCTACAGCGTCATAAAGTTCGTCTAATTTATTCTTCCAATCGTCAAGCCCAACCATTTCAAGCGCCAATTCATCGATTGATTTCTGAATTTTGTCGTGTGTTCTAATTCTTTGATAAAGTGATTGGACATCGAGTTTTTCAATTTCAGCGAAGAGTTTCAGGGCCTTGCCCATGTTTTCATTGCTTAAATTCTTTATGTCAGGAACATGAATGTGAGCCCATACCTGATTGCTATGTAAAGTGACCCATGCGCCTTCAGTTTCTGCCATAAATGCAATTAACTGGATGAAAGACAAAATGCTATTCAAGTAAACCACGAGCGCCTTTCCCTTTTCGGTATCAGCGACTTGCATATTGAGTAGTGCTGATGTGGTCCCTATGATTTTGTTCTTTGAGTAGAAAGTTAACCAATAAAGCTCAGGTGATGACAGTCGAATCTTTCGTACTAAAAGGAAATTACCAGCAAGGTCACCATAGGCGCTTTTGATATCCTTTGTAGCCTCAAACATATTAGTCGGTGGCAACAAATCTGTCAACTTCAGCACATCATTGGGTAAAATATTTGGGTTAACTATTGCGAACTCCTCTTCGTTAGTTACATTAATGTGTCTGACCTGGCTGTAAGTTCTTAAAGAAGGAACAGTCGCACTAATGGGGATTGTAATTGACATTTTTGCTCTCCTCAGCTTTAAATGCACGCCATTTTCGACTACTTTATCAAATAGTAGCGCGACGCTTGGGCTTCTTGCGCCATACCTGCCTACAAATAGTTTCCTACAAAACTTCTCGAAGCCTTTAGTTTTGTGCTGTCCTGGATTGTATACTCTGATTCTAATTAAGTGCTCCTTTTCCAAATCATTAAGGGTCGGCTTATCACGCATTCGCTCTAAGAGCTGAAGAGCGAGCACATTAGCTTCAACAGTGTTGAAGCCTACAAGCGGTTTTAGATTGTCAATATGCCTTGCTACAAGGTCTTGAGAGTTAAACACTTTCAATACTTCCAAGTCAGCAATGCTAAGCATTGTATCAGAAGATGAGGTAAACTCTTGAACTTTATTGGCCAAGTTTCCCAATTGATTTCGAAGTTCTGAGAGCTTTTTCTTCAGAATAATCACGATAAGCGGTTTTGGAGTCTTGCCTTTTCTAAACACAATCAAATAGTCACGGTAGTGTGCAGCTTCACTGAAAGCGACCTCGGCTGCACTTCTAACCAGATATTCCAGTGTATATCCATGCGTGTGAAGATAATTTCTGACGCTTTTGGCAGAGCGCCCTACGAAAAACTCTTCTGGAATTACCACCGCTAAAACTCCACCTTCTTTCAAAAGGTTGTCAGCAGGAACAACAAAGTAAGCCCAATAGCCAGTTTTACCTCGGACTTCAGGCACTAGTTTCTCTAATTTGCTTATTTCATCGGGTATTCTTTCTCTCCTCGTAAAAGGAGGGTTCATTATCACTACATCAAAATCTTTTGGTACTCCTATGCCAGTCATTGTTGTAAGCCATTTATCGAGGGTTTGTTCAACGGTTGGCGGATCTGATTCTACTTGTAGGGGTTTGACCATAGTCTCTACACCGTCACGGCTGTAAACGTTGGGTTCGACCCTGACTCGAATGTTCTGAGATGTTAGATTTGTTGTAGTCATGTGTGCGGCGAAGTGCATCACATCTACGCCATAAATATCCTCTGTTATGAACTTCTTGTGTAATTCATCCTTCTTCATCGGTGGAGCAAGCTGAGATTTTCTGTGATAAGACTCAACCAGTAATGTGCCCGAACCACACGCGGGGTCAAGCACTTTAGCGTCCCATTTATCAACCGCTAATGTAGCAAGCAACTTTGCGGCTTCAGGTTTTGTATAAAACGCACCCAGATTCTTCCTTGTTTCAGGCGGAATTGTCTCATGGTAGAGCCTACCAAACAAATCTTCTCTTATGTGCTGGGGGCGTAGAGCCTTAAATTTAGATACAAGCTTTGCTGTAGAGTAAACTATTCTCAAGTCTTGTGTTTGCATTAGAAATGGAAAGAGGTCAAGTCCAAATATTCGCGGGTACTCTGATCTAACTTTCTCAAATAATTTGTCGAGCACACTTAACAAATCATCTGGAGGGCGAATGGGATTTACGTCTGGCAGCCTATCATAACCCAATTTCTCCGATAGAACCTGATAAAAAAGCAATTGATTTGCCAAGATGTAAGCCGTTATATCCGCAATGTATAATTTCGCTTCATTTTCCGTAATTCCAGAAACATCCTCAAGCAAACTCTTGTAAATGTCAAACCTACCAATAACAGCCATAGCACTGTCCAGAACAGGTTTCTCAACAAGATGCGACCTTAAATACGCAGCAATTTCACTGATAGACCCCCTAGCAATATCAACAACTAAATCATAGTTCACCCTCGGAGTCTTAGTTCTCAACCAATCTTGAAAATGACTTGTTACCAAGCTGGCGAGGCTATCCAGTGTTGTTAAGTCTTTTCTGTCAGCCAGCCACTCAGTCAGAATGGTTGCAGAAACTTCAAGGTTAGGATACACCCTTTCAAGTTCGGTAGGAGGTATATCACGAACATAACTAGGGAACAACAAAGCCATGGCATGTGGCGTTTTTAGCATGAGCGCTTTAGCATAAGCGTCTACCAAAGCTTCCTCTCGTTTAGTCTCCATGTCAATCTTTACTTCAGAAACAACCCTTGAACCGTCGAATTCAATTATTAAATCGGGCTCTTTTCCCTCAACCCCAACCTGAGTGACATACCTACAACCATACTTACCAAAAACCCTACCTATATAATCGTAAAGAGTTCTCTCCCTGACCCTCGCTGACAAGGTATATCAGTCCATTACCTTAATAACTTCAGTTCTATTAATTAATGTTGATGTAGCAGATTTGAGGTGTTAGAGATTGTCTATAGGAAGTGAGGCTCGATTAGAGATTAGACCCCAGAGATACAGACTTGCACTTGTACTTCGAACTCTATTTTTCCCCTTTACGTACCCTGATGTGGCTGAGTCGTTAAAGAAGAGGGGTTATATTATCCCACCACTGCCGCCTTTGCCCCGCGGTCCGCGCATTTACATAGGTGGGCGTATCGCTATGAAAGATGATTGCACGGTAGATATTGATGATAGTCGAAAACTTATTGCCTGTGAAGGAAGCTCCATTCAAACTACTTTAAATACTTTCAAAGAACTGGTGGTCGCAGCAAAGGAGGATTTCTACGTAGACTTGGATAAGGAGACGGACTACTTAGAGCTACTGGCCGACATCGTAGTAGTGACGGAGAAAAATCCTATGGAGTCTATTGAAAGAGTGTTTGAAGAAAATAACTATCTGAAAAGGGCAAACGAAATTTTGAATATCGATTCTTCAATTTACACGTTTGGCGTTGCTATCAAAGGTGGAAACCCAGCAAGCAAAAAATGGTTGGACATAAGATTTGAACCCCGCATTACCATGCCGACTCGCGGTTACGACGTCCACATTGTGTATAGAGATAGCGATATCAGCAAAGTTTTAGAATTTGCAAGTAGGGTTAATTTAAACATAGAAGAATTGATCAAACAAATGGAGGAAGCATCGTGAGTCGCCACCAAGAGACCCATCCGCTAACCATGAGATTTCCTCGACTACCCGTACGAGCAATAAGGGTGACTGAAAGAGAAGAATACGAACTCGAGCTTGGACCAGAACACATTCAAGAAATAATTTACAGATTATTTCCAGATCTATCCACCCTATTAGGAGAACAAGCGCTAAAAATAGCGAAATTAGAAGAACGACTGGAAGAGTTAGAAAAGGCTTCGGATGCAACAAAAAAACTTTCTATAGAACAACACAAAATGCAACTTCAAGACATGATTTGCAAGAAATTAAGGGAACTGTTGGAAAGGGAGTATAAGGGCAAATACGTAGCGATCACATATGACGGGAGGATTGTTGCGTTTGCTGATACAGATATTCAGTTACTACAAGAACTCGAAAAGATCGACTACCCAGCAGACCAGATTTTCTTACATAAAGTAGGCTCCCGAGCTATCACTGGCTGGCTGTAGATGAATCGGAAACCGATCGTAAGAAGTGGCAAACCATACCCCTTTTTACGTACTACCGTTGTTGTTGCTAACCCGCTCACTGGAAGACAAGTGACATTAAACGAGAATTGTATGGTAGATACAGGGTTTGACAAAGATGTTTTTGTGGCAGGATATCATACTTTGGAAATCACTCAACTTGGCTTGCGACTGTACGACGTGAAGATTACATTAGCAGACGGAAGAGAAGTTATGGGTAAATCATGTTTTGCCAGAGTTGAAAAAATAGCTGAGTTTGAGTTTCCGCGTCCAGGTATAGAAATCAATCTACTCTGTTATGGAGAGCCAAAAAACTCACTACTAGGTTTAAGACTTTTAAGTCGGTGGATTGCAGAGTTTCACGGTCCAAAGCATCTTTTAACTCTATTTGAACCAAACGTTTCTTGACGCATCAACGTCGCGCACTAACTCATTACACATTTCTCGGTAGCAATTACAAGTGTTGTCGCGCGCATTTCCTTTTTCGTACAACCCCAAGCTTCTCGTAGAAAACCTGTAGTGCCCAGCCTTTGCCCACCTTCTCAGCTGCTTTTTGTCCTATTAAGCGGTCTAGCTTCTTGTTCATGCGTCTTATGCGCTGACTTACATTCCAAGGCTTAAACCTATACTCTTTCAACAGATGGGCTATGTCTCTTGGCAATATACATACGATCCAGCATGATGCAGCTCCTCTATTATGGCTCGGTCAACCTCATCCATGCAAGCCACGTCCTCCACATGTTCCTGGTCAAAAAGAAACTCGTGCTCCAAACCCATTAACAACATACCGCTGAGTAACCTTCAAAGCGTTCAACTCACGCCTAACCTCACGAAGAAGATGAACAATATACACAAAAGCCCTACCACGTTCAAGTTTTGGTTCAATCTATTTATAGGGGGGATAAACACTCCGAGAGCAAAAGAGCTCACCAACCCTTCCGCAAACGAAAATAGGTGTAGATAAATCAAAAACAACCGTCGATAATTTTTATTGTCAAATAAGGTCCCAGTCTTAGGTCAAAAACCCACCTCTACCACGCTAAAGTGCACCCACTAAACGCTTTATGACTGAAGAAGAAGGATGGCTTTGGCTAAGTCTCCTTGGCATTCTTCCAGTGCTTTTCGGGCTTCTTCTAGGCTTTTGCCTGTTTGGTCCGCCACAAGCCTAACATCCTCTTCAGGTATTGCTAATTTGCGTTCTGCAGCTTTCTCAGCTATTTTTCCGCCTGTTACTTGGAAGATTTTTTGTCCTTGAACTTCGAGTATTGCTACTTCTGGTTCTGCGATAATAACTTCCTTGTCAGGTGTCTTAATAATAACTTCTTTAACGTCTTCGATTGTGCCCATGCTCATGCCCATGCGCTGCATCATGCGCCTTGCTTCACGAGGGCTAACGCGTCTATGCATAAAATCACCCCTTCCTTCACCTAAAAGTAACTTTCAAACTTCATATACTTAACCTTCTTGCAAGCATCCACGTCTAACCTTAACAGCAACACCACTCTTGAAGGCTTCCATTTCTTCGCCCGACAAGACAGCCCGTCCAACAGCCAAAACATTGCCAGCCTCATCAACGACGATAACTTCGTCTTTTGGGCGAATCCTGCCATCAGCTTTTATGACGTGAACTGCGAAAACGTCGCCGCCCTCAGCAATAAACTTTGAAACATCATTTCGAATAGCGACAAAACATTTCGCAGAACATGCATTCTCAACAATTCGTTTCGCACCCGCAACACTTAGAGAGAATAAGCCATCTGTTGGGCGGAGAGTCGCAAGCCTCTTACCACCCAGGTAAACGTAACGAATCCTGCCAGTTCTTTTAGAACAAAGGATTTCAACGTTTTCCGGAAAAAGCTTGACGCCTACCCCTTTTCCAAACTGGTAATCCGCTACACTTCTAATCCGCCTAAGGTCATCTTCCAAGGTTACGCACCATTAACCAGCATACTTGCAATTCGACAACTATAAACACAACCAAATAAATAAAAACAGTTTAGGTGAGTGCCAACAATTGCGATGCGAAGTCTGCGGACACAAAATCTACGGCAAACCATACAAGGTCATAATTGAAGGGGCAAAACTAACAGTATGCAATGAATGCTCAAAGCATGGAAAAATCGTCTGGGAAGAGCCAAAACCTAAACCCGCAACGCCAAAACCCATAAAAACGCTTCCACAAGTAAAAATCCAAAGCAAAAAACCACTAGAAACAACGGTAGATGCAACCCAAGAACTAGTAGAAAACTTCGACTCGAAAGTAAGACAAGCAAGGGAAAAGCTGGGACTTTCCCACAAAGAACTAGGGAAAAAAATAAACGAAAAGGTATCTGTTCTCAAAAAAATCGAAACCGGAAAAATGACGCCGAACAACATACTTGCAGCAAAACTTGAACATACCTTGAAAATCAAGTTGCTCGTTCCAGCCTCGAAGGAAAAAATTCCGCAGATAAATATCCCTAAACCATCAAGCCGCGAACTAACCCTAGGAGACTTAATTCAGCTAAACAAGAAGGGGGATCAAACAGAACGAAAGCCATCATAGTCCAACGCCGACAATCCTTTGAGCCATCAAGCCTAGAAGAGCTCAAGAACCTGGCGGAATCCGCAGGATACGCGGTGGTTGGCAGAATAGAACAGGTTAGAGAGCCAGACTCCCGATACCAAATAGGCGCTGGAAAAGTGGAAGAACTTGCACGGCTTGTAAAAGAAACAGGCTCTCAAAGAATAATTTTTGATAACCCGTTAAAACCCGTTCAAGCCTACAACTTGGCGAAGGCCACAGGCGTCGAAGCAATCGACCGTTTCCAGCTAATCCTTGAAATCTTCATAAGAAGAGCCACCACAACAGAGGCAAAACTGCAAATCCAACTCGCAAGGCTAGGATACGAGCTGACACATGCAAAAGAAAAAGTGAGACTGGCAAAGAAGGGAGAACAACCCGGATTTATGGGGCTCGGTGCATACGAAGTTGATGTCTACTATGAAGCTGTGAAGAGACAGATACATTCAATACGAAGAAAGTTAAAGAAGATTCGGGGAAAACGGCTTTTGCACCGCGAACGAAGAGCGGAGCTAGGTTTTTCGTCAATTTCTTTAGCTGGATACACAAACGCTGGAAAAAGCTCGCTGTTTAATGCTCTCACGGAAGAAGAAGTCCCAGTAGATGCTTCTTTATTTACAACGCTCTCTACAACAACTAGGCTTGTGGAATTCTCAAAGAAGAAGTTTCTGTTAACGGACACGGTTGGCTTCATAGACCGTTTACCACTAACTTTGATAGAGGCGTTCCATTCAACTCTTGAAGAGACCGTATACTCAGACCTAATACTTCTGATAGTAGACGTAAGCGAGCCGATGGTCCTCGTTGAGAAGAAACTTTCAATCTGCCTAGAAACAATAGAACGCATAGGAGCAGCCAGCGTCCCAATAATAACAGTCCTAAACAAAATCGACCTACTACCAGAAACAGAAATTCAACGAAAACTCGAAAGCATGAAAGAGAAGGCACCAAACCCCATCCTCATATCAGCATTATACAAAACCAACATTGACGCACTAAAGCAAGAAATACTAAAAAAGCTTGAAAACTACGTTCGAGCCTCATTCACCATACCATTAACAAGTGAAGCCATGTCATTTATATCATGGCTATTCAAAAGCACAGACGTACAAACAATCAATTATACGAACAACTTTGCGCACATAATTTTTGAAGCAACACCGTGGTTCGCAGAGAAAGTAAAAAACCGTGTAGAAGAATTTAATGGAAAATTTGAGAAAATCTAAGCAAAAATCCTAATGAAGGGAAAAAATGCCAGAAATATTTGTATTACGGTGGGGCCACAGACCACAAAGAGACGCAAGGCTTACAACACACGTCGCATTAACAGTACGGGCATTAGGAGCCACAGGATTCATACTATCAGACATAGAAGACGGAAAAATTAAGGAGACAATCGAAAAACTAACAAAAAACTGGGGAGGCCCATTCTTTTTTGAAATGGGGACTCCTTGGAAAAAAGCTGTAAAAGACTGGAAAGCCAGAGGCGGAATAGTTGTCCACTTGACAGCATACGGAGAAAACATCCAAACAAGCGACATTTTACAAAGGATTAAGAATTCTCGAAAAGACATTCTAGTTATTGTCGGAAGCCAAAAAGTTCCAAAGGAATTTTTCTCGAATGCAGTCTCTGATTTCAATGTGGCAATCGGGAATCAACCTCACTCGGAATGTGCAGGCCTTGCTGTTTTCCTAGACCGCTTTTTCGGGGGAAAGGAGTTGACAAAAAGTTTCTCTGATGCAAAAATAAGAATAATCCCTCGGAAAAGGGGGAAGGAAACGGTTAGAAATTGTTAATTTCCGACTCAGATTTCATAAAGAGATTTAAATTAAAGCCTTAATATATAATATACGTAGATGAGAACTGTGTTCAACAGTTGAGCAAAAGGGTAACCATGTTATCAACAATCGACGACACAACATTAACAAGGGTTGCAGAAGCGTTAGGTGAAGAAGAGGCTGTTAAATTAATTGGAATTCTTAAAAACTCAGATGAGATAACGGACGACGAAATAGCAAACAAAACAGGTGTAAGACTGAATTCTGTTCGAAAAATCCTCTATAAACTTTATGACCATTCCCTTGTAAGCCTGAGAAGAACACGCGACCCAAAAACTGGATGGTTCATATTCCATTGGAAACTTCAACCGGACCAGCTGGAAGGCTTCATATTAAGCCAAAAACGCCGAGTGCTCGAAAAGCTTA
>CAZHWZ010000058.1:0-9576 GCA_964535965.1 uncultured Candidatus Bathyarchaeia archaeon | reverse complement strand
TTGCTAACGTTTGCGGAACTCGAAAGAGAATTTGTGCAGCACTTAATGTTGACCAAGATGGGCTTTATAAAAGGTTAACGGAGGCTTGGCGTTCGCCAAGAAAAACAAAAATCGTGGAGGACGGCGCTGTGAAAGAGGTTGCTGAGGATAACTTGTCTAAGATTCCGGTTCTTGCACATTTTGAGAAGGACGCTGGTCCATACATAACTTCGGCGGTGGTGTATGCACGGAGTGCCAATGGAAATATTGAGAACGTTTCGGTGCATCGCCTTCAAGTTTTAGATAAGAAACATTTAGCAATTCGTTTGGTTCCACGGCACCTTTTCAGATTGTGGACAATGGCAAAAGAGGCTGGTAAAGATTTGGATGTGTCAATTTCTATTGGTGTTCATCCAGCGGTTATGCTTGCAGCCTCTTCACCTGTTCCTTTCGGTGTTAATGAATTTGAAGTCGCAAATGCTTTGATGGGCGGTGGCCTACACTTTGTTGAGTGTAAACATGTGAATGTTTATGCTCCAGCAGATGCCGAACTGGTTTTGGAAGGAAAAATTTCTGCAACAAAAGAGGTTGATGAAGGCCCCCTTGTGGATATAACTGGAACATATGACATTATAAGAAAACAGCCAGTCATAGAAATCGTAGGCGTCATGCATCGTAAAGACTATGTTTATCAAGGGCTTCTGCCCTCTGGAGCTGAGCATAGGCTTCTCATGGGCTTGCCGCATGAAGTCCTGATATGGGATGCTGTTTCAAGGGTAGTGCCGAAAGTCTGTGCTGTCAATCTTTCAGTGGGTGGAAGCGGATGGCTTCACGCAATAATATCCATCGAAAAGCAAGTTGATGGCGACGGAAAAAACGCCTTGCTGGCTGCTTTCGGGGCTCATGGCAGTCTTAAGCATGCTGTCGTTGTGGATGCAGATATTGATGTCTATGATCCTTCGGAGGTGGAATGGGCGTTAGCCACACGTTTTCAGGGTGACGAGGACTTGATTGTAATAAAAAATGCGCGAGGCTCAACTCTTGATCCTTCAGGTGATCAGGAGAATGGGCTAACCACGAAGATGGGATTTGACGCCACTAGGCCACTCAGTAAGCCTAAGGAAAAGTTTGAACGCGCAAAAATTCCTGCCAGCAAACATGCCAAAATGTTGGTTCACAAATTGCTTGGTTTGTAAGTGAAAATCTTTGCACGCTAGTTTATATATAAGGTTTTAAGAAAAATAAAGAGATTGGTGATTTTATTGCCACTTGGGAAAGAAGAGGAAAGCGGTGTATCGTTGAAAGTTGAGGATGTGATGGTGAAGGAAGTAATAACCATAGATGAAAATTCAACGGTCAAAGAAGCAGCTGATGTCATGAACAAGTTTGAGATAGGCTGTTTAATTGCTGTTAGGAAAGGAAAAGCCATGGGCATAATAACCGAGAGAGACCTCTTAAGGAGGGTGGTTGGAGAAGCGAAAGATGCAAACAAAACCAAGGTGAAGGAGGTTATGTCGAGTCCCTTGGTTGTTGTTGAACCAAAAACGGATTTGGAAGAAGCCGCTAGATTGATGTTCCAGATGAAGATTAAGAAGCTGCCAGTGGTTGATGGAAAACGCCTTGTGGGCTTGGTGAGTTTAACGGATATAGCTCGTTTTCAGCCTCAAATGATGAAGATACTGAAACAGCTCGCCATGAGGCAGTCTGCGCCAAAAAGCATGAAAAAAGTCATCGACTACTACGTTGTGTAATAACCAAGCTTTTCTTCCGTGTTTATTTTTGAAGAAGTTTAAATGCCTAGGTTTGACTCTAATCAGATGTTTAAGGATCCGGACCTCGATGAAGAAAACCCTAGTGTTGAAAGTTGATTCGCAAGAGCCTGAAATGGAAAAGATTCGGATGGCAGCGGACTTTATCAGGAAGGGCGGTTTGGTGGCTTTTCCAACAGAAACAGTTTATGGTTTAGGCGCAGATGCATTAAACCCAAGGGCGGTTGTAACTCTTTTTAAGGCAAAAAAACGGCCCTTTGACAACCCGCCAATAGTTCATGTTGGAGACGTGAAAGACGTTTACAAGTTAGTTAAAAAAGTTCCGCCTAAGGCTGAAGGTTTGATGAAGACTTTTTGGCCTGGACCTTTAACGTTGATTTTTAAGCGTTCGGGAATCGTGCCAGACGTGACCGTTTCTGGTTTAGATACTATAGCTATTAGGATGCCTGGACACAATGTCGCTCTGGCTTTGATTAGAGAAAGCGGCTGTCCCATCGCTGCTCCAAGCGCGAATCTTGCTGGAAAGCCCAGCCCAACTACTGCAAAGCATGTTTTGGATGACCTTGATGGGAGGATAGATGCTGTTTTGGATGCTGGACCTACACGCATCGGAGTGGAATCCACCGTTTTGGATATGACTGTTGACCCGCCGCAGATTCTCCGTCCTGGAGGAACGCCTTATGAAGTTTTAAAGAAAATACTTGGGGAGGTAGAACTTCATCCTGTTGCGGTTGCAGATAAAAAATTGCATGTTGAGAGGGCACGTTCTCCAGGTGTTAAACATAGGCATTATGCTCCAAAGGCGAGTGTGATTGTTGTGGAGGGAGAGTTAGGCGCTGTTATAGGCAAGGTGAAGGAGCTAGCGGAATTCCACAAGCGGAAAGGCAATAGGGTTGGTGTTCTTGCCACGGATGAAACCGCTGCCAATTACAAGGCTGGCGTTGTGAAGTCTCTTGGGAGCAGAAGCGATGTGGTGGTTATTGCTAGGAATCTGTTTAGGCTTTTGAGGGAATTCGATGCTGAAGGGGTTGATGTTATAATAGCTGAGGGCATACCCGTTGAAGGGCTTGGATTGGCTGTTATGAACAGGCTTCGTAAGGCTTCTGGATATAAGATTTTCAAGGTCAGCGGTAGCTAGAAAATTTATTGAAAGAAAAAGCCCTAGAGGATTAAAGGTCTGTGGTTAGTCTAGCCCCCTTAATATAGATTGAACTTCTAATACACTACTCTTGTGAAAGGAAGGTTTAGGGAATGGTTGAGCGGAAGGATTGCCCAAATATTCAAATAAACTTGAAGGATTGCGGATGTAGTTATGTTGTTTGTGAAAAGCGTGGAAAATGCTGCGAGTGCATACGTTACCATAGGGAAAGAGGAGAACTGCCCGGATGTCTGTTTCCGTCAGAAGTTGAGAAAACGTACGACCGCACAATAGAAAGATTTGTTGAAATTCATAGTCAGTGAATTTTTTATTTCTCTTTTTGTTTTGGGTTTCTTCTGATGTGCATTTCTAAGTAGTCTTTTCCGTAGGGGAAGCACCATTCAAAATATTTTTCGCATGGAAATTCTTCGCAGTCTCGCATGCAATAGGCGACGCCGCGTTTTACAGCACAATCCAAGACTAAGCATAAAATGCCTTTGCCGCCCCAACGAGTCTCAACCTTCTTCTTGGCTATGTCCTCTACTCCAGAACTGCAAACACAACCCAACTTCTCATGAAGCTCGCAAACATCGCAGCAAATTCCGCAAGCGGCCACATGTTCCAAAGAACACCCACCTACTTTAACATGGGCATTTTAACGTTTTTCTCTTTCGCTATCTTCTGTGCCTTCTCATAGCCAGCATCCGCGTGTCTCACTATGGCTGTTCCTGGGTCTGTTGTTAATACTGTTGTTATGCGTTTTTCTGCTTCTTTTGTTCCGTCCGCCACGAGGCACATGCCCGCGTGTATGCTGTAGCCTATTCCCACGCCTCCGCCATGATGCACACTAACCCATGTAGCCCCAGCAACAGCATTCAACAAAGCATTAAGTATGGGCCAGTCCGCTACTGCGTCGCTTCCATCCATCATGCCCTCAGTCTCGCGGTTAGGCGAAGCCACGCTTCCGCCGTCCAAATGGTCTCTTCCAATCCAAATTGGTCCAGAAAGCCTTCCGTCCGCAACCATGTCATTCATTATTTTTCCAAAACGCGCTCTTTCGCCGAATCCAAGCCAGCAAACCCGTGCGGGCAAGCCTTGAAACTTGACTTGTTCTTTTGCCTTTCTTATCCAGCGGCACAACTCTTTATTGTAGGCAAACTCTTTTAGGATGACATCGTCAAGCGCGTAAATGTCTTCTTCGCTGCCGACAAGCGAAGTCCAGCGGAAAGGCCCGCGGCCTTCACAAAACATTGGCCTGATGTAGCGGTGCACAAAACTTGGATAAGCGAATGCATCCTTAAATCCTGCATTGTAGGCTTGTTGACGCAGATTATTGCCGTATTCGAAGGTTACAGCGCCTTTCTGCATCATCTTAACCATGGTTTCCACTTGCAAACGCATGCTTTCGCCTGCACACCGCATATACTCTTTCGGGTCATCCCTTCTAAGCTCGTCCGCCTCCTCCTTAGACAAGCCAGCAGGATAATAGCCATTCAAGGGATCATGAGCAGAAGTCTGATCAGTCAAAGCGTCTGGAATTACGCCTCGCCGTAACAGTTCAGGATGCACCTCTGCAGCGTTACCCAACAAGCCAATGCTTTTTGGCCTGCCTTCACGTTTGGCCTCCAAAGCCAAGTTTACAGCTTCATCCAAATCATCAGTCCACATCTCCAAATAACCATATTTAAGCCTACGCTCAATCGCCCTCTTATCAATTTCCACAACTAAAGCCACGCCCTCATTCATAGAGACAGCCAAGGGCTGAGCACCGCCCATCTCGCCTAAACCAGCACTCAAAACAAGCTTTTCACGCAAACTTCCGCCAAAATGTTCCCTTGCAATAGCAGCCAACGTCTCGTAAGTGCCCTGCAAAATGCCTTGCGTTCCGATGTAAGCCCATGAACCAGCCGTCATCTGCCCAAACATGATTAAACCTTTCTGCTCTAGCTCATAGAAGTAGTCCCAAGTAGCCCATTTGGGAACAAGCATAGCGTTAACGATTAAGGCTCTCGGAGCCCACTCATGAGTTTTGAAAACAGCAATAGGCTTGCCGCTTTGAATAAGCATAGTTTCATCGGACTCAAGCTCAGTCAAAGTCTCGACAATCTTCTCAAAGCATTCCCAGTTCCGCGCAGCCCTGCCAGTGCCACCATAAACAATAAGCCTTTCAGGGTCCTTAGCCACTTCCGGGTCAACAACGTTAAAAAGCATACGCAAGATTCCTTCAATCTGCCAGTTCCTACAATGCAGTTCAGAGTCAGTCAAACATTTAACAGGTTTTTTAACCTTGAACTTAGCCAATGTTGGTTCACCACAAAGTCAAAATAAACATACACGCACTTTAATTCTTTGCCAAAACATAACGCACTTTCATCAAAGAAACTGAAAATCTTCATTCTATTTCGTGTGGAAGCATAAGTTCACCATGCTTTTCCTTGTCAACAACAAGTCTTCCATTCTTAACAACTTTGTCCACAAGATTCACACCAAAACGATAACCAAGAAACTTGTGATTAGAAACATCCAAAACAGTAACATCAGCCTCCTTGCCAACTTCCAAACTGCCAACCTCGCTTGCCCGACCTATGGCATGTGCAGCATTGATTGTGACCGCGGTTATCGCCTCGGCTGGCGTTAACCTCATAAAATGACAAGCAAACGCGATAACTAACTGTTGACTCTCCACCCAGCAGCCGGGATTAAAATCGGTACCCAAAGCTGTTGGAACCCCCAAATCAATCATCAACCTCGCATCAGCATACCGCCCCATCATCAAACCGAAGGCAGCTGCAGGAAGCAGAACCGCAATCACACCTTTACCAGCCATGGCTTTGATGCCTTCTTCGGAAGAAAAAAGAAGATGTCCAGCGGAAACAGCCCCAACGTCAGCTGCAAGTTCTGCGCCGCCCATCATACTCATCTCATCAGCATGAACCTCAGGCCGTAAGCCATGATTCTTGCCAGAAACCAAAACGCGTCTGGTCTGCTCCAAACTAAAAACGCCCCTTTCACAAAAAACATCACAAAACTCTGCAAGTCCCTTCTCAGCCACTTTAGGAATCATATCCTCAACCACTAGACTAACATACCCTTGAGTGTTGCCCTTATATTCGGGCGGAATTGCGTGTGCACCCATAAAAGTTGAAACAACATCCACACAGTGCAGTTGATCTACACGCCTAATAACTTCTAAAATCTTCAACTCATCCTTGGTGGTTAAGCCATAACCGCTTTTAGCTTCAGCGGTAGTTGTCCCATGTTCCAACATGACATCGAGCGTTTTAAGGCTGGCATCTACAAGTTTTTCAACACTAGCCTTTCGTGTCTCCCTCACAGTCTTTAAAATCCCGCCGCCAGCACCAAGAATCTCCATGTAAGAGGCCCCCTCAACCCGCATTTGAAACTCGTCTTCTCGCGAGCCAGCAAAAACAAGATGAGTATGCGGGTCGACAAAACCTGGCAAAACAACTTTTCCCTTTGCGCTGATAATGTTTTCAGCCTTGAAATTTTTTGTGACGTCAGGAGTTTTTCCAACAGCGGCTATTCTTCCATCCCTTATCGCTAAACAACCGTTGTGTATTATCCCAAGTTCTCGCATCTGCTTGCCCGTGCGAGGCTTCTGACCACCACCAGCAAGCGTTATAAGCTCATCAGCGTTCACAATGAGCAAATCTACACTTTCTCTTAATCTACCTTTAACAGCTCTACTCAAATATACCGCCTTTTTCTATCGCCTTTTGTACCGCCATCTCCAAAACGCGGTCTTCAGTTAAGTTGTCAATTTTAAGGTAGTAGGAGGCTACGTCAACAAGAGCCTTCAGAGGAGCCATACCACAGAATTCAGAACCCACTATCGGCACATTGTAACGAGCACACTCCACCTTCAACGTTTCAAAAACACGGTAAAGCGGAGTCCCCTCAAAATCACTAATACTCATACCCACCTGCGTAATGTTCTTCTCCGGGATAAATGCAGCCATAGCCTTAACATTTGAAAAGCCATCCTTCTTCGCATGCAAGGCCTTCGCAACCTTCTTTGCAACCTCCAAATCAGAAGTCCCAAGATTAACGTTAAAGCCGACCATAACCTTCCGTGCACCAGCTATTGTCGCACCCGCTGTTGGATGAGGCTTAGATGGACCGAAATCGGGTCTACGCTCAGGCTTAACAATCATCTCAGCCAGCGTCTCATACTCACCCTCACGTACCCAGTCCAAATCCATCCGCTCAGGCCTCGTAGCCGCCTCACCATAAAGATAAACAGGCACGCCACACTTTTCCGCTAGGGCTTCTCCAAATTTTCTTGCAAGCTCGATGCAATCCCCCAATGTAACATTTTTAATTGGTATAAACGGGACAACATCAACAGCACCTAAACGCGGATGCTGACCCTTATGCTTGTTCATATCTATTAGTTTAATTGAGCATGCAGCCGAGTTTAATGCAGCCTCCAAAACTGCGACTTTATTCCCTATAAATGAGACTACTAGTCGATTGTAATAATTGTCATGAGTGAAGTCAAGAATGTGTGTGTTTTTGACCCTCTTTATTTCTTTTAAAATGGCTTCAACAACTTTTGGGTCAGATGTGCTAAAATTTGGCACACACTCGACAATTTCCTTCAATGATTTACTTCCCCTTCACCGATTATGCGGTTACATATAGTCTATGCGGCGAAATTAAAACTTTCTAGTTGTGGTTTACATGCTATATATAAAGGATTAAAACTCTCTTACTTAAAATCTTAATAAACATTTCTGCGATTTGTATTCTGTTCAAAAAAGGAGGACGAAAGTGCCGCCAGAACTCGAATTTGAAGCCCCAACATGGAACCAAATATATAATATGCTTTTGAATTTGGCTGAAAAAATTAGGAAGAACGGGTTTAAACCAGACGTAATCGTAGGTGTTTCCAGAGGAGGATGGCCGCCAGCTAGAGTGTTATCAGACCTGTTGGGTAATCCTAATCTTGCAAACGTTAGAGCCGAATTTTACCTCGGTGTCGCAGAAACAAAGGGTGAACCAGTTTTAACGCAGCCAGTTTCCATGACAGTTAAAGGTAAAAGAGTACTTGTTGTAGACGAAGTTGCAGATACAGGTAAAAGCTTGAAGCTGATTAAGGAGCACATAATTGAAAAAGGCGCCACACAAGTGAAAATAGCCACAGTTTATTACAAGCCTTGGAGCATCGTCAAACCAGACTATTATGAAAAGGAAACAAGAAGCTGGGTAGTTTTTCCATGGGAAATAAAAGAAACTCTACAAAGAATCACTAAGAAATGTAGGGAGAAGGGAAAATCCGTGGAAGAGGAAACTGCAAAGCTTGTAAAGGCTGGGATACCAGAAGAAATCGTTAGAAGATTTTCGAAGGAGATTCTTGAGGAAGGAAAATGCTGAAATATATCGAAGAATTTGGTAAGCATGTCGCAATAACCGGCTTTAGCAGTGTCGAAATCAAGGATACTGAAGAATTCTTTAAAATAATCCATAAAGAAAAACCGTCAAATGTAGAAATTCAATTTTTTGACGCAAAACTTGTGGCCACATGGCAACACCTATACTTCGCGGCTCTGAACGCATTAACAGCCTTCAAAAACAAGGAAAACATTTCAAAAAGCCTAGCGATGGAAACAATGCTTTACGCTTCTGCGCAACGCCAAATTCGAAGGGCTATGGAACTTGTCGGAATCAAGCACGACTCATCGGAGATTGCGGCGCTTATTATCGGAGAAAACCCTGAAACCATAGAATCGACTTTATCAATGGTTTCAAAATATTTGAAAACCGAGCGTGACGACATGGTTCTTGAGCTGTCGGAGAAAAAGACAAAAATAATCCAAAGGACGTTCGGAATCTCAGATGTCGAACTCAAAACTATCATGAGAAAAGATGATTTGGAGAAAGCCTTAACCGACCTTGTCATTGAACGAATGGCGCTGCTAGCGACCCAGCGTTAGCTTATAGCACTTTTTCCTTCATAACGGATAAGATGTCTTCCGGTTTTATTACGGATACTCCAGTTAATCCGCCAATAACCTCAATTAGCAGAATCTTGTCAGGCTTGTTTAAGTCAACTTCCCTTTCAATGTTTGCCGCAGCTGCCTCGATGATGTCCCTTGATGGAGTTTCTGTAAAGCGCTTCTCAACGGTAACGCGAAAAGTCTCGTTTTCCCTTATCTTTAAAGCAAGCTCGGTGGCTGCACGCTGAATTTCGCCTAAGTCTGTGCGGACAACCTTCTCAACTGGAATTATTCTAAGTGTGTAACGAAACTCGTAGGCGCGCACACGTAAAATTTCGCGAAGCTTCTCTATAACATCGAAGGAATTAAAAGCCGTCTTGGCAGCAATCAAGCCAGCAACACCAGTTTTGTCAACAGTCGACGCCGAATCGCCTATTTCTCCAAGCAAATACCATAACTCTGAACAAGCGTCATTCTCGTTTCCACGCGAGGTGGTGGCCAAAAGGTTAAAATCTCTGAGCATAGGCACACCTTTTCCCTAGATATACATACTATTATTATTTTGTAGGTAAATTTAATGCTTCCAACAGAAGCTTGAACTAACAATGCTAAGGATGAGTTTTAGGTCAGTGCAGGTTAGTGGCTTTTTCACAGCCCGTTGGCTCTTAGCCGTCGCCTCACATCATCCCACAGTTAATATCTCACTACGAAGATTTATCCATTTTGATGA
>CAZHWZ010000057.1:0-9785 GCA_964535965.1 uncultured Candidatus Bathyarchaeia archaeon | reverse complement strand
AGATGAGGAGTGAACCGTAAACGAACAAGCTTCTTTTGGTGGTTGAAAGAGACATACGCCTGTTCTTTCAGTACAAGTTTTTGATTATTATACGGGCTATCTGGTTTGTTTCGCAGATAGTCTTGTTCGGTCTTATTGCTTCACGCATGATTAGTACTGACGCTGTTCAAGACTACTTCCGCTACTACGTGGCTGGGCTTTCCGTAATGACACTTTACTCTGCTGCCATATTCATCGGGTTTGACATTTACGAGGAAGCAGAACATGGCGTGTTTGAGTATCTGCTCAGCCTACCAGTCTCGAGAAGGCAGCTGGTGTTGGGTCGGTCCATCGGTGGTGGACTGAGATCCTTCATATACGTTGGACCTTTAATAGGCGTATCACTATACGTTATCGGTTCCGTCAACCCGCTTAGCTTCTTGGTCTCGCTATTTGCACTATTTCTATTCTCATTTGGCGTCTCAGGAATGAGCATCACCATAGCCGTGATGATAAAATCCAGCGACCGCTTCGACATTTTAATGGGTGTCTTAGACGCCTTAATCGTGCGTTTAAGCACAGCCATGTATCCCTTGGCAGTCGTGCAAACGACCAATCCACTCTACGGCGGAGTTGCAAGCTTCAATCCAGTCACTTACGCTGCTGATTTGTTCCGTTGGGGCACAGGCATAGAAGCGATAATAACTTTAGACAATCCGTTAATGCCATTACTTGGCATAATAGCGTTCTTCGCATTCTTCACTTTTGTAGGCGTTATAATCTATGATAGACGTATTGAAGGCGGAGGCTGGCAGTAATGAAGGCAGTTCTGCACATTTTGGAACATGACTTTAGAAATTTCTTCAGATACAAGTGGTGGCTTGTAGGGTTAATCAGCATGAACTTGGCTGACCTGTTTATAATGGCTATTGTTTACAATCGCATGTTAAGCAGTGAAGTGATTGAGCAGATTAAAAGCTACTTCGATTTTTTTGCACCTGGACTTGCAGTTACGGGCTTGTTTGCCTCAGCCTTCATGATTGGTCGCGAGGTAAACATGGAGCGTCGAAGGGAAGTGCATCAATACATGTTGAGTTTGCCTATGACTAGAATGGAGTTAGCGATTGGACGTGTGCTTTCAGGCGGACTACGCGGCATGGTTTACATGTCGCCTCTCTTGCTGACGTGTTTCGCATTCCTAGGTCCCCCAAATCTATGGCAGTTTTTGTTAATCTTGGTCATTCTGTTTTTCTTAGCCATAGGCATTTCTGGTTTGAGCATCGCCATCGCAGTATCCACAGCAAGCCTTGAAAAATTCATCACTGCAAGAGGCTTAGTTTACTACACATTATTCTTCTGCAGCAGCGTCTTCTATCCGCTTTCTTTGATTCAAGAGCTGGGGCAAGAGGGCAGATTTCCAATGGTATTAGTGACTTTGGCCGAGGTTAACCCGTTGAGCAGCGGGGCAGACCTTATTCGCTCTTTTCTGCTTGGTAACCCCCCTTTTTCCTTAAACATGATTCTCAATGTCCTAGTTTTCTCGACAATTTTCACACTTAGCGCTGCCGTTGCCTATATCAAAATTATCCAAGAGTAGGTTTCTCCAACCTTTTCGAGGTTAAATTTATGAATGTGAACAGCTTATCTTTCTTCCTTCCACCTTAACAGGTTTGGTTAATTCAATGGATGAAGTGAAGACTATCTTTGAGCCGCAAAAGGTTGTTCTAATAGGCTCAAGTAGGATTCGAGAGAAAATAGGCATGGCTTCTCCGCAACTTTTTAAAAGCGTCGTCTACAACATGAAGAAATTTTTCCGTGGGAAAACCTATGCATTAGATGTGAATGGGAAAGGGGGCTATAACGATTTAAATAAACTACCAGAACTTCCTGAGCTTGCAGTTATAATGCTTCCGCCAAGGCAGTCAATCGTTCAAGGGGAAAAATGCGCTAAAATAGGTATCAAACCCTTCGTCATTCTTACTGGCGGATACAAAAACCGGCAGCGTCAACAACTGCTCAAACTTAAAGAAGAGTATGGCGTTCGCATTCTGGGACCTAACACGGTTATGGGCGTGATAAACACAGCTAATGGGTTAAACACAACCTTTGAAAGGAATACTATGCCAAAGAAGGGAAACATTGCAGTTGTATCCCAGAGCGGTGGAGTCGGTGCATGCTTACTTGATTGGGCGTGCTTTTATGGTGTTGGCATAAGCAAATTTGCTTTCGTGGGAGACAAGATAGACGTAGACGATGTTGACTTGCTGCGATATTTTAGCGAGGACAAGGAAACGAAGGTTATATGCCTATACATGGAAGGGATAAAAAACGGAAGAAGATTCATAGAAGAAGCTAAAAGAATTGTAAATGAAAAGCCAGTCCTAGTTTTGAAAGGTGGGACAACACAGGAATCAGTGCACCGTGCCAAATCACACACAGCTTCGATGGCAGGAACAGACGAAATTTTTGGTGCCGCCTTCAAAAAGGCTGGAATAATAAGGGTTGAAAACATAGAAGAGATGATGAATGCGGCAATAGCCCTTTCAAAACAGCCGCCCATGCGCGGAGACAATGTGGCTATCATAAGCAATGTAGGAGGACCAGCAATATTGGCTGGCGATGCTGTTGAAAAGAACAATTTGAAATTGGCTAAGCTTTCAGAGAAGACGAAAAAGAAGATTGAAAATTTGTATCCGGGTGTAGATGCAACTAATCCCATAGATATTATAGCTGATGCCCGGGCTGAAAGATACCGGAAGGTGTTGGAATTGGTGCTTGCAGACAATTATGTTGACGGTGTCTTGGTAATAAGCATGCTTAAGTCTTGTTTCTTCGAGCCAAAAGACGCTAAAGCATTTCCAAAAATAGTGGCAAAATATCCTGAAAAGCCAGTTGTGGATGTGCCTGCTGGCGGAGAAGATTTTGAACTTGTGTATAAAGTGTTGGGCGATTCAAACATTCCCGTATACAATTTGCCGGAAAAAGCAGTAAAAGCCCTGAAAATTTTGAGAATTTATGGCATGATTTCCGAAAAGCATTAACTATATTTTGCAGAGGTGTAGATTCTATTTTGTAGTTGTCCCTCATTTCCTTAAGGTGAAACGTTGGTTCAGCGTCCAAAATACTTAAACGAAAAGTTAAACGAGCAGATTCTTCGCTTTTGTAGGCATGTTGCTGGCTCTTGCAAAATTACGGCTGCATTCATTTTTGGTGACTATGCCTTAGGATTAACTGATCCCAAAACGGTTGGTGAGGTTTTGCTTGTAATTCATGATTTTCCGCCCAGACTGATGAATTACGTGAAGGTTTTTGGCGAAAGAAACATAATTGTTTTTGCAGTTGACGAATGGGTCTTTGAAAGAGATGTTGACAGAGGACTTTTGGGCGAAGCCCTGGCTGAAGGATTAATTTTTCCATACACCACCCTAATAAATGAAGATTACCTACACCTTCAAGAGCTTAAATTGAAAAAGCGCCTAATCCTCGAACTTTTGGAAAACCTTGTTTTAGATTTTCCAGAGCTTTCCTATAATATTCACATTAAACCTGAGTACTTCATGTATGAGGCTATGCTGAGCAGGGCTCGGCTTTTTCCACCAATGATTCACAGTTTGCTGAATTTTGTGCGTGAAATTGGCCGAAAGGAAAGAGTTAAATCTGTTCTTGACGGGTATTCAGAGGCTTTGAAGCAGTTGGAAATGGATAATGTAATTAGTTTTTCAAACGGTTACATGAGAATATCTAAGAAATTTGTTGATAATGCCCGAAGCCGAAAAGTTCGCTTCATAAACCTCTCAAAAACCGCACCCAGAGCCTTGTTCGCTTCTCTGCTTGGAATTTTTCCTCAAATTTTGAACATCTTTTCGCAGAATGTAGAAATCTTTTTTAAGATACAGAAGGTTGCTGACGAAGAAAGCTCAGAAGCTGTTCGCCACTTTGTAGATCCTCAAAAATATTTGTATGTTCCCACTGCTCGCGGTCTTGTCTCGTTAGCGGACAGAGTAGATATTGAAGTTTTTGCGAGGGATGTGCTTTCTGCTAATAAAGCTGCAAGGGTTGAAGTCGAGGGAATTGGCGGTGTTTTGAACGATGTGTATTTGATTAAGGCTATTTCAGATGGTGTGGAAAACAAGGCTGTGGTTAAACAGTTTAGAGACTGGTCGAGTTTCAAATGGTTTCCGCTTACATTGTGGACCGTTGGAACCCGAACCTTTGCTGTTTTGGGGCGTTCGAGACTTGAGAGGGAATGCGCCATAAACGAACTTTTGCTCTCAAAAGGGTTTTCTGTCCCGAAAATTCTGTATGTAAACCATAATGAACGTTTAATTTTCATGGAGCATTTAGAAGGCGAGAGCCTCGACAGAGTGGTTAAAAAAATTGCTAATTCGAAGACTGCTGGTGAAGCTGAGAAAGACTTGAAATTCATGATGAAGGTTGGCGAAATCTTCGCTAAAGTGCATGCGCTCGACATTTCTTTAGGCGATACAAAACCAGAAAATATTATGATTGGGAAAAACGGTGAAATTTACTTGTTGGATTTTGAGCAAGCCTCAAGAAACGGTGACAAAGTTTGGGATGTTGCGGAATTTTTGTATTATGCTGGGCACTATATTTCACCATTTTTTGGAAACCTCACTGCGGAGCTTATTGCTAAGGCATTCATTAATGGATATTTAAAGGCTGGAGGAAATGCCGACGTTGTTAAGAAGGCTGGAAATCCAAAGTATACAAGAGTTTTTAGCGTTTTCACCTCTCCGCTCATAATGTTTGTTATTTCAAACGTTTGCAGAAAAGCTGATAAGCTGAAGTGATCTGGCATGGTTAAGCATGAAACAACTGTAACCTTTTATGGTGGAGTAAACGAAATAGGCGGAAACAAAATCTTACTGCAGGACAGAGATACCAAAGTTTTCTTTGATTTTGGCATGTCCTTCGCCATGAAGAAGCAGTTTTATTCTCCGCCTTTTCTTTCGCCAAAGAGTAAAGAAAGTCTAAAAGAGCTTGGGATCCTGCCAAAACTTGAAGGCATCTACATTGATGAGAAATCTCCGGAAATTGATGCGGTTTTTCTTTCCCACGCACACATGGATCACTCAGCCTACATATCCTTCATAAACCGTGAAATTCCAGTTTATTGCGGGGAAACAACAAAGATAATTTTGCAAGCGCTGAGTGAGATGCGCAGAGCAGATTTAGAGTTTGACATTGAAGGCATCACTTTTAACACTTTCAGAACTGGAGAGAAAAAAGACGTAGACGGCTTAGTGATTGAGCCTATGCATGTTGATCATTCTGTTCCTGGTGCTTATGGTTTTGTCATTCATACTTCTAATGGGGCTATTGTTTACACTGGAGATTTTAGGGTTCACGGAGCCAAGCCTGAAATGACAAAGGATTTTGTTGAGAAAGCCAAAGAGGCTAAACCCGTGGTTGTTGTTACAGAAGCCACAAACATGACGGGCGCATCTGTTTCTTCCGAAGTGGAAGTTGAAAATAAGTTAAATCAGATTGTTGGGCAGGCAAGCGGCATAGTGCTTGCTGATTTTGCTTACACAGATGTTGACCGATTGAATTCTTTCTTTCGAATAACTAAGGAGAATGGGCGATGTTTGGCTGTTTCACTTAAGCAAGCCTACCTGATGGAAGCACTGCGTATAGATAGGGGCTTAAGACTTCCATCCTTAAGCGATGAAAGCATATTGATTTTTCGAAAGTCGAAGAAAAGATATGACAAATGGGAGGAACAAATCTTGAAACAATACCAAGAGAAAATTGTTGACGTATTCGAAGTTTCGAAGCAACAGTGCAAAGCGGTTTTAGCCGTGTCCCTCTATGATTTGGAGGAACTTGTTGAAATACAGCCAGAGGCAGGTAGCTGTTACATTTTGTCCGCTTCTGAACCCTTCAACGAGGAGATGGAAATAGACTTTGAGAGACTTATCAATTGGCTTAAGCATTATGGCTTGCCACAGTATCATGTGCATGTTTCTGGGCACATAATGCCTTTGCAACTGAAAACTATACTCAAAGAAATTAATGCTACAAAAATTTTCCCTATACACACTGAAAATGCAGAATTGTTCGCTAAGTTCATGCGTGACCTAAGAAGCCAAACGGTGCTAACAGGGAAAGGTAAGGAATACGCTATTTAGAAATGCTATATCATCAGTCAATAAAGGATAGGTATTAATGGTTGATATTTAGGGTGAATTATTAGGTTTTGTCGTATGCGAGGATTCATAACCTATAAGTTAAAGCAGCGACTCTTGATATTCACGATAAAGGATGAACACCAAAACAACGCCTAACCGCCGAATCCAAGTGCTCTTCCACAGCTTAGGCTTAAGCTGCCTAGGCGGCGCCATATTCCTCCAGATTCTAGTGTTCACGGACATACTCCAGCACGGATACTTCATAGCGGTGGAAAGCAACCCAACAATCCTAATATTCGAAATAGTTCTAACGGCTTTCGCCCTTATTTACTTTGTATACATATATCAACGTTTCATTCGCTCAATAAAATAGCCGTTCTTAAGCATCAAAATTTAAAAACCTCTTCTAAAAAGTTGCTAAATAGTAAAAGAAGAATAAAAAATCGTTTTAAATAACCTCCACAGACTCAACTAATAATTCTAAATTGAATGGTGAAAACATTGAGAATGTTAAAAACCCTATTATTAACCATACTTATGTTTCTCGCAACAGCAAAGATATATGCTGCAAACGCAAATTCGTCAAATCAAATCCATGTCTATGAATATACTTTCGGTGCTCTCACAGTACATGTTAAAAATCCTTTGGAGGCTTATCCCAATCAAACAATTAGCATGAACATTACCGCTGAAGCTTCCGCTACGTTGATAATTAACTACACGGCAATTGAGCTGTATACCTTCAATAACTCAACATTAAAAGACGAAAAATTCGACTCCATCATTTATGTTGATGAAGAAGCGCCGGTCCTCATCTTTGGTGGCAAGTCATTGAACGAAACTTGCTATAATGTTACGATTCCTGATTATGCTTCCAACGTTGTATACGGTAAACTAGTTTTGTTGTGGATGGAAAAAGGAACAGAAGAATCTACAACCTATAGAAGAGAATCAACTTTTATCATGGCATATTTAAGAAATCCAGAGCTTGAGGGGCTTAGGAGCCGAGTTCCAGAATTAGAGAGAGAAAACATTGAATTGCAGGAAAACATTACAAGTCTTAATAATAGTTTAACAGAGCTTCTTAACAATTTAACAGACGTTAAAAATCGCTATGAAGGAGAATTAAGCGGCACAAGAAGCGCGATAACAGTCCTAGCCATAACAACAATATCGTTTCTAGCCTCAACTGCATTCTTGTTCCTACGGAAACCTAAGCAGTACTGGTAACACTTTTTTCCCTTTTTTCTGCATTGGGTATTTCTTCTTTCTTATTATAACAACATTAAGTAAAAATATAATTAATAATTGGCTTTGAGTTTAGTTATCTTGTTTTTTCGTCGCTTATTTTAAAAGCCTATTACCAGCGTCTCTGTGGTCTGTACTCCATTGATGCCCCTTATTTTGTCCGTAACGAGATTACTTAAGTCTTCAAGAGTCCTTGTCTCGACTCTAACAACGAAGTCATAGCGGCCGAAGACGCCATGAATGTCTTTGACGCCTTTAATCCTACTGATCTCCTCTCTAACTGTCCTCATGAAATTCAAAGCTTCACTTGAACCTACACGGATAAGAAGGAAAGCCTCCACCATTTGAACCACCATTAAATATGATGTTCGTTACTTGATTTTAAAGTTTTGTATGGTTCTGTGCTGAAGAGACATTTTAGGAATTTATAATGCATGAAACATAGAGGCAAATTATTTTTTATGTAAATTCTGGGCTGCAATAAACGTTAAGCCTCGCTCGGTTAGGGCTTTGGCTGTTCTGTTTAAGGCGTCATGTTTGTCGAGATAGTTGATTAGAAGTTTTGGCATCAATTCCTTCTTGATTATATCTTTTTTGGGAATAAAGTAGTCTAGGATATCAGACGGATGCTCACGCGTCTTCTCAATCTCTGGGATTCCGCCTTCATGTTTAGCGCTTATGTTTTTGACGCTGCCTGCGATTTCTATTAGTTCGTTCAATCGGTCGTAGGGTTGTCTGACAATGCTCTTGTAGGCTTCTGTGATATGGTGTTCGATGCGGACAATGTCTTCAAAGTCAAAGGCTTTTCTTATGTAGGCTGACAATTCGATTGTCTCGTTGTTCACAGAGTTTGAGAAGTTAAAGCCAATAAGCGGAGTTGAACCGTTGTCTCGGCTTAGAAGCTTTGCGGTCATAAGAGTCCATAAGATTGAATAGGGATTATCGCTGCCCAAAAACACCGAAATCTTGAATTCAATGTCGATTCCAAGTTTGTGTAGCAAGTATCCCAGCAAAACCGTTCCTGGATTCGTGTTCAAAACTTGCTGCAAACCATACTCAGTGTAATAATGCAGAAACTCATCCACCCACTTTAGTGCATATTCATTTGGTGCACCTACTCCACCGAAATAGCCCGTAATGGTTTCCGGACCACCCAAATGAACATTGATAGGTTTGCCGTCTGGTCCAAGCATTGTTCCTTTCGTATCGAGTGTCTGCACGTAAGAAGCCCCTATAATCTGCATTGCAGCCGCAAAGGCGAGAGTGTCATTATCCTCAACCTGCTCCTTCATAGAGCGAACACGAATATAGCGGCTTGGCATGAGGTCTCCCTTTGTGATTGCCCGTTTTGCCTCTTCTATGAGCCACGGAAAAAAGTTAAAAGCACTAATTTCCAGCGTAACCGCAAAAGACTCATTAAACTTCATGGAATCCGCCTTTTCTCCCAAAATCTTTCTGCGATAGTCTGGTATGCTGATAAAGGAACTTTTTTCGCGTTGTTTAATAAGCCACTTAAGGTCCTTTATAAAAGATGACTTCCTCTTTTCAAGGCGCTTCATAAGGTTTTCGAGTTTGCGCGCTTCCTTAGCCTTACGATTAATCTCTTCAACGCCACCGTACTTTTCAACAATTTTGAGCAAGCCATTTATGAGCGGGTTGTCTTTTATCAAAAGAAAATCATTAATTTCCTTCAAGTTTTCTTCCTTAACTCTCAATCTTTTTCTAAGGTCATCCAAAAGAACCCCCTCCAAATGTAGTAGCATGTTTTATTCTCCATTCAAAGCTTAAATGATATAAGAGCTTTGGTTAAAATGACAAGGTGAAGATGCGCTATGTTTAGGCCCGAAGGAATTTTGCCTGCTCTGGTTACACCTTTCACAGATGATGGAAAAGCCGTTGACGAAGAAAGACTACGATTTTTGGTTAATCGTTGCATCGAGTTAGGCGTTCACGGAGTTGTTCCGTGTGGTACAACGGGCGAGTTTGTAAACTTGACAACAGAAGAAGAAAAGCGCGTCATAAAAATCGTGGTTGACGAAGTTAACGGGCGAGTTCCCGTAGTTGCTGGAACAGGCGCAAGCGGAACAAACCAGGCCTTAGAAATGACAAGATACGCGAAGGATGTTGGCGCTGAGGCAGCCCTAATCGTTACGCCGTTCTATTTGAAACCCACAGACCGCGGAATTTACGAACACTTTTACACAATTGCAAGCGAAGTTGACTTGCCAATAATCCTCTACAACATTCCACAATGCACAGGCGTGGAACTTACATGGCAGATGGTTGAAGATTTAGCACAAATCCCAAACATAGTCGGCGTAAAAGACAGCAGCGGACAACTAAAATATATCTTGGCTGTGCTGGAAAAAGTCAGAGACAAAATCAACGTTCTATGCGGACACGACG
>CAZHWZ010000056.1:0-9941 GCA_964535965.1 uncultured Candidatus Bathyarchaeia archaeon | reverse complement strand
GGATAGGCCGTAGCGCCGCAAACGCTGAAATAGTCAAATAAAACTTTAATGTTTTCTCTACATCGCCACGCCTAATTTTTATTCTCCTAGAAAGCGGATGATCTTGCAAAATTTTTTCCAACTAAAATATTATTTTCCAGCCATTCTAAAAGCAAGCTCTCGTCACTTTTCACGCCAACTACTCCACCTTTAATGAAGGTCACCAGTAGCTTCTGACTTTTCTACATGAAACCCGCAGACACGCAGATCTGCGTGCACCCGAGAGCTCATATCTAAAGCATATCAGAAATAGGGTTCTATTTGCACTTTCTTTCATTAGCCATCTTTTGCAACAGTTTGACAAGGATTTTTGCTTTCGTTCTCAATTCTTGTTCTGAAATTGTGTGTCCCATTGGACATAATTCATCAACCATGGCACCCTCATTTGCCAGATACACAACAGGATAAAGATAGCATCCCAGGGGTCTTTTTCCATAGATTCGGCATTTCTTATCAGCGAGACTGTAGAAATAGCAGCATCCGTCAACGTTTCTGAGTCGAGTCACACCATCCTCTATAACTGCAAATTCTTCTAGGCGATAACCCGCTTCCTCTAATCTTTCGATGTCCTCGCTTGAAAGCTCCATCTCCGTTTTTTCACAGCACTTTCCACAATTTGAACAACGCACGAGAAGCAGACTCCCCTATACGTCATAACAAAAGACAGCCGAGTTATAGTTGTTTTGGTAGCCCGGGAGAGACCGTTGCTTAGGCTATGATTCATACTTTTTAGTCTAGGGAGTTTCGCCCATCTTCCCTTTTTTTCTTTTTGATGCGTTTGGAGTGTGACTTGATGATTAGAGTTAAGATTCAGTTGACTTATCGTTTGGTGCCGTATGAGATTGAGGCTAGTGATCAGACTGACATAATGTATGTGCTCGGCGAAGGTTTCCTGGGCAAAGTGATTGAGAGGATTCAGGATTTTATTGATGGTTGCTTCGAGAAGGCTCAAGGGGCTTAGGTGATTTTCTGGCTAAGCATGCTCTGGGTGGGAGTAAAGTTTTTTCGGGTTTGAAGTCAAAAGTCAAGTTTGACTTTGCTATTGTTCGGACTCGTGTTATTCCGATTTTGAAGCGTGTTGAGGTGGGTGACTATCCTGCTAAGATTGGGCGTGTTTATGGTTGGAGTAAGCAGCATGTTGGTTATTATTTGAAGAAGCTTCAGAAGGCTGGTTTAATTAGACGTAAGGTTCGCAGTCGTGTTGTCTTTTATGAGTTGACTGAGCGAGGTAAAAGTTTTCTCGTGTCATGTGAGGGTGTGGTTTTTGGTTCTGGTGTGTATCGGTTGCATCGGTGTCAAGTTAGGTATGGTGTTGTTGCTGAGGGTTTGTTGCCAGTTGACTTTCGTAGAGTTGAGATGGTTAATTGGACTGCTTTGCTCGGGCTGGAGCAGGGTGTGCGTGTTCGTCGTACTAGTCGTAGTTGGATTGTGCACGTTGAGACTTTGTATGGGCGTCATCCTGGAGAGCTTTTCACTTTGGCGAAGAATTTGGCGGACCGTGTTGCGAGGTCACTAATGCTGAAGTATGGTTGTCGTTTAACTGAGGGCGAGGTTTGTCGTGGTTATAGCGCGCGCGCTTTAGGGGTCGATTTTCGATTATTTTGAGGGTTTGAGATGGTAGCCCAGGATAGCTTCGAACTCTCGCTTCCGCGCTAAGCTTTGAGGAAAAGCAACCCCGAACCCGTTTGAGTGAGGGGACAGGCAGCTCCATTATCGACCCAAACATTTCGTGTTCAGAACCACTGAGACCATGAATGGCGTACTCGTCCTAAGAAGTAAACCCCCAAGAGGTTTTCTTTAGAGGTAGCATTTGCATTATTAACCTTTTGTCTGGGTCTTTTGGACTTGAGTCTTCACTAGCCCATTGTTTATACTGCGAATATTTTCTGATGAGTATACACCACCCATTCATAAACAAACCCCTGTTTTCATAATAATTTAGCAAATTAACTCCACATTTAACCAGAAGACCCCTTAGAGTAAGCCATTCTCCTGCTCGCTCTACATATTCGTCGATAAGGAGCGATACTTTACTACCATTTTCTATGTTTCTGAGCCTCTTACTATTCTTAGAGAGTGTTGTGTAGAAAGAAACATCATTGAAAGCAAAGCAGATGGGCACTACATGAGGAAAACCGTCATTTGGGTCAATAGTTGCCATTCGAGCTACTCGCTGTTTCCTAAAAAACTCTGCTTCAGTTTCAGAGAATATACTTTTACGAGGCATGAATTCATTCATCTGCACGATCACCTTCTTGCACAAAATTTCCTGTCCATTTGTGAGTTCTCTTTTGATAAAGGAAATATGGAAAATATATTGCTTTTCGGGTAATCTCGAGTGAACAAGACTTGGTTTCATTACACCATTTTTCACATCTTTGAGCGGTTTCTTTACCTGCGTAACCTAAGCCACATTCTTCGCAGAGAAAGACCGCTTTTTTGTCTATTCTTATTTCTTTAACCATTGAGGTTCATTCGCCCTGATCTTACAATTGGTCAATCACCGAAACCCAAGCCTTTTTCCATAAAATTCGTAGCGTTGCTTGATCCTTGGAAATTCTTGCTTGATTTCACTGATCCTACCGGCCAAATCAGGATAATCTTGAGTCCACTTTTCGAGATGTTCCTTGCAGCAGAAGAAGTTTGTTAAGGGACAGCAGTCTTCTGCATCATGCGCTTTTTGACGTTTGGGCTTTCTTTTAGGGCTCCAAATCACAGTATCAAAATGTGACATTCTTACGATCTCATCGTTTATGATTTCGATCGTCAATTTTTGTTTGCACTTCTTACATTGAGATAAAATTTTGATGTCTTTGCTGAACATGATAGGCACTCCGAGTGCATCAACAGCACACATCGCGAACAGTTTTTTCCCGTCTTCTAAGCTTATTTGATGCCTTGTAGGTATAAGAGATAAAGGATAGATGCTTACGATTTCTTGGGTTCCTCTTTTTCTTAGAAGAAGATCCTTGTTCTCAAGTTCTTTCAAAGTCTGAACGATGTGGTCCTCGGGCTTTTTGAGAGCAGATTGCATTTCATTTAGAGTTGGAGCCTTTACAGTCTCCAAAATGGTCTCAAAGATATATCTCAAGACCTCTATTTCTTCTGGGGTTAACGTGACACTGTATTGCTCCTCTTCCGCGGATTCGCTTGAACCCATTTGTGTTGCACCTAATCAATCAAGAAATCAGACCTAGCCTCGTAAAGCATGTGTAACAAGTTTGACAAGTTTTCTCGCCTCTTTCCCATCATGATCTTTTGCGGCGTCAAACATCATTAAAGAAATACCGCACAATCTATCGCTCTCCATTAACATTTGAAGGGTTTTTTGAAATTCCTTTGATGACAGACCATCAGGCACGGTAAGGGCTTGGGCTGAAATCACAGAAGCATCGAGTACATCTATGTCCACATGTAAAAATACCTTATCACAGACATGTTGCAGGTCTCGAAGCATGTTCTTAACAGTCTGCTCGACACCAAGCGTTTTCAATGCTTTCCTAGTATAGACCCTAACCTTCGATTCCGTCAACGCCATTTTCTCCATTTCGTCGAGATCGCGTACACCGCATAAGACGATGTTCTCCTCGTGAAGTATTGGAAAATAATCAAACATCTCTACAAGCTCTCTTGCCCCTCTGCCTGCGGTGATTGCGACATCCATTCCACCAATTGTTCCTGAAGGTGTCGTTTCAGGCACGTTAAAGTCGCCATGCGCATCCATGTAGATCAGTCCAATTCTATCGCCTAACGCCCTCTTAGAACCTTCAATTATTCCCATCAAGACGCTATCATCTCCACCAATTACAAACGGAAAATATCCGTCTTCTACTGCACTCTGGATTCTTGTCGCCAAAGTTCTGCATAAAACCACAACTTGTTCAGGGTTCCTAAGTTTAGGGTTGTTGATATTCGTAAAAGGCAGTTCAGTTTCCAAATCACCTAAATCGTCGACCTTAACACTGATTTTCTTTAACGCGTCCACTATTCCTGTTTTGCGCAGAGCCTCAGGACTTTTGTCTGTCCCGGATCCAAATGAGCTTACGTTGTAGGGAACGCCAATAATACCAATTTTCGAAAGCTTCATGTCCATCTACCAATTGTCTTTTGTGCTGTATTTTTAACGAGTCTTATCTCGCGCCACTTCATTTTAGTTATATGTAAACAACAAATTCGCATATCTTGTCTCCACGACCAATTGATTTCTCTAGCTCAACGTTTACGGGTTTCTTTAACGCTGTTTCGAAAATCTTTTTCACCCAGCCTCTGGAGCAGTGGCAGAATGTTCCCGTAAGATTCACCACTTTATTTCTTACAAGGGGGCAACCACATTTGGTGCAAACAGTTTGAATTGTGTTATCTTTTCGGGTCCAAGTGCCACACCAAGGAATTTCCCTGTTTACTCTAGCGAGAATTTCTTCCTCGTCTGCAGACTCCTCAGCGATTCTTTTAGCAATTTCGAGGTCTCCGTCTGAGCGAGCGCAAGCTTCACCGCATAATTCCATAATTTTCTCTCTAGTTTCTAGGTCAACTTTATCCAAACCATTTATGATTGAGTTGAGCAGTTCGCCTGTGCGCTTCAACAATCTTGTTTTTTCATCCAGCCCGTCTAACATTATTTTCATCTCCTTGTTGCTCTTCTAAGGATAAGTTTGGAGGCTTTTGTAGGGCATGTTGTGACGCATAATCCGCAACCATAACAACTATCTTCCTTCACTACGGATTCTTCATTTTGCATTTTTCTCGCGCCGAATATGCATCTTTTGATGCATGCACCACATCCATTACAAAGGTCCGTATCACAAATTGCGATGTAGTCGGACTTCGCAACGAAGAAAGTTTTACCATACTTTAAAAGTGCCTGCAAATCATGGCAACAACAGGGACAACAGCTGCATATGGCATAGATTTTCTGACCAGGCAGATACAACGTAAGATGGACCAAACCGGCTCTATCTGCAGTTTCAAGAACATTTTTCGCCTCTTCTAGCGATATTTTCTTCGCGTATCCCCGAGACATCAAATACTCAGCTTCTTCATCTAAGAGAAGACATGTGTCTAAAGGATTGTTGCAGTTTCTGAAAGCCACACGACAGCCACATTTTGCAAGAGCAAAGAATCTCGTCTCTTTCAGAATTCCGATGGCTTGTTGTGTTGACAGTACATACTGAGTTACAGGAATCGCCTTTCTCACTGGTATGACCTTAGAGGAATACTTTAACTGCCCACTTTTTATGGTTCTTTCAGTTTTTCCGATTCTTGTAGAAATATAGTATTGCCGAAGCATGTGAAGGTTCTCGAATCCTAATACGTCATATCTTTGCTCTTCGAGATGCTGTCGGATTATATCGTAGAAACTTCTACATCTGTAAGCTTCTTGATCATCAATTGTTTTCCTATAAAGAAATCCTCTCTGGTAAAGCGACTTAAGTTTTGAAGATATTCTCTTCAACTTCTTTTCTTCAAGTCCTTTTGCTATAGCCGAAGCAGTTTGAAAATATTCAGTTATCGGAAGCAAAATGCGGCTCTCTTCGTGTGATACTAACTTGGTTAAAACCTGCACCAAGTCATCGGGAACCTCTAATTTCTTCTTTAGGGTTTGGTATTCTTCCATGATCACTTTCTCCTTAAAAAGTTCTAAACAATAAAGAAATTAGAGAAAATTCGATGGCTTGCCGTATGCCTCTTCGTAACAAATCTCTTGCAAAGCATTCCTTGGTCGAGCTCGTGGTTTTTCATCTGCAACGCCTATTGCTATGATGCAGACAATACTTGTTTCTTCGGGTATTTATAAAGCTTGTTTGACAGATGCCGTGTTCTCCGGAACCCAGTCGGCAAGCGCCCCGATCCAACAGGTTCCATAGCCTAATGCAGTCGCAGCTAAGACAAGATGCTCTGCGGCAATCATCGGGTCTTGCAAGTACCAGTCTGGTGCAATATTTTGATCGCCAAGAACAACTATGACAGCGCTAGCTTTAGCAAAGTGATCTTGAGGTCCAATGGATTTGGCAATAAATCCTTTCATTTTTTGGTCTTTTACTACTATGAAACGCCATGGTTGGGCATTTCTTGCAGATGGCGCAAGTCTAGCAGCATTCAAGATTTTTTTTAAGTCCTCCTGTGGCATGTCGCATGGTTTGTATTTTCGTATGCTTCTTCTCTTTTCGACTATTTCAAAGAGAATCTCCGCAGAATTAGGTTTTTTAACAGCTTTGTTGTCGTGACGAGTTGTCGCTACATTATGGGTTTTATTTTCCTGCATTGGAATGGCCCTCTTATCCTACAACCGCAAGGTAGTAGAAACATATTTAGAGGTTCTCTGACAAGAACTTATCAGAAAACGTAAGGTGAGAACAATGGACAAAATTGACAAATCTGTCGCGGAAAGCCTCGTCACAAAATTTAAAACGTTCGGTCTCTCAACCTATGCGGCAAGGACGTATCTGAACGCTTTTGTCGCATCCCAGCGCATCCGCTAGCTACCTTTGCAAAGAAACTGGCATACCAGACTCCAAAATGTACTATGCTCTCAGCGAACTTGCCAAAAAAAGCATGATAATTGTGCAGACAGGAACACCGAGCATGTACAAACCAATGCATCCATAGGGAGCAATAAGCAATCTAAAACAACAACTTGCTTATGACACAAACCAGAAGATAACACAAGCGGACGCTCTGGCAGAAATCCTTTCGCCAATTTTCGAGAACGCCGAAGGAAAAGAAGAAATTGAGTTAGCCTATGTAATTCGCAGACGAAGAAACATCGTTAAAAAAATGAAAGATCTTATAGGTTCTGCCAAAAAAGAAGCTGCAATCTTCATTTCAGAAAAAGATCTACTGGATGAATTGATTCCATCAATAAAGGAAGCAGAAACTCACGTTAAAACTAAATTAGCCTTGAATGAAAAACTCCTCAAAGCCGCAAAACTAAACAGATTGAAGCAACCGAGGATACTGACATGTTCTTGTAACATCATTATTTCTGACATGAAAACACTCATAACAATCTCCAGCTGGAAAAACGAGATCGCAATAATGACCAACGACAAGGGGTTGATAAACATTACTAGAGAATCATACGAAAACCCCAAATACTGTGAGGAGACAAGCTAAAGCGCGTGCTAATTTTATTGCTTTCTTACTTTTTCTTGTAAGACCGTGTGAGAGAAAGCTTATGTTCTACTACTTTTTGGTAGTAGTAGAAAAAAAAGGTTGAATAGAATGAATAAATGTTCATGTGACATGTCATCAACAAAAAAACGCGTTGAAAAAGCTGTGAAAAAAGCTTATGGACAATTGTGGACCAGTCAGAGAGAATCAAAGTCGAAGTCGTACAATTCGGGTCTCTCACCCCATGAGGCTCTCATCAAAGAACTAGCTCCGCGTAATGGTATGAAAATATTAGACATAGGTTCAGGCAACGGTGATACTGTACTTGCAATAGCTGAACACGTTAAGCCAAACGGGAAAGCAGTAGGCATAGATTTCTCTCCGAAAGGAATAGCTTTAGCGAAAAAAAAGGCTAAAGATGGAAACCTAGAAAACGTGACAGAATTCCATTTGGCCAACGCCGTAAAATTGCCTTTTCCAGATAGCATGTTCGACGCTGTAATCAGCGAATGCGTTGTTTGCTTGACACCTGACAAGCAGATAGCACTCGACGAAAAGGTTCGGGTTCTAAAGCCTGGCGGCAGAGTTTTGATGCATGATGTCATTACCCGCATATCGATGCCAAGAGTTATCACGGAAAATGAAACATTATACTGTGACTGCATTGGCGGTGCAGTGAGCGTGGAAGATTACGTAAAAATGATGGAAAAAGCAGGACTGACCAACATCAAAACTGTGGACTTCACAAAGAAAGCACAGAAAACATTGAACAGATACATACTTGAGCAAGCCATTAACATAGAAGATGAACAGAAATTTCAAGAAGCCATTAGTTTTGTCCGCAAAGGCGGAATCGGATACGCGCTATTTTCAGGCGAAAAAAAGTAAACTGACGGAACTCGCATAAATGAGCAAGACAAATTTTTCCAAAATTTCTGCAAAACACAGAATCTCCTCAATTCTCCTTCTTTATTTTGGAGTCTTATTAGTGTCCTTTCCAGAAAATTTTGTCCGACCGTTCATAAAGCAGTTTTCCGCTTCCCTTGAAACATCAGCAATTTTGACCGGTGTAGTCTTGAGTATTCACAGTCTATCGTACGCTGTTTTAAGTCCTCTGGGCGGCTTGTGGTCAGATAAACTTGGAAAACGAAAACCATTCATCATAGGCATAGCTATCTTGGCCGCCTCATACATTTGCGCTTATTATGCAGCAGACATAACACTACTGATGTTTGCCAGAGCCTTGACAGGAGTGGGCACAGCATTAGTGTCAGTCACTCTGATAGCTCAGCTTGCGGGCTCCTTTAGCATCCCACATCGAGGCACTGGGTTTTCGTTCTACATGAACATAACTGCAATAGCAATGATAATCGCACCCTTTATAGGCGGAGTAATCTCTGAAGCAGATGGATATCGCCCACTATTCTTGATAAGCATTGTCTTCGTTTTAGCCACACTCTTTTTGATACCCGTGCTTACTGCAAAAGGCGTATCAGAGAAAACAATGGATGATCCGAAGAAAGCGAACATCGCTAAAATCGGAATAAAAGTGGTGCTAAACAGGAACATTCTCGCGATAGCGATAGAATTGTTTGGGATCGGGATTGGATGGATTGCGTATTTGATGTATACAATCCAAGCTTTAGGTCAACAAGTCCTCGCCCTTGACAACATACGAATAGGCACGATTGTTTCGCTGATCGGCATAACGCATTGTGTCTCGAGCCTGCTATCAGGTCCCCTCTCCGATATCATTCATCGCAGAAAATTATTCGTATTCATAGGGATTTTCCTCGCAGGCGCAACGGTGATGGCGTTGCCTCTAGTGAAAAGCTTCTACGACTTCGCGATAATCTCAGCGCTTTGGGGATTCATGATTGGCATACAATGCCCAATTGGGTTAGCTTTCATTGCAGACTCAACCGAGTCTAGCTTTTTCGGATCGGCAATGGGCTTTGTCAGCGGCGTTGAGACCTTTGGGATGCTTCTTGGACCATTGATGTGTGCCATCGTAGAATCTTCATTTGGTGTAGGCACTGTTTACTTGGTTCCTGCTCTGGGTCTAATGGTGTCTGGGCTTGTTTTTATTCTATTCGCCAAAGAGCCACAAGCCTGAGAACTCAAGATCGCTAGCTGCGTGCTGCTCCGCAATATTATGAAGGACTATTTACCTAGCATGAGCTGGTTTTCCTTGCAACAATTAAATACGAGAAACTTTTCTTATCATCAAATTTCTTGAGCGATCTATCATAAACATTTTCTAGCTGAAACCCTGTCTGTTTAAACATACTCTTCAAATCCTCTATGGTATAAGTTTGTCTCTTCCAAATACCACTTGCTTCTAATGGTGTCTGAAAATTTCTTTGAATTACTCTTTCCCATTTAGTCGTTATGATCCCTGATTTTTTGTCATATTTTGATCTGCAAAATCTCACAAATTTCGTTCTATCATATTCCCCAGCAGTATCAATTATTTTATCTGTAGTAAAATTCCCAACATCTAAGCAAGTCTTATTTGTATTGTCAAAAACTAGGAGCCCATCATCTTTAGCGCGCGCGTCAGCTGCACCAACTCAGCGTCGCACTGAAACAACAGATGCTCAAAGAAATCCGCGAATCCCAAGGCGAGAAAAGTATGAATTCATGCTTAAGCAATGGTAGCCCGGGAGAGATTTGAACTAGCCTATTTGGATCCTATTTGGATCATGTATGGGATGGTCTAGAGGCGTGTGCGTGCGTGCAAAACGCCTAAACCCGCCTCACATGCACCTCTATCAGCAATGTTTAGGCTT
>CAZHWZ010000055.1:0-9969 GCA_964535965.1 uncultured Candidatus Bathyarchaeia archaeon | reverse complement strand
CGTTCTGCCACCACCAGGCGGAGTAGACATAACAGCAGCAGAAAAACTCGTAGGCATAGGCCGCGGAATAAAAGACCAAGCAAACATGCCTATAATGGAAGAACTAGCAAAAACACTAGGCGCAGTCCTAGCCTGCTCACGCCCAATAGTAGACAAAGGCTGGCTACCAACCGACCGCCAAGTAGGCAGCTCAGGAAAAACAGTAAAGCCGAAACTCTACATAGCCGTTGGAATAAGCGGCGCGTTTCAGCATGTCCTAGGAATGAAGAGCTCAGACCTAATAATAGCCATAAACAAAGACCCCAAAGCACCCATATTCAGCTTCGCAGACTACGGCATCGTCGACGACTTGTTCAAGATCGTGCCTTCACTGAAAAACAAAATATATGAGTTGAAAGGACAGAAAACTCCACAGTAAAATGGCCACAAAACCAGAATCACCATTGCTGCCCAAACGGTTAGCATGGTACAAGGCGCCTTCGAAAAGCATTAAACCATCCAAAGACAAAAAACAGTCATCAGGCAATTCTCTGCTCCTATTCACATGTGCAACGGAAGGCTCTGAATTGCCTCGAAATGTATAAGAGAGAAATTTTGTCTCTTAGATGAAGAGATGGAAATAATTGCGTGTGAAAATCAATGTCACTGGCATAGTTCAAGGCTTAGGCTTCCGTCCCTTCATCTATCGCATAGCTGTGAAAAACGGTCTGAAAGGTTATGTTAGGAACAGAGGCGACGCTGGAGTAGAGATACTAATAGAAGGAAGAGAGAACAGCATCAAAAATTTTTTGGAGGATTTAAGGGAGAAGAAGCCGCCTCTTGCGCAGATTCATGATGTTATTACAACAAAACTTGAAGGAAGAGAGGAGTATGAAAAGTTTACGATATATAGGAGTTCCAGTGAGGCGGAGCTTTCGGGTTCAGTTATTCCGCCGGACATAGCCATATGCAACGAATGCCTAACAGAGCTTATGAACCCTAAGGACCCGAGATACGAATATTTTTTTATCACGTGCACCGACTGCGGTCCAAGGTTCACGATTATTAAGAAGCTCCCCTACGACCGTGAAAACACAACCATGCTAGATTTTCCCATGTGTGGCTTCTGCCGAGGCGAATACTTGAACCCATTAAATAGGCGTTTCCACGCTCAGACTGTGGCTTGTCCAAAATGCGGTCCAAAAGCGTATCTAACAACGCAGAAAGGTGAATTAATTGAACACAAAGACCCTATTCGAGAGACTGGCAAACTTCTTTCAGAAGGCTTTATAGTCGCCATTAAGGGTTTTGGCGGTTTTCATGTTGCCACGTCAACAACGAAAGATGAACCGATAGTTAGGCTTAGAGAAGTCAAACACAGAAGGCAGAAGCCTTTCGCCATTATGGCGCGAAGCCTAGAAGCCATAAAAACCTTCGCTGAATTGAGCAGGAAAGAAGAAGAGCTTCTAACCTCTTACGCCCGCCCAATAGTTTTGCTGAACAAGAGCGATGATTGTTATCTTTCGGATTTGATTGCTCCAGGCTTACACAATGTTGGGGTTATGCTGCCCTACACTGGTTTGCATTACATGCTCTTTGATAAAGTAAATGACCCAGCCTTTGTGATGACAAGCGCCAACCCGCCAAACCAGCCAATAATAAAGGATGAAGAAGAAGCCTTAAGAACGCTGGGCAGTACGGTTGACTACTATTTGTTTCATAATCGACGTATAGCCCACAGATGCGACGACTCAGTTGTTCGCATGCACAAGAAAGACTTGACTTTCATAAGACGCTCACGGGGTTATGCGCCAGCACCGATAATGCTGAAAGAAAAGGCGAAACGTTGTGTGGTTGGCTTAGGCGGCGAACTGAACAACACTGCATGCATCTTGCTTGGAAATAAAGCGTTCATTTCCCAGCACATAGGAGATGTCGAGAACATTGAAACAAGGGATTTCCTTGAAAACGCAACCAAACACCTAATTCATTTAACACACAGCAAAGTTGAGGCAGTTGCTTGCGATTTACACCCAAAATTTACAACAACAAAGCTTGCACGCGATTTAACGGAGGAAAACGGCTGGCAACTGGTTCAAGTGCAACACCACTACGCGCACATTGCTGCGTTGATGGTTGAGCATAACGTAAGCGGGATTTTGGGCGTGTGCTGTGACGGATACGGATATGGCATTGATGGCGAGGCATGGGGCGGCGAAATCCTACTCTGCACTCAAGAATCTTCTGGCTTCAAACGAATAGCACATCTCGAAAAACAGCCACTAATAGGCGGAGACTTAGCCACCAGATACCCGCTGAGAATGGCTGCAGGAATACTCCATAGAAAGGCAGATGTAGAAAAATGGCTTCTACAAAACAAGCAACATTTTCCACATGGTGAAAATGAAATTCAAATAATTCTTAATCAGCTTGAAAAAAGCCACAACACAATCAGAACAACAAGCTGCGGAAGAATTTTAGATGCAGTTGCAGCCGTTTTAGGCATATGCTATGAACGCACATACGAAGGCGAACCAGCCATGAAGCTCGAATCTGCAGCAATAAAAGGCAAAGATGCGCTAAAGCTCCAGCCCATAATAAAAAGTAGCGTGCTTGATACCACGCAGATGCTGTATGAAATATTTGAAAAAAGAGAAAAATATTCTAAGGCGGATTTGGCTTATTCTGCCCATGCATACTTAGCCGATGGCTTAGCCACACTAGCCATTGAAAACGCATTGGAAAACAACATTAAGACGGTTGGTTTTTCAGGCGGAGTCGCATTCAACGAAATATTAGCTTTAACTATTCGGAAAAAAGTGGAAGCTGCTGGTCTACGATTTCTTGTTCATAAGGCTGTTCCGCCCGGCGACGGCGGCTTGTCCTTCGGTCAGGCTGTTGTAGGCGGCTTTTTCCAGTTTTAAACCATAATTGATTTATTGTTGTGTTATTTTTGGGGTAGATGCTGATAAGCATGTGTTTGGCGATTCCAGCGAAAGTCGTAAGCCTTAAAGAAGATAAGGCTAAAGTGGATTTTGGTGAGGGCGTATTACGAGAAGTTAATGTAACGCTTGTAAATGCTAAAGTAGATGACTATGTTTTGGTGCATGCTGGCTACGCCATCCAAGTTCTAAGCGAAAAAGAAGCTTTAGAAACGTTACAGTTATGGAACGAAATTCTCGAAGCAGAAGCTGAAGCCCGACCAAAATGAAAAGTTGACTGGAAATGGCTGAAAAATTAAGGTTTAGAGACCCAAACTTGGCAAAGCGCGTAGCAGAGAAAATTCACAAAATTGCACCGAAGAAAGAAACCGTTAAAATATGCCACGTCTGCGGCACGCATGAGTGGACCATCACGCATTTTGGCATACGTAGCCTTTTACCCGAAAACGTAGAAGTTATTGCCGGACCTGGATGCCCAGTCTGCATAGTACCCGCCTCTGAAATCGACGAGGCTGTACAATTAGCCTTAAAGGGCGTCGTTATTACGTGCTTTGGCGATGTCTTGCGCGTTCCAGGCTCGAAGATGTCGCTTTTAGACGCTAAAGCTGAAGGAGCCGACGTTCGCGTCGTCTATAGTGTTAGCGATGTTGTTAGGATGGCTCAAAAAGACCCGGACAAAGACATTGGCTTTTTCGCTATTGGTTTTGAAACAACGGCACCTTCCACAGCAGTTGAAATCTTGCATGAACTGCCTGAAAACCTCAGCTTCCTTATTTCTCACCGTTTGATTCCGCCAGCCATGAAACTGCTTGTTGAAATGGAAGATTTAAGCCTAAACGGGTTTATTGCACCAGGCCACGTCAGCACGATTATCGGGCTTAAACCTTACGAGGTTTTCCCAAGGCTTTATGGCATGCCAACAGTTGTGGCGGGCTTTGAACCCCTAGACGTTCTATTTGGTATTTATATGATTTTGAAGCAGTTAAGCGAGAGCAAACCACGCTTGGAAAATGAGTATGCACGGGCTGTGCATTGGGAAGGAAACACGAAAGCCCAAGAGTTCATGCGAAGAGTTTTTGATGGCGTGGATGGTGGATGGCGTGGAATCGGCACTATTGCATCTTCCAAGTTGAGGCTTCGCAATGAACATGCAGTTCATGATGCTCATTTAAAACACGGCATAAGGGTTGAACATGGCGTTGACCTGCAACCAGGATGCAGATGTCACTTGGTCATAATTGGCAAGATTAAACCAACAGAATGCCCGCTATTCATGAAAGCTTGCACTCCGCAAAAGCCAGTGGGTGCATGCATGGTTAGCATCGAAGGAACATGCAGAATATGGGCGAAGGTGAAGAAAACCTATTAAATGATAATAGAGTATGTGCTGTCTAAGCCTAAAGTGAACATTTGGAAAGATTGTGAGACTTTACGAAGGAATCGTTGAACTTGAAACAAGGATTCAAAAGCTGAGTAAATGCAGCTTGTTAACTCATGTCTTTCCGTCTTATGCTTCTGCGAAGACTTAATACTTGACGATAAAATCGTCGTAGGTCTATAAGGATAGAAAAAATTAAGAGAATATAAGAAGCACAAGCCTTCTAGGTTGGCAGCGGTGGCGGTGGCGGCGGCGCAGGAACCGCCTTCACAGGCTTTCTCATTGAGGCAACAAACATTATGATTGCTGCAACCAAGGATAGCCAGAAGCCAAAAGATAGATAGGTTGAATAATTCATGGATACTCCCATGTAACTATAGGATCCACTAGAGAACAATGCTACTGTCGGAAGACCTGGGACTGGTGGAGCCTTGGATAGCTCGCTCTGTAATCCCGCTGCAAATATTATAATCGAAAGCAATACAAGAACCCCACATGCAACAAGCAACATCTTTTGCTTATCACTAATCACGCTACCCACTATTCCGAATAAGCCGCCTAATACAACCAGCACGAGAGCAGCCCAACCAAACCAAAGTTGCATAGTAACAGTCACTGATACTCCCATTGCCGACGCCGTTGCTTGATACGGATACACTGAAACATCTATTGAATAAGCCACTCCCATAATTGAACTTGACATAGCCATCGTCCACCATGGCAAGGCTAGGCTAATGAACGCCAGTATGCCTCCAACAATTCCGATATAATTTGGTTTCAAAGTACTTCCTTCTTTATTTCATATAACATCTTTGCACGATGCTTTCTATAAGGAATGTCTTATAAGATTTTTCACTAGTTCAAGTTGACTTTAAGCCTCATGATAAACGCGCGACGAAATTCCAAATGTAGAGTGTTAGAACTTTTAATCTACATTTTTCAATTCTATCATGCGTCTCATCCTAACATATTCTGGGAACAGGGTCTCCTACTGGGCGAGCTATTATTCTTTTTCCGCCGACAACTGTCTGCATCGCCACGCCTTTGAAATCGGCTGTTGCTTCGCCTATGATTTCCGCCTCTTTCCCCTCTTCCCTTGCTCTTAAAAATTCCAAAACATCTTCAGCCTTTTCCTTCACCACGCCTATGATTACTTTTCCTTCGTTTCCGATTTCAAACGGGTCTAAGCCCAGCATTTCGCAAGCTGCCCGCACATCCTCCCTCACAGGAACCTTATCCTCATAAACCAGTATGCCCACATCGGATTTTTCGTTTACCTCGTTAAGGGCGTCTGCCAACCCGCCTCTTGTCGGGTCTTTCATGGCTACTATTCCGCCGACTTCGCCAAGCAAATGCTGGATTAAATGGTTTAAGGGTTTAACGTCGGATTTTATGCCGCTTCCAAAGCTTAGACCTTCTTGTGCAGATAAGACGGCTAATCCATGGTCGCCAACTGTTCCAGACAATACTATTTTGTCGCCTGCAGCAAGGTTTGAGTCGAGAACCCAGCGTGCCTTAAAACCACTTCTAAATCGCTCAACAACTTCAATATTTTTCTCTAAGGCTGTTGTTCTTCTTCCAATTCCAGACGTATTTATTATGCACCCACCCAGACTCCCCTTCTCCACAACCTTAGTGTCGCCTGTAACAATGCTTACTCCAGCTTCTGTGCATGTTTGTTGCATGCTAGCCAAAATTCTTTCAAAATCCGCTATTGGCAAGCCTTCCTCCAAAACGAAGCCGCATGTCAAAGCATATGGTTCTGCACCCAAAACAGCAATATCATTAACTGTGCCAGAAACAGCCAAGCGTCCAATATCTCCTCCTGGAAAGAAGATGGGTTTAACGGCATGTGAATCGCTTTTAAGAACTACATCGCCAACTACGGCTGCATCATCTAACGCTTCAAGTGGAACCTCAAAATTTGCTGCTCCACCAAAATACTTTACAATGTAATTCTTAACCAAATCGTGCATGACTGTTCCGCCAGCACCATGTAACATGGTAATGTGCCCGTTCTTTACGCTCAATTGGTCCACACTCGCCTTCAACTCTGCATACCTAACCTTAAAAGTTAAACATAAACACATCGTAAAATGTCTAAAGGCATCCGTCAACCTTTTTAGGTTGGAAACCTTTCCAGCAAGCTATGAAGGAAGACTATGGATATCTTCTAATTGTTGTAGCGTCCATTATATGGGGAACTATGGGAATTTTTGGAAGGCTCGCTTTTGAATACGGGATTCATCCAGTAGTATTAATTGCTCTGAGACTCCTTATTTCTTCGCTAACTGTACTAATCCCTGTCACATTATTCAAAAGAAAATTATTCAAAATCCAAAAGAAAGATTTACCCCAATTTTTGGTGTTCGGTGTTTTCGCAGTTGCCCTTCAAAGAGTGTCCTACTTCTACGCTGTAAACCTGACCACCGCCACTATAGCCGCGGTGCTCTTCTACACGTACCCCATTTTTGTCACAATCTATGCATCAATATTCTTCAAGGAAAAAGTCAACCTGTCCACCCTATTTGCCATAGTCCTAACGTCTTCAGGGGTTATTTTAGTTGTAAAAGCCTATGAAGTTTCATGGTTGAACGCCAACATTTCAGGGGTGACTTTTGGAGTATTTTCAAGCATCTTCTTTGTTCTTTATTTTTTAATCGTTAAGAAAATGAGAAATCGCTACACAAATTGGACTTTAATTCTTTATGGTGATGGAATAGGCACTTTAGCGTTGACTCCTATAATCTTTTTGTCCTTCCATGAAATTGTTGGTTACCCTCAGCAACTTTGGCTTCTTATATTCACCATAGCTTGGTTTCCATCTCTTTTGGCGTATCTTCTATACTCTTATGCACTGAAGTATGTTGAATCTTCTAAGGGAAGTGTACTCTCAGTTTTGGAACCCTTATCAGCAGCAATATTCTCAGCAACGATTCTCAGAGAAAATTTTGAACCATTACAAACCATAGGAATAGCACTTGCATTAACAGGAGTAACCTTACTTTTTTACAAGCCAAAACTTAAAAACTAAAATATTCATGCTTTTCATCTATTAACAAAAGGGTGAAAGTAATCTTCCAAGCCAAAATCTTAGACATAACCAGAAATACGGAATATGAAAAATATCTTTACAGGTGCCTCCCACCACTGCCATTTGTGAGATACGGCAAGAGACGAGAATACTTGGAGAAGGCTATCCCAAAGGGGTTTCATAAGAAGCTCTTAATTTTTGATGAAAAGGTTGTTGGTCAGATAGAGTACGCACCCGCTGAGGCATCAGGCTACCCAATAACAGGTGAAAACGTTATTGTGATGAATTGCATTTGGGTTTTGAGAAAAGCGAAAGGACATAATTTTGGGAAATCGCTTTTAGAAGACATGATAAAAAGTGAAGGTGACGTCGCTGGCTTCGCCACCATAGCCTTAGAAAACCATTGGAGCCCATGGTTTAAGAAGTTGCAAATGGAAAAATTAGGCTTTAAGTCCGTTGAATTGATTGAGGTAGTGCACAAGACGAAGCATAAAGGACAAGTTTTCAACATATACCTCATGTGGATGCCAACTAGAGAAAAAGCGAAACCGCCGACATGGAACCAGCAAAAACTCTTGGAAGGTTTAACCTTCTGCCTCGCACACCCCCTCTACCATCCACAAACATGGAAAGGAAACATACTCGAAGCCAAATACTTGTGATGCATGAAAAAACCCAGAGACTAGGGTCTCTGTAAACTTACCGCAAAATTCTGTAGAGGAAAAATATCAATGTCATTTTGAAAGTGTAAAAAGCCTGAAAGCCAAATAAATTAAGGAAAACCATATAAAGCACCATAATGCTGTTCAATTGCACAGTTGGAGAGATGCTAGTGCCAAAATGGGGATACTCCATAGCGGAAGAGGAATTAGACCCTGAAAAAACCGTGAAAGCAAGCGGACGAGAGGTTAGAGTATCCCACAAATCAGCACGAGAAATATGCAAAACAATTAAAGGAATGATGCTTACCAAAGCAAAACAATACCTCAGAGACGTTATAGCCAAAAGAAGAGCAACTCCCTTCACAAGATTCAAAAAGAAGGCTGGACACCGCCACGGGCTAGAAAAGGCTTACGCAGGTAGATACCCCGTAAAAGCAGCAAAACAAATCCTAAAAATCCTCGAGGGAGCGGAAGCAAACGCTGAATATAAGGGCTTGGACACGGAAAGACTCCGCATTATTCACGCATCCGCATATCCAGGAATGAAAATTAAGCGGTATACGCCAAGAGCTCACGGAAGAACATCACCAAAATTCGAAACCTTATGCCACATAGAAATAGCCCTAGAAGAAAAACCAGAAACAGGAGAAGAAGCATAGTGGCCATCGTCAAGCGTTTTATAACAGAATCCGTAAAGAAAACGGAAATCGACGAGTTCCTACAGAAAAAAATTGAAAGAGCCGGATACGGCGGAGTAACCATATCAAAAACCCCGTTGGGGACTCACATAGTAATCTATGCAATGCGCCCAGGTTTGGTGATAGGACGCGGTGGCGAAACAATAAGAGAACTTGCAAGCGTTTTGGAAGAGAAATTCAAAGTTTCAAATCCACAAATTTCTGTTTCCGAAATTGAAATTCCAGAATTAAATGCTTATGTTGTCGCTTCACGAGTTACAGCAGCCCTGCAAAGAGGCGTACACTTCAGACGCGCCGGATTTTGGGCTCTAAACCAGGTTATGGAAGCAGGAGCACTAGGCGCAGAAATCATCATAAGTGGCAAGCTAAGAACCGAAAGGGCAAGACATGAGAAGTTCCGAGCCGGATACTTTCCTAGATGCGGAGACCCTCCACTAAAATACATGCGAAAAGCCGAAGTTCACGTCCAACTAAAACCAGGCATATTCGGCGTGAGAGTTAGAATAATGCCTCCAGATGCAAAGTTTCCAGACAAAATCCAAATAATCGAAGCCATCCAGCCAGAAGAGACATTGGAAGTGACTGCCAAAGAAAAACCTGAAGAAAAAAGCGAAGAAGAGGAGGCAACCGAATAGATGCCGATACTGCGAGTTAAAGAGATACGAGATATGTCCTCTGAAGAGCGAATGGGAAAACTAAACGAGTTAAGAACAGAATTTGTCAGATTAAAAACCATGATCAGAGCAGGCGGCGCTGTGGAAAACCCGGCCAGAATGGGAGAGCTACGCAAAACGATTGCCCGTATACTAACAATAGAGAATGAGCAAAAACTTGGACAAGGAAAAGCAACTGCAGCAGGGAAGAAAAAGAAATGAAAGTAACGCCAGATATAATCCGTTACGAATTCATCGGAACAGAAGCAAAAGTTGCCAAAAGCAGACACCCCGACTACGTTGGAATATCCGGCAAGATAATAGATGAGACACAAAACAAATTCACAATCTTACATGAAAGAAAAAGGAAAAACGTCATTAAAGACTCAGCCGTTTTCCATTTTAGGTTTTCTGATGGAACAATAGTCGAAATTGATGGTAAGCTTCTTGTAGGAAGACCAGAAGACCGCCTTAAAAAACGCATTAGGAGGTTATGGTAACGTCTCTAACTTTCAAAAAACCCAAGAGAACTTGCAACGACAGAAATTGTCCCTTCCACGGGGACCTCCCAATAAGAGGTCGCGTGCTAGAGGGAGTTGTTGCCAGCGCAAAAATGGATAAAA
>CAZHWZ010000054.1:0-10075 GCA_964535965.1 uncultured Candidatus Bathyarchaeia archaeon | reverse complement strand
TTGAAGTTGTTGGCTTCAGCTATTCCGAACTCGAAAATTGCCGTGCATCTAGGTATTGATGGATCGGCGACATCCTCTAAATTGAAAGTTTTATTGTTTGTTTCGTGGAGTAATTGTATCATCTTTGCTTGTAGTCTTCTGTTTGAAATTGGCGTAGTGAAACTTGCTGTTTTGTGGATGTTTTCTGGAAAATTCTCGTAAAAACCAAGCATCGTCCTACACTCTCTTCATTTTCCTTATTTTTTCAAGATTTTCCAGCAGTTCTGAAAGTGCTGTGCTTAGTTTTTGCAGTTCTTCTATGTTTTCTGTATGTTGCATTTTGTTTTGTATCTCTTGAACCTTCGTCAAGAGTGTTGCCTCGAGGGTGTCAAGGGCTAGTGCGCTTGTTATTTTTGTTGGTTCCTCTCCCTCTTTCACTATCATGACTTTCTTTTCGCATTTTGCACACCATAGAGTTCCATCCTTCAGTCTGAAAAGTGGGGAGGCACAGGCAGGGCAAGCTAAATCCGTTAGGGTTGAGCCTTGACGCAGCAGGTCAGCCATTCGTTTGATGTGTTTGTCTTCAGCCTTTTCTCTCGACAAGTTTCAAAACCCCAAAGTAAATAGGTGTGAAAACCTATATAACAAGATTACCACGAAATTGCATGGGGTGGCAAGCATGGTTAGGAAGAAGAAATTGATGGAGTATGAAGAGAGGATAAAGCAGGCAATGGTTGTGCTTGGAGCGGTTTCTGAAGATACCACAACACCGAGAAACATTAGAAGGGCAGCGAAAGACTCTATGAGTGTTCTGCAAACAACGGAGTATACGCCAGCCGTTAGAGCCTCAAACGCCATATCAATCCTAGATGAAATTCTGCAAGACCCAAACATGCCACCTTACACACGGGTAAAACTTTGGAACGTAATGAGCCTCCTAGAAGCAATAAAAGACTAGCTACAGCAATAAAAGACTACTTTTTGCTTTTAAGAGACTACTTTGTTTTTACTTGCGTTTCCTGAAGAGTTTGACTCCGTCCATGCCGGTTACGTATTCGAATCCAACTCAAGCAGCTTGCATGCTTCTTCTAAGCTGTGAGCGACTTTAACATGAAATTCATCATCCACGCTTTGGAATAGCGATTTTTCGATGTTTATGTAAATCAGTGTTGGCTTCAGTTCTTTGTGTCCAAGCACGTGTTGAATGTGGAATACGTCTTTGACTTTGTGGTATTCCATTGTGTCGACCAGCCTGTCCCACCATAAAAGGCAGGATTCTATGTTCGCTATTAGCGAACATTTATATAGTTTAGCGAACACTAAGAAACTATGCGATTGGTACACAACATCTTTGAGCCAAAAGCCACACGTGTCTTAAGAGCGCTCCTTATAGACCCGCAGCAAAACTGGACTATTAGGGGATTGGCTGAAGAAGTTGAGATTTCTCCAGGGTACGCTCATGCGGTGATATCCACTCTCATTGACCTTGGCTTTGTGGCGCGAACTGAACACTTCAAGGTAAAAATAGTCAACCCAACGGTTATGCTGAAGAGATGGGCAGCATATCACCAATATGATAGAATAAACACCTTTCTTGAATACTACACGTTTGAGCGCGAAGTCGACCGGTTCCTCCAACAACTATCTAGCATAGATAGCCAAAACTACTCATTAACAGCTCTAGCCGGCGCATATCTAATTGCTCCTCATGTAAGGCCCATTGACATACACATCTACATCAAGAAAAAAGAAGAAGCAACAACCCTCACCGAAAGTCTTAATCTTCAACCAATCCCAAAAGGAGGCAATGTAAAGTTTGTCATCCCATACGACGAAGGCGTCTTCTACGGTCAACAAACAGCCAGCATTCGAACACCCAATAAAGAAGAAGGTAAAGTCAACGTGGTTTCTGATGTACAGTTATTCGTAGACCTCTACAACTATCCAGCCAGAGGGCTGGAGGCAGCAGAACATCTATATGAACGAATAGTTGAAAAATGGGGGAAGGCTCTAGTCGGTGGTTCATAGACATGTATGACCGGAACCAAACAGAAGCATCTAAATCAGCACTTGTCGAGCTCTCCTCCGCCCTACACAGCTATAGAAACGACTTCGTTCTTGCTGGAGGATGGGCACCGTACTTCCTAACTAAAGACCACTTTGACCATTGTGGTTCCAAAGACATAGATCTTGTACTCAAACCATCAGTCATGGTAAAATATGAGAGCATAAGAAAGACAGCCGAAAGGCTTGGCTACCAAGAAACATCCAACCCCTTCCGTTTTGAGAAAAATGTCGTTTCACCACTAGATAAGAAAGAATACAGCGTAGCCGTTGATTTCCTAACAGAGCCCCAGGCTACAAAGAAAGCATTTCCGCTTATAAGAGTGCAAAAGGATCTAACCGCTTGCCTAATTCCAGGGTCCAGCATTGTTTTCAAGTTTCAGTATAGAAACGAGATAGAGGGAACATTTCCAAAAGGTGGCAAGGCAACAGTCGCCATTCGCATGGCAGATATCGTTGGAGCCTTAACTATGAAAGGCTTAGCGTTGCCTCGCCTTGTCGACAAAGATAGCTATGACATTTATGCTATGAGCGGATTTTGCGGTGGCAACCCGTCAAAGGCATCAGAAATATACCTAAACCATGTCAGAAAGGCAAAACTGTCAACCAAAGAAAAGAGCATAGTGCAATTCAGCCTGCGCAGAATAAATCAAGCTTTCAAAACTATAGATTCATATGGGGTATTTGCTGTTGCACGATTCGTTGAAGCAGACATCAGCTCCGATGTATATGTGAGAACGAACACTTTTCTGAAAGAGGTAGGTCGAATTTTATCTGTTCGCTAATAACGAACATTTATATAACATAGCGAACAGCTGAATCCATAGAAACAAAAGAGGATCAATCTAGCGAGGTTTGTGGGCGAATTATTAACGCAATTTTACGTTAACAATATAAAGGAAATCTAATGGTTAACGAATCCACTCAACATAACAAAAAAGGGGAGTTTGCGGAAGACATCGCCACTTTAATTTATTAGAAGCCATAAAAGACTAATACATAAATATGAAATGACGTTTCCTATTTTCTGATTAGAGGGTGAATTAGGTGAAAGTATTCCGTTATCAGAATGTTGAAGTAAAAGATGCTGAAGAAGGCGCCTCAAAACTAAGAGTGCGATGGCTTATCACGAAAGAGATGGGCGCTCCAAACTTTGCAATGAGATTGTTCGAAATGGAACCGGAAGGATATAGTCCTTTTCATAGTCACCCTTGGGAGCATGAAGTCTTCATCTTAGAGGGCGAAGGACTTGTGGTTGGTGATGGAGGAGAAAAGAAGTTTAGGGCTGGCGACGTTGTTTTCATTCTTCCGAACGAGAAACATCAGTTCAAAAACGATGGAGAAAAAACCGTAAAGTTTCTCTGTCTCGTGCCCTTAAGAAAATAATAGATTTCCAAGGTCAAACAAATTTTTCGACATTAAGTTGCTCGCTAAAAATATATGCTAGTTGTTACATCTTGTTTTGGGTTTCAGGAGACAAGCCCTTTGAAACACGATGTAATAATCGTTGGAGCTGGCCCGGCAGGAATATTCTCAGCTCTAGAACTTACAGAAAAAACCAACTTAAGCGTTCTCATGTTGGATAGAGGACCAGACCTCAACCATCGTAAATGTCCAGCAAGCCGAGGATTCGAATGTGTTAACTGTGAACCATGCTTGCTTTTATCCGGATGGGGAGGAGCAGGAGCATTCAGCGACGGAAAACTCACATTATCTGCCGAAGTTGGCGGCTGGCTTAACCAATACGTATCATTCAAAGAACTTGATGAACTCGTAAACCACGTAGATGATATTTACTTAAAATTTGGGGCAACAGAACATGTTTATGGAGGAGACATTGAAAGAGTGGAGGAGATCGAGCGAAAAGCATCTTTGGCTGGTTTAAAACTTGTTCGCCAGAAAATTCGTCATATGGGCACTGAAAGATGCGCTCAAACTCTCAGAAAAATGCGTCAAGAACTAAATGGCAAAGTCGAAATCAAACCGAAAACAGACGTTAAAGGACTTATAGTAAAGAATGACGCTGTTGAGGGTGTTGAAACCGTAAACGGCGAAAGATTCTTCGGGAAATACGTGATTGTTGCACCTGGGAGAAGCGGAGCCGAGTGGCTCCAAACAGAAGCGCAAGCCTTAGGATTAAAAACGCTTAACAACCCGGTTGATGTTGGAATAAGGGTTGAGGTTTTGGCTTCTGTTATGGAAGAATTAACAAGCGTCCTTTACGAGCCGAAACTTATCTACTATTCAAAATCTTTTGACGATCAACTCCGTACCTTCTGCGTCGCACCTTATGGAGAGGTCATAACAGAATCCTATAACGGAGTCTTAACCGTCAATGGCCAAAGTTATGCAGAGAGAAAAACAGAAAACACAAACTTCGCCATTCTGGTAAGCACATCCTTCACCGAACCCTTCAAGGAACCGATAGCCTACGGAAAATATCTCGCTAGGCTTTCAAACCTTCTCAGCGGAGGCGTAATAATACAGCGTTTAGGCGATTTGGAATCTGGACGGAGATCAACGCCTGAGAGGATTGCCCGAAGCGTGGTAATTCCAACATTAAAAAACGCCACACCAGGCGATCTAAGCTTCGTCTTGCCATACCGCTATCTGGCAGACATAAGAGAGATGTTCCAAGCTCTGGATAAAATCGCACCCGGAATACATTCAAGAGACACCCTTCTATACGGCATCGAGGTGAAATTCTACTCTTCGAGGCTTCAGTTGAGCAACAGCCTAGAAACCAAAATCCGTAACTTATTCACCATCGGTGATGGAGCCGGCGTCACAAGAGGACTGGTTCAAGCTTCAGCATCAGGTGTTATCGTGGCAAAGGAGATAGTAAAGAGAGAAAAACAGAAGGTCTAAGAGATGTCCATAGTTCACGAGATAAGTTGTCCTCATTGCGGAGCACCGATATCGTTTGAGCCAGGCGAGATAATAGCAACATGCAAATACTGCGGTTACACGGTTGTTGTAGAAACCGGGCAAGCCTTTACCTTTGAGCACTCAATGCTGCTAAACAAGTATGACCCTACACAAATTGAAGAGCCTATTAAAAACTGGATGCGTGCGGGTTTTCTCAAACCCTCAGACCTCGCTAATAAGTCAAAAATCATAGAAAGAAATCTAACTTACGTACCTTTTTGGATGGTAACCGCAGAGGTGGAGACAACTTACAAAGGAATTTTTGAGCGGATAACCCCACCTGTTATTAAAGAAGGGCGAATTGAGAAAGAATACGATTGGCTGGTCTTGGCTAGAAACGCGACGGAATTTCCCACAAGAGAATACGATGTGCCATTAGAGGGTAAAATCCCATACGACTTCAGAAAAATCGAGGCTTTCGCTAAAACTCTTAACAGCGAAATTGACAAAGATGATGCGGTGGAGCAGGCAAGGCGAGAAATCGAAGAGCACCACCGATATCTGGCTCAGCAAGATGTGGACAGGATAATCGAAATCAAAAACGAAATAAGGATAAACCAAACAGTTTACTTGCACGCTCCCATATGGTTCATAAGATATGAGTATAAAGGCAAAGCTTACCAGCTAACAATGGACGGAGCAACAGGAGCTGTCATAAAAGGTGACATACCTTCAACAGGCTTCGGAATGTTTTAACGAAACTTTAAAAGTAACAAATATGCACTAAATTAAATTGAATTAAATGTGAGGTATACGATGAAGACTCAACGGAGTACTAGTTACAGGTCATTAGATTATGGTGCAGGTGCTCTTGTAGTTCTAGTTATATCCGTGGGTGTTGCAGCGATAGTTTACAGCGTGAACATTATTCCTTTTGATCCTTTTAACATTCCAGCATGGATTTTGGGTCCTTCAGGGGTTTATACCCTTATTTACTCATACGCGGCTGGTAAGGAATCCACCTATTATATGGTTTGGGGCGCCGTAATGTTCGCTGTCGCTGTCGCCTCAGCACTTTACAGCCTGGTAAATCCATTCATTGTTTTCGGAATTCTTATAATTGTTCTCGCGGTTATAGGTATCTTTGCACACTGGAGGAGTAGACGATGAGCGGAAAAGACTATTTAGAAAAGGTTCGTAAAGAGAGAACCCTTCTAGAGAGAATAATAGGCTACATCCCAGGGTACAGGGGATACAAGGAGAAAGAGCTGAGAAGAGAAAGTGACCGTCTTGTAAGGACAGAAGCCGTGAATAGGCTTAAGGCTGCAAAGACCACAATCAAGAGAAGCTTTGCAAACCCTTTAGTTGTTCAGAAGCTTTCAGGTGAGGATTCGTATAGGTTTGAAGCACTCATGGCTCGTCTCGATAGGGTTACTCAGCGCATCGACAGAGCGGTTGCGGGATACGCTGGAATGTTCGACGCAGTTAAGGTGAAAGAGGATAAACTCGACGGAGTGATCGAACACGACTTAGGTTTGATAGAGAAGGCTGAAGCCCTACGAGTTGATGTTGAAAAGGTAGTTAGAATGGAACCGGGAAAAGACGATTGGAGAACAACGATGGATGAGCTGATAACTAAAAGTGAAGAGCTTGATGGACTTGTCAATAGAAGATCAGAAGTTATTAGGGGGTTGGAAGGATGATCTCGGCACGCTATCGTGAAATCGGAGTGAGAATGGAGGCTTTCCAAAGGGCTCTCCCCGGATATATTCAGCAGATAGGCTGGAATGTTAAGAAAGTTGTGCCGGGACAGAACAGTTTTATGCTTGAACTAAAGAAGGGCTTCTTCGATAAAGCGACGATCAAGGTTAGGGGCATTCCTCAAGATGTATCTGTAGAAGTCGATGGGGCGCAGGATCTGATGGACATTGTGGAACAAGCTCTGGCGGAATCATGTGACAATCCTGGAGCGATAGTTGGATGGAAGGAACAAGCGCAACAACAAGCAATGGAGATTGCTAAAGGTTTCACCGGAATTTTCAAAGTCCCAACTCCTTCAGCTCCAGCTCCAACAGCTCCGCCTCCACCAACACCAGCCCCAAAACCAGCAGCACCCAAGCTTGAAGCGTGCATGCACTGCGCCGCTCCGCTTACATACGATCCAGAAGAAGTTCTCGTAATCTGCAACTACTGTGGATACGTCAATAACACTACAGGCGAGCAACCCCCAAGATACAGTATGCTTCCAGTAGTTCTCAACGGCTCACAAGCTATGGAGGCAGCGAAGGATCATGTTGCGAAGGGTATCCTCGTTACTCGGGGCATGGCTGAACGTGCTGAATGGGGTGCAATAGTTCTTCGCTATATTCCAAACTGGGCTGTAACCATTCAGCTCGAAGGAGACCTTGAAGGCAAGAAGGCACTCGTAAAAACAAAGGATACAAAAGGGCAGGTTGCGCAGGAAGTTGCAATGCAAGCGTTAGGAGGAGCCCTTGGGAGTATCTTCGGAGGGGCTGGAAGAGGAGCCGGAAAGGCGATCGGGGATAGGACAGAGAGAATGTCCGTCAGTGAGACTATGGATGTTTCTGTTGTAGCCCGGAAGGCCGCGGAGTATCAGCCTGACGCTGGCGCTTACAAGATTCCACTCGATAAGAAGGAGCCCTTCAAGAAAACTGGGGAAGAAACCCTTAACGTGGAGATAGGTGTCAACGAAGCCTCGGAAAGAGCCAAAGGGTTGGCTTTGCAGGAACTCAGGTCGCGTTACACCTTTGTGTCGCGGTTTAGTGTCGGAGCTTATCCTGTAGGAGAACCTGAACTGATATATTCACCTTGGTGGTTCATAGAATACCGTATGGGAGGGAGGTCCTTCTCTGTGATAGTTGACGCGTGTAACGGGAGCGTTATCGCAGGACAGAGACCTTGGCTCCCTAAGGGTGTGACAAAAAGGAGGTGAAGTTTGAATGCCGAAAGTTGTTGAGTGGGTTGGAGCGAGAGAAGGGGATATAGTATGGAGATATCCCGTTGAGGAGATTGGTTGGGGAGACAACCTCATTGTCCACGAACATGAAGCTGCAGTTTTCTTCAGGGATGGGAAAGCGTACGACGTCTTTAGGGCTGGACGGCACGTCTTATCGACAGCGAACCTTCCGTTGCTGACAAAGGTCTTTTCAAAAATTGCTGGGTTTGATAAGGTTCCGTTCAGATCGACGGTTGTCTTTGTTTCGTTAAAGCAGTTTCAAGGGAAATTTGGAGCGCAGGGTCAGACGAAGGAACTTGCCCCCCTCAAATTCTTCGGAGGATTTTGGTTCAGAGTTGAAGAGCCAAACCTCTTCGTTAATGAAGTTGTAGGTGGGCAAGGAGCTTTTACTACGGATGGACTGCAAAACTTTCTTAGGGGTTACTTCAACGAGAGGCTCATCGACACACTGAGTCAATACTCGCTCGCGGATGTGTATGGCAAACTTGACGAGACAAGCCTTCTTTCGAAGAACGTTCTTTTTGACGCTTTCTCACGGATAGGTCTTGAATTAATTGACGTGAAGTTTGAAGGAATCGACACAACCCCAGAGTGGAGAGACAGGCTGTTCTACATAAAAACTGGAGTCGGTGCAGCAGAGGTTCTCAGAATGGAAACAGTGCAAAAGTCAAGTGAAAGTCTTTCAAAGAGTCCCGGAGCAGCGGTCGGAGCAGGTGTAGCGATTATTCCGCCTCTGTTCCAACAGCCACCAGCTCAGGCTCCAGCGCAGGTGATGGTGGTATGCCCCAAGTGTGGCTTCCAGAATCCGCAGACATCAAAGTTCTGTGGTAGTTGCGGTGCACCAATGCAGGCGCCTGGTGGCATCAATTGCCCCAAGTGTGGGACATCAAACGCGGCAGGAGCGAAATTCTGTTCCAGCTGTGGAAATCCACTACAGGCTACGAGTAAGTGTCCAAAATGCAATACTGATGTTCCGGCAGGGTCTAAGTTCTGCCCGAGTTGCGGAGCAAAAATGTAGTTTTCTATACTTTCTTTTTCTATTTTGTAGATATAATCTATGGTCTAAGCGTTTTTCCAGAGGTTTCAATAGAAATCCTCTGAATGTTAGAAGAGAGTGCAACTTATTGGTTTTCTGTAACATTTTTATTTGCATTTTGGTTTATGCTATGAGAGAGTAAGACTTGGCATGAGCGAGAAAATAATCGGCCATGGTACTTGGTATGACAAGATGGCTGTAAAAATAGTTGAAAGAGAGCGTAAGCTGGGCAGAAGCCTAGATGTAATTAGAACTGAGATGGGACTTGGCGCTTCTGGCTTTCCTCACATTGGAAGCCTAGGCGATGCTGCACGTTCTTATGCGGTAACTTTGGCTTTAAGAGAGCAAGGGTTCCGTTCAGAATTAATCGCCTTCTGCGACGACAAGGATGGGTTGCGTAAGGTTCCTGCTGGATTGCCAAAATCTTTGGAAAAGTACCTGGGCTTTCCAGTTTCCAGTATTCCGGACCCGTTTGGTTGTCATGAAAGTTACGGTGGACACATGAGTTCGCTGTTGCTTGAGGCTTTAGACGAATGCGGCATAGAATATCGTTACATGTCTGCAAAAGAGGTTTACGAAAAAGGGATGTTGAACGGGGAAATCCGAGCTTTACTCTTGAACGCAAAAAAGGTTGGAGAAATCGTCAGAGAAGAGGTGGGACAGGAACGTTACACTGAGGTCTTACCATATTTTCCAGTTTGCGGAAACTGTGGGCGCATATACACAACCAAAGCAACTGAACTTCTTCCCAAAGAAAATAAGGTTCTCTATGTTTGCGAGGGTATGGAGATTAAGGGAAGATGGCTTGAGGGATGCGGCTTCAAAGGTGAAGCTGGCATAGGTAGAGGTGAAGGCAAACTAACCTGGAAAGGGGAATTTGCGGCGCGATGGAGGGCGCTCGACATAAGGTTTGAAGCTTATGGTAAGGACATAGCTGATTCTGTTCGGATAAACGATAGGATTTGCCGTGAAATACTGTTTTACGAGCCGCCTTCGCACGCTAGGTATGAGATGTTTCTGGACAAGAGTGGGCGAAAGATTTCGAAATCAACAGGAAACGTTTTCACACCGCAAGTTTGGTTCAGGTATAGCTCTCCTCAGTCATTGCTTCTGCTTATGCTGAAAAGGTTTGTTGGAACCCGCACTTTGGA
>CAZHWZ010000053.1:0-10459 GCA_964535965.1 uncultured Candidatus Bathyarchaeia archaeon | reverse complement strand
GTAGACTTCGCCTCCCCAAGTTTCCATCATAATTCTTCTGTAAGGTTTCTGATTATAGCTCGTCTTCACCATATAAACCGTTGATTTCAGCCCGAACAACATGCAACCGAACACCAGTGCAGAGCCCCATTGACCCGCGCCTGTCTCTGTTGTTAGCCTTTTCATGCCATCCTTCATGGCGTAGTAGGCTTGGGCAACAGCGGTGTTTGGCTTGTGGCTTCCTGGCGGACTCACGCCTTCGTATTTGTAGTAGATTTTTGCCGGCGTCTTCAACGCCTTCTCGAGGTTGATTGCTCTGTATAGTGGTGTCGGTCTCCATAATCGATACACATTCCGCACTTCTTCTGGTATGTTTATCCAGCGTTCTTCGCTGTACTCCTGTTTTAGGCACTCGCTTGGAAACAGAATAGGGGGCAGTTTTACTGGTTCTCTTGTTTCTGGATGTATCATGGGTGGCAATGGTTTTGGAAGGTCCGGCAAGATGCAGTACCATTGCTTGGGTATTTCTTCTTCGTCTAACATTATTTTGTTGGGCATAATTTTGTTCTCCTATGTACCTTTTTATGCATTAAGGACCACTAATAGACGCTATAATGATAAGAACATATTTATACTTTATTGCACAAAAAAGTACATTAAGGAACCCGGAACATGTGGAACAACATCAGAAAATATTTAGAAGGGTATCCGGAACGGCTTAAAGTAGCCCGTGTCCTCGTGGAGAACGGACTTAGTGTAAAGAATGGAAAAATCTATGTCAATGAAATTGAGGTTCCACCGGTGCGTGTGGCCCGAGTTGCTGGTGTGGATAGGCGAACAGTTAATGAGACATTGAATGCAATCAAAGCCAACCGTGAACTTCGACTGATATTTGATGGTTTAAGGTCTGCTGGGCACTCTCTGAAGGAGATTGCGAAGCACTTAGAATTGGGGGTTGTTGAGATAACACCTGTTGATGCTAGGATACTTGGCATACTGGCTAATTCTGCCATGATACTTGCAAAGAATGGTTTGAGCATAAGACAGGCAATCGTGGATGACCCGGAGCTTTCGCCTGAGCCTAAACTCACATTGATTGCTGAGAAAAAAATTCCAGGAGAATTAATTCCGGAGTTTCTAAAAGTAAATGGAGTGGCCAAAGTTTCAGTGTATTAGAGTGGTTATCGCGTTTAATGTTGTCAAAGAATAACATCTGGTTTTGGCAGAGGCTTTTGGAAAAATTTATCAAATGGTTGAAAGAATGGTTAGAGGTACCATTCGGGAGACTTTGAAATTGCCTAGAATCCTAGTATGTGTGAAACAAGCCATAGATGTTTCTCAACTGAAGGTGGATGCAGCCACCAGACGCCTCATCACGGTGGACGCGCCCAAAAAAATAAGCGACTTCGACAAAAACGCGCTGGAAGAGGCCATAAGAATTAAAGAGAGACTTGGAGGCGAGGTATTCACGGTTACTATGGGTCCGGAAGACGCTAAAACAACCCTAAGGGAGGCCCTAGCCATGGGCGCTGACAAAGCCTATTTAGTAAGCGATCAAATTTTTGAAAGCTCAGACACGCTAGCGACGTCATATATTCTTGCTGAGGTGATTAAAAAAATTGGGTCCTTCGATCTCATTATTTGTGGTGAGGCGTCAATTGACAGTTTTTCAGCGCAGGTTGGTCCCCGCTTGGCAGAACGACTAGGGATTCCGTTAATGGCGTATGCAAAAAAAATTGGTCTTGAAGGAGATGCCGTTATTGTAGAGCGGGGTTTGGAAGACTGTTCCGAAACTGTGAAGGCGAAAATGCCGGTTTTGATAACCGTGACTAAGGAGATTAATGAACCGCGCATTCCTTCTTTTATGGCAATAATGAAAGCCTCAAAGAAGGAGATTGTGATATGGAAGGCAGCAGACTTAGGCGTTGCTAGCGAAAAGGTGGGCGAGGCAGGCTCAGGGGTTCAGGTTTTGGATGCTCTTGCGCCTAAGGTGGAAAGGAAAAAATTGATTATAAAGGGAGAGACAGCCACGGAGATTGCTGAAAAATTAGCGAAGGCACTGATTCAAGAGGGAGTCGTAGGGAGGTGAAACCTTGAGCGCACATGGTGAAATTTTGGCATACTCGGAGAACAAGGACTTAATGCTTGAACTTCTTGGAAAGGGAAGTGAGCTGGCAAGCAAACTGCAAACGCAACTAACAGCGGTGGTGTTAGGACACGGTGTTGGGGACCAAGCAAAAGAGCTGATTGGCTATGGCGCCTCAAAGGTTCTCGTTGTTGATAATCCTCAACTTAAAGAGTTTCGTGTTGAACCTTATCTTAGTGCATTAACTCAGTTAGCCCAACAACACAAGCCAGAGCTGTTCTTGATAGGCTCTACGAAGAGAGGAAAAGAGCTTGCTGCGCGGCTCGCTACTAGGCTTAACGTTGGATGCGTTCCAGACTGCCTCGATTTGAAGGTTGGCAGTCAAGGGAAACTGCTCACAGAAAGAATTGTTTATGGTGGAAACGCCATTGTAACTCAGGTCTTCCGCGCTAAACCTCAGATAGTTACTGTGCCTCGCAGGAGATTTGAAAAACGGAGATATGCTGAGGAAAGCAGGGGTGAGGTTGTTGACGTGAGTGATGTACAATTTGAAACGCCAAAAACCGAGATTGTCGAGGTCAAGCCTATTGAGATGGCTGAGACAAAAATCGAGGAAGCCAGAGTTGTTGTTGGAGGCGGGAGAGGACTTGAGAAGAAAGAAGACTTTAAAATTCTAGATGAACTAGCCCAAATATTAGGCGGACAAGTTGGATATACTCGACCGCTTGCCGAAGATAGAAAATGGTTTAAGGAATGGATTGGGTTGTCGGGACACACGATTAAGCCGGAACTTTACATTGCTTGCGGCATCTCAGGCGTAATTCAACATGTGGCTGGAATACGCGACTCAAAAATAGTAGTGGCTATTAACAAAGACCCAGAAGCTCCAATATTCGAGATGGCAGACTATAGCATCGTTGGTGACCTATACGAAATAGTCCCAGCGCTAACAGAGGCTCTTAAGAAACTGTTGGCTTCTAGTTAATTTCTAGAAGGCGAATGAATAACGGATTTCCACACTACTTCTGAGGAGAAGAATCTTAATCTTACGAGTTTCGTAACAAATATGCAAGGTAGGAAGTTCTCATTAAGTCGGCACATCCAACTTAACCACAAAAGCCTCGCCCTAACCCTTCTCTTACCCGCAAGCGTGACCTATACTTCTGCGCAGATTATCCATACCCAAGACATTTATATCCCATGCTTTCACTTACTTATCACGGGTACTCTCAATGACCGAAGACTGGAAAAACAGAATAACCCTCAACCCCAACATCCTAGCAGGGAAACCAATCATAAAAGGCACAAGAATAGCCGTTGAATTCATACTAGGCCTACTCGCAAACGGCTGGACCATCCAAAACATATTAAAAAATTATCCACAACTCAAGAAAGAAGACATAACAGCAGCCCTAAGATACGCAACCGAAATCATGAAAGAAGAGAAGGTTTACCCAATACCTTGATCAAACTCCTAGCCGACGAAAACATACCAATCAAAGCCATAGACTCCCTGAAAAAGAAAGGCATAGACATAATCTCAGTCACAAAATTTTCCCTCGGCCTAAGCGACAGAGCGATGCTGGAGTTAGCCAAAAGAAAAGGAAGAGTCATCATAACATTTGACAAAGACTTCGGCGAACTCATGTTCAAAGAGAAAATCAAAACCAAAGGCTTAATCTTACTAAGATTTATCCCCAAATCCCCTCAACAAATAGCCAAAAGAATCGAACACATACTCATCACCCAAATCCCAATAGAAAACTGCATCCTCATAGTGAAAGAAGATAGTGTTCGAATCACCCCACTGAAATAATCATTCTTGAACAGCATATTCGGCTCCAAATAAAAGGGGCCTAAAAACATCGCACACACAAAATAATGAAAGAAAAGAGGAGTTTATTTGTAGGGTATGAACTCCTTCCCCAGCAACTCTCTCCCTATTATTATCCTCTGAATGTTTGTAGCTCCCTCTGCTCCAATGCAGTAGGACATTACGCCTCTCCAACCCATTTCTAACGGGCACTCCTTCGTATAGCCATAGGCTCCCATCCAAATCATCGCATGCTCAAACACATGCATAGCAAAATGCGGACACTTAAGCTTGCAAGCCGAAATGTATCTGGCCACTTCCAATGGCGAAAAGCGTTGACGCTTATACCTTTCATCCATCATCCAAGCCGTACGATAGACAAGCGACCTCAATGCTTCCAGCTGCGCCCAGTCATCTGCCAGCTCGAATTGTATCCCTTCAAACTTGCCAATCGATTGCCCAAACGCTTTACGTTCCTTTATGTAATCCATCCCAATCTCTAGAGCCCTTTGAGCTGCACCCACACAGGTTGCACCTATCAGAATCCGAGCGCCATCGAAACCTTCCATAGTAATGTAAAAGCCCTCACCCTCTTTTCCGAGCATATAGTCACTTGAAAGCCGCACATTTTTCATGACGAAGCCACCAGTTGATATGCCCATTCTGCCAACATCATCAAACCTCTTGGTGATTTCTACTCCTGGCGCTTTTATTGGTAAGTAGAAACCAGTCATACCTTTATGAGGTGCTCCTGGTGGTGCTGGCGCTGTTCTGGCAAGGATGAAAAAGCCTCCATTCATTTTTGCGGATTCCTCTGTTCCGCTTATGTACATTTTTTCTCCGTTAATTACCCATTCGTTTCCTTCCTTTTTGGCTGTTGACTTGAATGCTGCGACATCTGAGCCTCCAGTGGCTTCTGTTGTGGCTATACCTAGGAAGCCCTCACCCTTTATGGCCCTATGAACATATTCTCCTCTGACGCGTTCGGTGCAGTATCTGTCAATGGCAAAGCCCCAGGAAGACTGTACTAAGAAGAAAACTGGTACGGCTATGCTTATGTCATGGTAACCTAACTCCTCAGCAGCTATGCAAGCAGTAATCCAGTCGGCGCCAGGTCCACCATGTTCCTCAGGAACTGTCATAGCAAGCAGGCCTTGGTTTGCCATTTCCTTAACTAATCCTGGTGGCATCGCTCCCTTAGTGTCCATCTCTCTAACTTTTTCAAGAGGTAGGTTTTTCTGGCACCATCCATGCAACGTCTTTCTAAAAAGTTCTTGCTCTTCAGTGAAGCTAAATTCTACCATGTATGTCACCTTTTAGAGAGGTAAGGTTGTATAATTATCGGGTATATAAGATTGTAGAGTGGCTTGTCTGCTAATTCTATGGAGAAGCTGAAGCGGATACCAAACCTACTTTCCGTAAAAGCTCATCAATTGGACTCCGATTTAATTGAAGTCCAAGTTTTTCAATCTCCATTCCCATAGCAATTCCCAACAACTGAGTGTAATAAAGAACAGGAAGGCTAAGTTTAGCGCCCACCGTGGCAGCCGCACTTTTCTGACGCATGTCAAACATCATCTGACAAGAAGGACAAGAAACAACAAGTGCATCTGCGCCCCAGTCTTGAACTGCCTTAATTTTTAATCCACTAAAAGTGAATGCAGCATCGGGATGCGAGAGGAGAAGCATGGCTCCACAGCAATCCAACTTTTCCGGATAGGATATGCTCTCTGCACTCAACCACTCAATTAACTCATCCATTTTTCTTGGATTTTCTGGGTCGTCAACTGGATGGAGCGTGCTGGGTCTTAAAATGTGACAACCATAGTGAACAGCAAGTTTTAAGCCGTTTAGTGGGTACTTAACAGCCTTCCTTATTTTCTCTTCTTTGACGAGGTCATGTAATAGGTTGATGACATGCCAAATCTTAATTGAACCTGTATATTGAAGACCTTCCTCTCTAAGCAAGCTACTAATTTGTTCCTTCAGTTTCTCATTTTGGTTTAGGAAGTGCATGGCTTCATGAAGCGATAAATAACAACCATTGCATGGAAGAAGCAGGTCAGATAAGCCAGTTTTCTCGGCTATAGCCAAATTTCGCGCTGCAAGATAAAGTGCCGCAAACATGTTTATACTTTGAACTGGCGTCCCACAGCAAGAAACATTGTCTAAGTCCACGAGTTCTATGCCAAGCTGGGGCATAACTGCTCTAACAGACATTTCGTAGCCGTACTGAATCGTCGGGATGATACAGCCCCAGTAAACCGCAACCTTCAACTTCTACGCTCCTTCCCGTGTCTGTTCTAAGGCTTTGAAGAAGGCAACCTTAAACTTCTCATCTGGCTCTCGGAAAGCTGGTAAACCCAGTTTTTGTCTGTTCACCTTTTCCAGCTTATGCGTTACAGTTTCCTGTGGCTTTTGAATAAACCCGGTTTCAAGTATAGCGCTTAAAGAATTAAGAAAGCTTTCAGGAACTTTAGCTTCTTTTTCAACAGCTAGGTTTCTTAATGCGAAGATGAGGTCTGCAGGCGCTACTGCTTGAGGGCATCTCTCCTTACATTTTAGACAGGTTGCACACGCCCAAGCTATGCCCGAAGTAATCATCTCTTCCACAAAGCCCAGCCTAGCCAAACTCACGATTTCGTGTGGTTTTAACTCAAGCATCTTCATTGATGGACAACCGCTTGTACATCTAATACACTGAAAACAATTGTAGGGCTTCTGCTCGCCGATTTTAGTTAAGATTTTGAGGCGAAGAGTTGAATCCGGCTTTTTTGTTGTTGTAAGGTCTATGATGGACATAGAAATAGGAATAGTGGCTTTTGCCTTTATAGGCATTGTTGTTCTCGAATTTCAGCACGCAAATCACAAATCTTTTCTAACATAAACTCCAACTAATGTTCTTAAACATCACATCGGAAAGAATGAGAATGAACAAACATTCAGTTCTGGCGGTTGGCGGAGGAGTTGCTGGACTACAAACGTCTACCGACTTGGCAAACATGGGCATAAACGTTTATTTAATTGATAAAGAACCACGGCTTGGGGGTCTTACACCACTTTTACATCAAGCCTTCCCCACATTAGAAAACGCAGAGGAATTAACCAAACAACTGCTTCAAAGTGTTCTAAATAATCCCAACATAAGGGTTTTATCCTACTCAGAAATCGAGTCAGTTGAAGGCTCAGCTGGCAATTTCAGGGTGAGCATACTAAGAAGGGCTAGATGCGTTGACGAAGCTAAATGCAACAACTGCGGCGAATGCGAAAGAGTTTGTCCGGTAGATGTTCCCAAAAAGTTTGAAATGGGATTATCAACGAGAAAGGCCATATATCTGCCTAAACCCTTTGCGGTTCCAGCCAAATATCTAATTGACAAAGAGGCTTGTCTCTATTTCAAAGATAAATCTTGTCACGCCTGCTATGATGCTTGCCCGGAAGGAGCAGTGGTATATGACCAAAAAGTGTTACATGAAAAAGTTTCTGTGGACGCTATTGTTTTGGCGACCGGCTTCAGCGAGTACAATGCTGGAAAGGTGGGACAATATAAGTATGGAGTTTATCCGAATGTGATTACTGGCATAGAATATGAGCGACTATGCAGTCCCACAGGCCCCACCAATGGAAAAATTCTAAGAATTGATAACAGAGAAAGACCGAAAAGCGTTGTGTTTATTCTATGTGTTGGTTCACGCGATGAAAAGCATCTCCGTTACTGTTGCAACATTGGATGCCTAAACGCTCTAAAACATGCCTCTTACCTAAAGCAGCAGTACGGAGAAGAAGTTGATATCTACATTTGCTATACAGACATAAGGGCGGTCACAAAACGAGGAGAACAGTTCTATCAGAAAGTCAGAGCCAGCGGAGTTGAATTTATCCACGGGCAACCATCCGAAGTGCGACAAGCAAAAAATGGCTCTTTAACTTTAGATATCTATGACCAAGCCACATCCAAACTGCTCTCAATAACCGCTGATCTTGTTGTCTTAGAAACGGGGTTGAAGCCTCAAACTGATCTAAAAGAAAAGCTTAAACTAACCCTCGACGAATACAACTTCATTACCGAAAAACATCCTCAATTGAAGCCAAGCGAAACAACAATAGACGGCGTCTTTCTAGCAGGAGCGGTACAACAACCCATGCACGTTTATGAGGCATTAATGCATGCCTCAGCAGTTGTTATGAAAGTGCTATCTTTTATAGGAAGCGATTTTACAAGTCATTAATTGCAAACTAGTCATAATGGCGGAAACAATCGTTTTGTTAGGAACAATTACCGCAAAATTTAATCTAGACTGAGGTGGTGAACGTAGTATGGCTTCTGAGGTTTTGCAGAGGTTTTTTAACCACAAAGTGGTCGCATTAATAGAGGAGGTTGCCAAAACCAATGGAAATAGCTAAGCCAGGCAGATACTTTTGGCAGGGAAACGAGGCTTGTGCAGAAGCGGCAATAATTGCTGGGTGCCGATTTTTCGCTGGATATCCAATATCTCCTGCGAATGAAATAGCTGAACATATGTCGGCGCGTCTACCACAAATTGATGGAATATTTATGCAGATGGAAGATGAATTGGCTTCTATAAACGCTATTATGGGTGCGAGCTGGGCTGGAAAAAAGGTTATGACCGCTACTTCTGGTCCGGGCTTTAGTTTGATGCAGGAGACTATGGGTTGGGCGTTTATGACCGAAACTCCGTGCGTCATAGTTGATGTTCAAAGGGTTGGCCCGGGCACTGGTCAGGCTACCAAGTGTGCGCAAGGTGATGTTATGCAGTCGCGCTGGGGGACACACGGAGACTACTCAGCTATTGTGCTTTCTCCGAATTCTGTTCAAGAAATGTTCGAATTCACCATAAGGGCTTTTAATCTGGCGGAAAAATATCGCACGCCAGTCGTTCTTTTAACGGATGAAATTGTGGCTCACTTTCGAGAGCAGGTGACTGTTCCACCATTAGAAAGCATAGAGATCATTAATCGCAAGAAGCCCAAAGCTGAAGATAAAATGTTCTTTGGTTTAGAAGGAGTAGCGCCGATGCCTGTTGTAGGCGATGGGTTTAATGTCGCTGTTACTGCTTCAACCCATGATGAATATGGGATTCGGTTTACAGCTGACCCGTTGGTGCATAGGCGAATGGTGAAGAGGATCAATGACAAGATAAAGAATCATGCAGATGATGATATAGTGGACGTAGAAAGCTACAGCATCGACGACTGCAAAGTTGGCATAGTTTCTTATGGATGCACGTCCCGCGCAGTTTACGAAGTTGTCGAAGATGCAGAAAAAAGAGGGATCAGGGTAGGTTACGTTCGTCTAAAGACGCTTTGGCCGTTCGCGGAAAAAGCTGTAAAAAGATTGGCGCAAACCGCTGATAAAATAATTGTTCCAGAAATGAATCTGGGACAAATATTCTACGAAGTTAAAAGGATGGCATGTTCAACAGAAGTCATTCCCTTGAACAAGATTGGTGGCGGAGAATTAATCACACCAGAAGAAATTCTCGCCAAAATAGAAGGAGAAAATTGAAATGACTGAAGCATTTTCAGCCCGCAAATATATGCGACCCTTGAAGTTGCCGTTTTGTCCAGGCTGCGGCCTATTCTCACTCAGCGACACCTTTCTAAGAGCTGTTCATGAATTAGGCCATAAGGACTTAAGCAAATTTGTTTTCTGCAGCGGAATAGGCTGTTCTTCATGGATTCCTTCACCATATTTCGTAGCGGATTCTGTTCACACGCTTCATGGAAGGAGCATACCAGTTGCCACGAGCATAAAGCTCGTGCGACCTGACCTTAACGTTGTTGTTTTCGGCGGAGACGGAGACATCGTTGGGATAGGTTTAAGCCATTTTGTTCATGCCGCAAGAAGAAACACGGATATTCTTGTTATAATGGCTAACAACATGGTCTACGGCATGACGGGTGGGCAAGTTGCTCCTACAACTCCATTCAAAGTGAAAACAACCACTACGCCTTATGGAAGCTTTGAACATCCTTTAGATGCCGCGAGACTTGCTGTTGCAGCCGGAGCAGCCTACTCCGCACGATGGACAACAGCACACCTAAGCAACTTGAAAGAGTCAATTAAGAAAGCAATCCAAACGCAAGGCTTCAGCTTCATTGAGGTTGTAAGCCAATGTCCAACAGCATACGGTAGAAGAGCCGGATTTGAAGACGCTGGAGAAATGCTGAAATGGTTTAAAGAAAGCGCCATTTCAATTGAGCAAGCGGAAAAAATGAGTGAAGAAGAACTTGAAAAAAGGATAGTTGTTGGAGAATTCGTGCAGAGGAGACGCCCAACACTTGTTGAAACCCTTCATGCGATGATGAAGGAGGTACGGATGAGTGTCGAACAGAATTGAGATAAGAATAGGCGGACACGGCGGACAAGGTGTTGTCTTAGCCGGACAAATCTTGGGCAAAGCCGCTGTCTACGATGGAAAAAACGTTTTACAAACGCAGAGCTATGGAGCCGAAGCGAGGGGAAGCCTGGCTAGAAGTGAGATAATAATCTCAGACGACAGGATAGGTTTTCCAGCTGTTAGAAAATGCGATGTGTTAGTGGCGATGAATCAAGAATC
>CAZHWZ010000052.1:0-10558 GCA_964535965.1 uncultured Candidatus Bathyarchaeia archaeon | reverse complement strand
ACTCTTCCAAAATCTTGTCCTCTTGGGCCAGTCCACCTTTTCCACTCATAACTGATGCTACATCACCATATTCTGCAGCCTTTTTCCTAGTCTCAACAATTTTGTTAACCCATGCGTCAAGTATTTCTGACATACCCAGAAAGCGAATAGCATGTCCATGGGGCATCATGTCGAAGATGTAGTAATCATAAGTGCCGCCTGTCATCAACTCCACCATCGCATCGAATGTTGCCGACTCAGCCATAGCTGGCTCTGCAGCAGCTGATTGAATGTAATCATCTACCTCCTTTGGCACCTCTCCATACATGTCTACAATTTTCTGCCGAATCTCCTCCTGATAAATCGCTATTCTCCTGTCCGCATCAATCTCCAGTGCAAAAAGGTTAGTAGTAATCTCCACTTCCCCTTTACCGAAAATGTTTCTCTCAAAAATGTCTGTAAGGCTTGCTTGGGGATCTGTGGAAAACACAACCACTCTTTTGCCACGTTTCGCAAGCCAATAAGCGGTTGCGGCAGACAGAGTCGTCTTGCCGAGACCTCCTTTACCACCGAAGAGAATATACTTCACGTCTGGATGAGCCTTCAGGTATTCCTCAATAGACAAACTTGTTGACAAGTAACGGAGCCTCCGTTAAGCAAAGATTGAGTCGGTGACATCGCGTTCTCTCAGCAATGTTCTCTTCCACGTTTTTATGTGCGGCACGCAATATGGCAAAAGCCTTAAGCAATAATATGGCGGTAACACTGGAACACCGAGCATGTCGCCCATAGTGATGAGCATGAAGAGATTCTCAAGGTGCATCCTTGTTTTCAAGGCGTAGCTCACCATACCGTGCATAGCCATGCCGTAAACTAATCCCTTTGCGGCTTTTTTCACTTCGCTTTCCTTTTTTTCTTCCTCTTTCTCTTTTTTAGCCATGATTTTCACTTATGGGAGTATGAAGGTCGACTTCAAGATAAAAATGTTATTCCCCTAATTTCTCTGTTACGTCCCTCTCTTTCAGCAAATATTGCTTCCATGCTCCAACCCTAGACAACCAGTAAGGAAGCAGCCTAAGCCGATAATAAGAAGAGACAGGGTATCCAAGCATATCCCCAAACACCGCCAACATCAACCCATACTCGACAAGCAAACGCTTCTCCTCAAGATCTTTAATCGCACCATACACGGTTGCCCCAATAAAAAAATCCTTCAACTTCCGCAAAAATCCGGATCCTTGCCCTTTTGCATGCACTCGATAGCACTTCCAATTAAGTTTAAAAACAGATACAGATATAGCTTTGCCAGTTGCTAACAGCTAAAAGTAACAATGAGAGGTAAGGGAATGGTTGAAAGAGAGCTTCTCATGATTCCAGGTCCAACGAACGTAGATCCTGCTGTGTTGCGTGCCTTAAGTAAGCCAACGACATCGCATACTGGCCTGGAGTTTGTTAATATCTTCAAAGAGACTTTAAACGATTTGAAAAGAGTTTTCATGACAAATAATGAAGTTTTTGTCGTTGCTGGATCAGGGACCTTGGCTTTGGAAATGGCTATTGCTAACATAATAGAGCCTGGAGACAAGATTCTAAACACTGTTTCCGGCTTTTTCGGTCAGTATTTCGTTGAAATGTCAAAATCTCACGGAGCTATACCTAGAGTTTTAGAGGTTCCATGGGGTAAATCCATAAAACCAGAACAAGTTAAAGAAGTCTTAAAGGAAGGCGACTATAAAGCTGTTACAGTTACTCACGTAGAAACTTCAACGGGGATAATGAATCCCATTAAAGAAATAGGTAAAATCGTCAAGGAATACAGTGATGCGTTCTACGTCGTTGACACTGTTTGTTCGCTTGGCGGGATTGAAGTCCGAGTTGATGACTGGAACATAGACGTCTGCGCATCTGGATCACAAAAGTGTATCGGTGTCCCACCTGGCTTAGCGTTCCTCTCCGCGAGCGACAAAGTTTTGAAGTTTCTGGAGACTAGAAAAAGTCCTATAGGTTTCTGGTACGGCGACTTTAGAAATTGGCTGCCAGTTATGAGGGAGCCATCAAAATATTTTGCCACTCCGCCAGTTAACATGATTTATGCTCTTTCTGAAGCGCTGAAATTAGTGCTTGATGAAGGATTAGAAAAAAGGTTTAGAAGGCATCACATTCTCGCCGAAGCCTTTAGGGCTGCTATGGACGCGCTGGATCTCAAACTTGTGGCAGAGAGGGAGTGTGCAGCCGACACCGTAACAGCCGCTTATTATCCGAAAAATATTGAGGACAATGCATTTCGAAGTGAGATGAAACAACGCGAAATCGTGGTTGCCTCCACTCTAGGACCCTTGAAAGGAAAAGGTTTTAGAGTTGGCCATATGGGAAACGTAAGCCAAAGCGACATAATGTCCACGGTAGCCGCCATAGAAGCAACGTTAAGGCATCTCGGATACAAATTTAGTTATGGGGCAGGATTGACAGCAGCTCAAGAGAAAATCCTTTCCCTATAGCACTAAACAAATATATAATGGTAATGAGACTGCAAAATGTTTGACAAATGGCGAAGTTAAGGAAATAAGTAGGTGAAAATCATGGAAGGCGTTACAGACTTTTACCTTTTTCTGATATCTGTGATTTTCATATCTTTATCGGGGGTGATGGCGCCGGGCCCTCTATTTGCCGTAACGGTTGCGAAAGGATTCAAAGATAAAATTGCCGGCGTTCTGATTTCGTTAGGGCATGGAGTAATAGAATTTCCCCTAATGTTTCTTATATACTTCGGCTTTACGTGGCTTTTCACCTCGAACATCATCCAGAAAATCATCAGCCTCGTCGGAGGCTTTATCTTGATATGCATGGGTATTCAGATGCTTAAGACTCGAAAGGAAACAAGCACGGAATCGTCATATTCCAAGTACAGTTCCCTCGCTTCTGGGATTCTTGCAACAGGCGCCAACCCCTACTTCCTCTTATGGTGGGCAACAATCGGCGCCGCGCTAGTAATGAGGGCATCCGACTTCGAGTTTATCGGCTTCTTGATATTCGCCATAACGCACTGGTCATGTGACCTACTCTGGAACACAATCATTTCAGTAACAGTCTTCAAATCTAGGCGTTTCTGGACTCAAAGAGTGAGGGATATAGTATTTGGTTTCTGCTCTGCAGTTTTGGCCGGGTTTGGATTATGGTTTGTTATCTCGTCACTACTCTAGCATTCTTTACTCCACGTAATATCTCCTGAACATAGACATCTTCTTCAGGTTGTATAGTTTTGATTTTTCTCATCCCCAAAACCTTTTTAGTCTGTTTCATTTAACCATGAACTTAACCGGACGCTTATCGCTACTCTTTCTTAAGCCAGAATCACAACTTTCATTGGCTTTTTCGCAAGATTATCAGCGGTTTGGATTGCTTGTTCAAAATCTGTGAGCTTGAACTTGTGTGTTATTAATCCTTTGACATCCACGTTTCTCTTGGATATGAGGTCTAAAGCCAATGGATAATCGGTGGGTGATAGATACCCGCTGAAGAATAGTGCTTCACCCACATTTCCTAGATTTAAATAGCCTTCTGACTCACCTATCAATGCAACCTTTCCAGCGCTTCTCACTAGAAGGGGAGTTTGTTCCACTGTTTGCCTTGTCCCAGCAGCCTCAATTACCATGTCTGATCCTCTTGTGGTGATTTCCTTAACTCTTTTCACAGGGTCTTCCTCCCTCGCGTTTATGCAAACGTCTGCGCCGTATTTCATAGAAAGCTTGAGCCTGTAGTCATATAGATCTGTGGCAATCACTTTGCATCCTTTAAGCTTGGCTACTTGTGTCATCAACAATCCTATAGCGCCTTGGCCTATAATCGTTACCCAATCATTAAGCCTTGGCTGGAGAAAGTTTAGCGTGTGAATTGCGAGGGCAACCGGCTCCAGTATTGCTGCTTCTTCATCGCTTACATTTGTCGGAATCGAAACCAAATTTTCAGTAGGTATCGCAATGGATTCCGCGAAAAATCCATCCGCACTAAAGCCCATGGTCTTGCGACTTTCGCATAAATGAGGCAATCCCTGAAGACAGAAAAAACATGAACCGCAATAGATAGTTGGCACCATTGCAACCCTTTCGCCGGTATCGACTCTAATACCACAAGCATCGTGACCAATAATTTGCCCAACCCTAACCCCAGTCCATTCTCCTCTATAGAAGTGCAAGTCAGTTCCACAAATGCTTCCAGCCCTAAATTCAACAATCACTTGTTTGACAGAAGGCTGAGGCTTTGCAACCTCTTCAACCTTCATATTTCTTGGGCCTCTGAACACAACTGCTTTCAAAATTCTCATCCTCCAGATATGACTAAATGCTACCTAACAAACATTAATAATACTTTGTTTAGTATAGTCAGCCGCAAAAGGCGCTTCTGGAAAAAGAAAATATTAAATCGATTTAAATGATATTTTTCGATAAGAAAACTGACATGGAGAGAGAAGAAAATGAATAGCGAAGAATTCTCCGTTAGAAAAGCAAAGATTTGTCTGGTTCAAGGAGACATAACCGAGATGGATATGGATGCAATAGTGAACGCTGCTAATCCAACCCTCATGGGAGGTGGAGGCGTAGACGGAGCAATCCACCGAAAAGGCGGGTCAAAAATACTTGAGGAATGCAAGCAAATAAGAGCTAAAGAGTGGCCGAAGGGCCTCCTAACAGGAAAGGCCGTCATCACTTCTGGAGGCAATTTAAAGGCCAAATACGTCATACACACAGTTGGTCCCATCTGGCGTGGAGGCACCAGCGGCGAACCAGAACTTTTAGCAGAAGCCTATCGCAACTCTTTAAACCTAGCAGTTTCTAAAGGACTGAAAACCATTGCTTTTCCGTCAATAAGCACAGGCGCTTATGGATACCCAATTGAAAAGGCAAGCCGAATAGCCATAACAGGTGTGAAGGAGTTTTTGGAGAAGGAGGACAAACTCGACAAAGTAATATTCGTTTTATTCACAAAGCGCGACCTAGAAATCTACAAAGAAGCAGCAAAAGAAATCCTATAAACAATTTTATGCAATCGCAGGCTGCATATTAGTTAGTCGATCACTGGAAATCGAGAATTAGGGAAATCACTTGTAATGTTCCATGACCATTACCCCTAAAACTCCCTTCAATGGTAATCTCCATATCACCGGATCTTGTTCATAAGCCCATACAATTACCTCACCTTGCGCTGTTAGATGATTTATCAGTTTAGCTAGATCCGACAGTTCAGGTCTAATATAAAATGGGATAACCTCAACCACCCTCTTTTTTGGAAGAAGGATAGGCATCTCTCTTAGGATATTGTCATTGAACGTAAATTCGTACCCATTTATGTTTACACGCCACGAGTTCTCAACGAACGCTACGACGCTACCACATTTTAAAACTTTTCGTTCTCGCCTTAAATCTTCAAAAATGTTTTCTGTAACTTTTACGGGATAATAGCCCATGTTTATTACACCGCCTCTTTCTTTGAAACCAATAGCTTCATTTACGTCGCCCCATTCAACATGACATGTTATGTTATCGCAAGTAGTCTGAAAACCAGCCAGTGGGGTTTGAACTAAATAATTGAGTCTTCTATAAACCGCTTTGAAGCTCATGTTTTCAAACAGCCTCTTCGCAGCTAGGTTTTGAGGCTCTACAAAGAGGTAGCTGTATCCAGGGCCTAAAAAGTCTAGAATTGCCCCTAATAACCTTCTACCAATGCCCAACCTTCTGAAGTTTTTATGAATGAGAAGTCCTCCAATCCAGCCATAACCAAACAAATATCGCAGACCGTATATGCATCCAATGACTTGGCCATCAACTTCAGCAACGAACGCCCTAAAAGGTTTTAACCAGCTGAACATCTTGAAGAGGCATGCATCTGCTACATATGTGAAAGGCTCGTTCTGATGCTCATTGAATAAGGTCTTTATAGAATTCATCTTGTCTTTCTTCATTTCTTTTATAATTATGTCAAACATATGGTTTCATCTTCCTAGTATTCCCGACTCACTTCAGCCTCTAAATTCTTTGCAAATTTTTTGTCGACAAACGCTTTTAGGCGCTTAACCGATGTGTCATATGCGTCTATCATTTCTTCCTCCAGTTCACCTTTTCCATAACGTGGGTCAATCTCACTTAGCTTCTCTATTAGCATTTTTCTTTCCTCGTTTAGCATAACTTTTGGGTCGGTCATGGCCGCGGCTCTGGCGAATATTCCTTCGTCCAGAAGGTATTTTAATGCCTTAAATGGCAGTTCATAGTACTTGCCAATGGCCCCTGTCCTTTGTGTGAAGCCCTCCGGAGTCGCAGCTTTGAATGAAACTCGAACATAAAGTTTTGATGAAGACTCAGCCAATTCTTTGACATAATCTTTGTCAGCGCCGAATAGTATCCCGTTTGTTTCGAGAATGAAAAGTGGATATTTTGATTCCTCTACGTATTTTAGAACTGAAAGCAAATGTTCTTTCCCTATTGTTGGTTCGCATCCTGAAAGCCGGAGCTTGTTTACTTTGGGTATGAGCTTTCTCCAATGTTCAGAATAGGTAATTCCATTTTCAGCGGCTTTAAAAAGCATGTAGGCGACTGCTTTGGGAGAATAAAATTTCCCGAATTTTTCCGGGAAATCCCTCGACCAATTGCTCCAACAATAGATGCAACGCAAACAGCAACCGACAGCATAGCCTGTGGCAATCCCTCTGTAAACTGGAACAGAGTAAAAATCGGTGTACTTCCTTTCAACACCCTCGGGGCCTTGTCTGGTAACTAGCTTCTCTGTCTCTCTTGCCAACTCTAATGGATCAAAGGGTTTAAAGCCTTGAGTTAAAAAGCGTTGATACTCCATCCAAATTCTCCACGATCACTCTCTTCGCGGGAACTCACGGTCTAATTTGTATATGTCTTTTTCGCTTAATTTCCATCCGATCGCTCCAAGGTTTTTCTTTTATGTTCTATTTCATTGCTTTGGATATTAGTGATGATGTTTGGGTCATCCCAACTTTAATCGCAGTTTTTATCACAAAGATATTCCCTTTATCGTACGTCGTATCCACCTCTATCCCGCCACCCATCTTCCACGTTCCAATGCCAAAGACGGGAATTTTAACCTCACCGCTTATTTCTTTGAATTGCATATCTTCACTTCGGTACTAAAACTAATGTTTTCGTGTTTTAAAATAGCTAGGTTTTTTGTAATAGAAGGGATATGTGCATTGAGAAGCGGTGCTAAAATAGAAGGAGTATCCCTGCTCAAATAGTTTAAAACTATTTATGTAGACAACCGACAGAGTAATCATTAGAGGATTGACACGTCAATTTTGCTTAACGCAGTTTCATAGACAAATGTTTCATAAACCTTAAATAAGTTTTATCTGGATAATTATGAGATGAAGGGCTAGTGTAACGCACCGTGCATCGTATTGCAGACGGTTGTAAAACCATTTGACCTAGTCCTTTTAAGAAAAGCCGAGATGCGGCGAGTTAAAAAATGAAGTGGAGAAAGGAGGTTAGAAAGAAATGAGACTAAAAACGATTATAGGAATAACGCTAATTCTTCTATTGATAACTGTGGTACCTACGCTGTTCTCAAGAAGTATACTGTCGCCAAGTAGGTCAACTTACATTCGAGTGTTTCAAGGCGAATCGACTAACGTTGGAGGATCGATTGACAAAAATACTACGTGGACTTTAGCTGAAAGCCCCTACATCGCAGTTAGCGATGTAATAGTGGAACCAGCTGTTTTTCTGACAATAGAGCCGAAGGTCATGGTCAAATTTACTAGCGGAACAAGTCTTAAAGTATACGGTGGCTTGATCGCTCAAGGAAACGCAACTCATGAAATAACGTTTACAACCAACTCCACAATACCGTCGCGGGGAGACTGGGGAAGTGTGCGATTTAAAGGAACATACCTTGTTGTGAACTATGTACTAATCGAATACGCTACAAAAGGCCTAGAACTTTTGAACGTCGCAAACATTTCAAATAGCATGATATTAAACTGCATTGTAGGCGTAGAAGGAAAATTAGGCTATGCCAGCAACTTGATAGTAACAGATAACTCTGCAGATGGTCTAAGTCTTAGTAGTTTACCGCCGATTGAAATGCACCTCGATAAAAGTGTTATGGCAAACAACGGTGGGAATGGAATTAATGTTATAGGCAATTCAACTATCAATGTAAACGACTGCATGGTTTCAAACAATACAGGAAATGGTGTTGTTTTATCAAATGGGGGATACATCAAAAACAGTCGCGTAGTTAACAATACCTATGGTACATATATTCTTGGGCCAACAACAATTGAGAACTCAACTATTTCTGCTAATCGTGGCGATGGAATATGGGCGGATTCAAGTATGTCAGTCACTGAATGTACTATCACTGGAAATAAGGGAAATGGAACAAAAAGCAACTATGTTGAGGGTGCGATAACAGTTGAGAAATCTAATATTTCTGCTAATGGTGGCGATGGAATATGGATGGGATCAACTATGTCAATCACAGGATGCAATATCACCGAGAACACTGGTAATGGAGCCTCAGGTCACCTACTAAGAGATGGGTTCTCCTTCTCAATCAAAAATTGCAATGTTTCGAATAACAACCAAACTGGGGTCACTGCACCGCAAAACATTACAATGATTGTTTCTAAATCCATTGTCTTCAACAACAATGGGAGCGGTTTATCGGGTCATGGTGATATTTCTGACTTCACAATTGTATCATATAACAACATGGCTGGCGTGCTGGGTAATTACAGCGTTGAATGGAGCGCCATAGAACATAACGAGGGTGGAGGATTTTACGGGACAGGAAACATTCATTATTGTAACATCACTGACAACATACCTTATGACGCAGCAACTACGGGTCCGGATGATATTCACGCCGAAGACAATTGGTGGGGCACAAATGATAGTGCTTTGATCAGGAAGCACATCTGGGACTATTACAATGATTCCAGTTTGGGATACGTCTTCTACTATCCATTCAATGATAAACCCAAAACACCCATAGACAAGACCCCCCCAGAAATCGTATCAATCACGTGGACACGAACCAACCCATCCCCATATAGTCCAACAGCGCTTTTCCCTCAACCTAGAATTTACGAACCAGTGCGTATCTATGCGAATGTAACTGATGACGAATCACCTATACCAAGTGGAGTTGACAAAGTATTGTTGTCATACAGAGTGGATGGCGGTGAATGGTGGAACACAACGATGACGTACAATTCGACAACGAGTTTGTGGAACGCAACGATTCCTGGACAACCCAACTATACAAGAACAGTCGAATTTTTCGTCCAAGCTTATGATAAAGCCGGAAACTACAACGCGAGTTCTATATACGCCTATGAGGTTAAGTGGCTATCAGTAGGCGACGTAAACGGCGATGGAATTGTCGATATAGAAGACGTATACATAGTCGCGCTACACTATGGAGAATTAGCGCCATAACCCTTTTTTTATTTCATTAGTATCTATTTATAATAGTATATGACATCTGTTTGTCTCGAAGTTTCTGGAAAGCTATCAAAAACTGTTGAAGCAAAGAGCGAGGGCAGCGCTCTTTATTGGATTTATTTCGGGTTCATCAATAGATGTTAGTGAAAAATAGTCGGAATGTAGTTGTAGAGGGCTGGCGTGTTGGTTGTAACTCGCTCAGAAATGGAGATGTCTCCGCAAAGCCTCATTTTTTCTGTTGCAAGCCGTCAATAATTATTTCTTCATGCGCCCTTTCAAGCGAGCATACCCTACAATCTATGAGCTTCTTCCAGTTTGGACGATCAAATTCCTATGTTACGGAGAGTCCCTTTCTTTCCAATTCTTAATTGCCGCTCGCCTCTGAACGTTGATGTGCTTGCATTCTCAATCTGAACTGTGTCTCCTATGGATACGGAGTCTATCTGTTCGTTCCACAAGCACAGCTTAATCGTTCCAGTCTCATCTGCTATCAAAGCGTTGGCTACACTGGCATAGTTTCCAAACCTTGTAAAAACAAGCGTTGGTTTCGCAATTTCAAGAACCTTAGCCTTTAGACTAACTTTTTTCATTCCTATTCGTAAGTCCCCTATTTGAAAGGAATGTGGTCCGCTGTCTTTGGTGATAGGGTGTCTGCGAAACACGTTTGTTTTTCTGATCTCTCTTATTGGATTGTTTTGTTCTAATAGAAATTCTTCAGGTATGGGGAACTGAGCAACGACTTTCGTACCCTTTGTTATTAGAAGAATAACCTTGTTTTTTTGTTTGCTGCGGCATTCAATTGAGAGGCTTCCACATGTGGATTTTTGGTTTTCGCTTGCTGAGATTAGTGCATAGAAAAGTCTGTCGGGGTCAACTTCATACTTTATTGAAAGAAAAGCGAGGTATTCGCCGGGTGATGCTTTGTTTCGCATTGTTTTCCTACTCTTTTGTAAGTGTTATTTCCATTGTCGAAACCATCCTTGCCCTGTTTTCACCCTCTCTCGGTGGCATTTCCGCCGTGCCTATGGATATTTTGCTTATTTGCAGGTCTTTCAGGAAGCGTCTTCTGGCTATTTCGGCTGCGTCAACTGCTGTTGTGATTGCCTGTC
>CAZHWZ010000051.1:0-10677 GCA_964535965.1 uncultured Candidatus Bathyarchaeia archaeon | reverse complement strand
CTGTAGAGAAATAGATAATCAACCATTAACTGAGCCGCTTCTGTTCCGTATCCTTCCCCCCTTTCACTAGGAACCAAAAAGCAAACAATTTCCATTGTCCCAGATGGTTGATTAACCATATGCCAGATAATCCCTATTCTAGTTCCGTCCTTCTTCTGGATGACGAACGGCTTCCACTCAATCACTATTTGAAAGTTCGAAGGATTATCGAACAGCTTCACTAAATATGACTTCGAAATCTGCTCATAAGCAGGGGGATTTTCCCCCCAGAAATCTATGTCATTATAACATTCGGCTTCAAAATCAACATCCTCTTTCTCCCTAACCCTCAAATTCACATTTTTACCTTCAAGCAACTCAATTCACCACTGAAGTCAATAGAACTGATTCAGCTATAACTTTTCCGCAAAACTGCTGTTTGTTTTTTTGTCTGTTCGTTTGTTTAGTGTTTTGTGTGTGATAGATACACACACAGAGACACAGAGACAGAGAACATAGAACAGAATATAAGAGAAAAGAGAGAGAGAAAAAGTAAAGTTTTATCCAAACCAACCAGAAGAAAAAAGGGGAAATGAGCGAAAACCCCAACGGCAGAATTAGTATAAATTAAATGCTAGAGTTTGGTAGCCCGGGAGAGATTCGAACTCTCGTCAGAGGCTCCAGAGGCCTCCATGCTTGACCGCTACACCACCGGGCTCCGTTATAATCAAATTTAAAACTGAAAGTCCTTTGTAATAACTTTAGCGTTATATCAAAGAGAAAAAGGAGGTTTATTTATTCTGCTTTCTAGAGGCTTCCTCGACACAATAGCATTCTTGACCACTTGGGTTCCATTCTTCACAGCACCATAACGTCGGCACTATTGGATTCTCGTTAGAGCATAAGCGTTTTGTGCAGAACACTTGATCCGGATAATTGTAAGCGTTGTGGTTTCCGCAGTTTCCACAAAACTTCCGCTTAGCCTCTTTCCCCATCTAGATTCCTCCGGCTGCCCGAAATTTTCCGCGTTTTAGGCAGTGTGTTCGCCTAAAATCCTCGCTAAGTCTCTCGATGACCGAGGCAACCATTATTGGAAAAATAATCATTGCATCACCGATAACCATTACCTTGTCTGCTTTTCCCTTCACTTTCCCCCAGCTCACTGTTTCTTCTAGTGTTGAGCCAGATAATCCCCCAGGTTCGGGGCGATCCATAGTTATTATTACGGCGTAGTCCATGCCCTTTTTAGATGCGAGAGCGGCGGATTGAACGGTGTTTCTAGGCACTCCGCCGCCGATAACTATCATGCCATTTCTGGGAGAGCGCTTACAAATGTCGATTATTTTTGGCACGTCTTTGAAAGCGTCCACCGCCAAAATATGCTTGCAGTTTTTACGAGAGGCGTGAAGCCAATGTATAAACCCGAATTCTGAATCCCGAACCGCTGGAAGGAAAATCGGCACTTTCGCTTCGTATGCTGCACGTAAAATGGAGTTTGGATCGTTAAGCCTTTTACCTAGTTCCCAGGCAAACTCGTTTGAGGAGAGGCTTTTCCCACTGTTTTCAGCGGCTATTTCATCACATACTTCCACAAGCCTATAGTCCAGCTTTGTGAAGTCCTCTTCTGGAACGAAGACGTCGTATATGCGGTATATATGGTATCTGTAAAGCATATTGTCATCCACAAACCAGTGTCCCTTATAATGGTGGCCGCCGAGGGCTTCTATCGCATCGTGAACCATGTTTGCTCCAGTGCTCGCAACAACATCGATAAGCCCTTCACGTATAAGATCCGCAATTAGCGAACGCATCCCAGCCGGAACGACAGCTCCTGCCAAGGCCAAGAATATTGTGCAATCCTCGTCCCGTATCATCCGTTCATAGATGTCACACGCCACAGAGAGTCTTCCAGCTCCGAAGGAGCCTGAATTTTTAAATTGCTGAATTAACTGGTCTACAGTCAGTTTTCCATTTATTTTTATGTGTTTTACCGGTTCTAGAAGAAAATCTTTTCTCTGAATCAAATTTGGCACTCAAGCACTCATTATTTATTTGATTAAGAAAAGTTTTTCTGTACTTTTTTGCGGAAATCTCAAAAAGTCAGGACGGCGGAAAATTTTACCCGCAAAATTTAAAGCAACTCCTTTAAGAAAGACTATAACGGCAACGTTTTAACTATGTGATTCCTAAATCTCTGTCAAGGTTTGCTGCCATGGATAAGGCGCTCTTCGAAATTCCATTTTCGGTTCCGCTTGTGGGCTGCATAGCCTTTGGCTTAATTGACAGAGGAACAAATGTCATTCAAGTCCGTCCAATATCAACTTGTCCGCTTTCCTGCATATTCTGTTCTACCAATGCTGGTCCAAAGTCAAAAATACGCCAAACAGAATACATTGTGCCCCTTGACTATCTGGTCGAGGAGTTTGAGAAAATTGTGGCTTTTAAGGGTAGACGTCGCATTGAAGCCCACATAGATACTGTTGGAGACCCCATTACCTATCCGAAAATCGTTGAGCTTGTTTCTTGTTTGAGTCAAGTTGAAGGTGTAGAAACTGTTTCTATGCAGACACACGGCTCAACATTGAACGCGAAACTTATGGACAAGCTTTCTGACGCCGGTCTGACACGAATAAACCTATCATTAGACGCCTTAGAGCCAAAATTGGCTAGAGAATTGGCGAACACGGAATGGTATGACGTCAAAAAAGTTGTTGAATTGACGCATCATATCGTATCAGGCACTAAAACTGATTTGCTTGTGGCTCCCGTTTGGATTCCTGAAATAAACACCACAGAAATTCCAAAAATAATAAGTTTAGCCACCAATATGGGTGCAGGAAAAACTTTCCCTCCCTTAGGCATCCAAAAATATGAAGTTCACAAGCACGGAAGAAAGGTCAAAGGAGTCAAGCCAACCTCTTGGAAAGGATTTTATGAACAAATGAGAATTTGGGAGAAAGAGTTTAAGGTTAAGCTTATACTCAAACCAGAGGACTTTGGAATTCATAGGCGAATTATGCTTCCGATTCCCTACAGAAAATTTGAAACCGTTAGAGTTGAGGTTGTGGGGCCAGGATGGCTTAGAAGGGAGAAGTTGGCAGTTACACGTGAAAAGGACAGAAGTTTAACGCTTATTAACGCTGAGGAAGTTCCTGTGGGAGCAAGGTTGAAGGCTAGGGTTGTGGCTAATAAGCATAGCCTTCTAATCGCGGAACCAATTTGATCTGACTATGTAGAAAGGGATTAGGCTACTTGACTACCAAAACTGGGCAAACCGCATGATGTATTATTCCGTCACTTACGCTTCCTAAAAGTATCTCCCTTATCTTGCTAATACCCCGTGCACCCATGACGATTAAATCAAAGTTGCCTTCCTTTGACACTCTAATAATCTCCTGAACCGCGTGCCCTTCTTCAAGTCTTGTATCAACTTCAACGTTCTCGGCTCTAACCTTTTGTTCGCCGTCCGCTAAGATTCTGTTGCCAGCTTTGCGAGCGGCTTCAGCTATTTTGGAGACTTCTGCAGAGGTCATGACTGGAACTCCAGGAGTTGTTAAGGTGGTCGGCTCTGGCATTATAATTGGTCTGACAGTTACCGAATAAACGTGGATTAGCGTTATTTTTCCTCCAAACTTTTTGGCTATTTGAACTGCTATGTCTAACGCTCTTAATGAGTGCTCAGAACCATCTATGGGTACTAGTATTTTTTCAAACAAGTTGTTATCCCCTCATGAAATAGAATAACCATTTGACATCATTAATAATTTGTGCAAACTGAAAATATAAAATCATATACTAAAGAAGAAAAAGGTGGCTGCGCTAGGCAAGTCTTTTTGTCTTTCAGGACTGTTTCTTCTTTCTGAAGAAGAGGACAGCCGCGATTACGACGATTATAACGACAATGGCTATTGTTATTAGAAACCATGTTTCTCCCCATATCGCAGGACCAGGAGTCTGACCAAGGAGAACCCATATACTAAAGTGGTTTAGTGTTACCCATGCATAGTGTTCTAGAGTATTTACTTGCGTGTCTACCACTGCCCATTTGTTAGTTGCTCCGTCCCAGTAAAATACTTTTAAGCTGTTTTCATCAAGCCCTGATGCGGATAGCTGCTCAGTCGTGTAATATACGCGTATGGTAAGATTAACTGTTACATCTTCTACGTCGGATATGATAAGGCTTAAAAGGTAATGTTAAATCTTCTATAGCAACGAAAAGTCAGTGGATTTAATTTTTCCTTTGTGGTCTACGACAACTTCGAACTTCTCAGCCCACGGATGTCCTTCCAGGTCTATTGGGCATGTGCCCCTAATTATCCAGACTCCGCCTCTATGATCAACCGTAGCAACATCTATTTTATCCGTGTTCTTCATTTTCTTAATAAAATCAACAGCTATTTGATGTGCAAGTTCTTTTGACAAGCGGTTCATTTGGTCTTACTCCAGACATTGTCTCAATTATTCTAAAGGGGGATGGCATTAAGGGTTGTGAATGGGAAATCTTTAGTGAAGCTAAACATAGCCTAAATCGTGTACATGTGCTTCGTTGCGATAGATTCAAATCAACAAACGCGTCAGTTTTAACTGAAGGCAGCATATCGGACAGAGCAAATTATGAGCGAGAGAAAAAGGATGATATTCCACTTGGATATGGACCATTTTTTCACGGCTGTTGAGGAGAGAGGGCATCCCGAATTTGGGGGTAAACCAGTTATTGTTGGGGCAGACCCTAAAGGGGGAAAGGGCAGAGGGGTCGTAAGCACATGCAATTACGAAGCCAGAAAGTTCAGTGTCAGATCAGGAATGCCGATCTCGAAGGCTTGGAGGCTCTGTCCAGAAGCCGTTTACCTGCCAGTTAATTACGAACTTTATACCAAGGTTTCCAGCGAAATCATGGATCTTGTGCGGAAATATGCAGACAAGTTTGAGCAGTGGGGCATAGACGAGGCTTTTCTAGACGTAACCTCAAAAGTGAGAGATTTTGCGGAAGCCGAAGCCCTAGCGCGTCAAATAAAAAAGGAAATTTACGAGAAGGAAAAGCTCACTTGCTCGATAGGTATAGGTCCGAACAAGCTTGTCGCCAAAATAGCCAGCGACTTCCAAAAGCCAGACGGCTTAACGGCTGTCAAAGAGGAAGAGGCTGAAAAATTTCTCGCTCCGCTACCAGTTCGTAAGCTTCTCTGGGTTGGGCGGAAGACTGAGCAGAAACTTAAGGCTATGGGAATTAAGACTATAGGCGATTTGGCTCACTATGATCCTACTGTGCTGGCAGAAGCCTTCGGTGTTATGGGCACTCAGATTTATTTGATGGCGCATGGGATTGACAGAAGCGAAGTTCAAGAAAGAGGCGAAATAAAGTCTATAAGCCGTGACACAACATTCGAAGAAGACACCTCAGATTTCGAGTTTGTCCTAAACACTTTGGATAGGCTTTCAGAAGAAGTGTATAAGGACGTTCTGAAGCAACAGCTTTATTTTAAAACGGTTACCGTTAGGGTTCGCTACGAAAATTTTGAGACTCATACCCACAGCAAAACCTTACCTTTCATTACAAACCGTTTACAGAACCTAGAGAAAACTGCGAGAGAACTAATACAAGTCTATCTCAGACTAGATAGAAAGATAAGGCTGGTGGGCGTTAGAGTTTCAAACTTTGTTTCAGCCGAAAAACAAAAAACACTAACTTAGGAGACTTTGTGTCATTTCTGTTTTGTGTTTGGGTATTTCTCTCTAATTTTTGCATCGGCTATCTTGGCAATCATCGCGCTGGAAATCAGCACGTACTTGACTCCTGTAAGCTCAGCTAGGTCTGCTGGTTTCTGGTCTTGAGTCACGAGCAGCAAGTCGTTGTTCTTTGCATACTCCACTATGTCTTTGTCTTTTGCTCCTTTTAATCCTGCATCGTGGACGGTTAGCACTTCCCATCCTAGAGTTTCAAAATATTCTTTTAGGCCTACGTACATTTCGTCAAGCAAAAGCTTCAACGCAATCACCACGTTGCAGCTAATTCTTGAATTATCCAAATATTTAGAGGCTTCCTTTTTAGTTGCTGTGTAATTTAGACCCCTCTATAAATAGGTTGAACCCCAAACCCAAAAAACTTTATCTTCTTCTCTTTTTTATCTTCTTGGTTTTCGTTTTGGATTTTCTAATTCTAACTGTTCTATAACCTGTGATCTCACCAAAAAAACCTCGAATAGCAATTCTTCTATACTTCTTCGGCTTTTTTCTGACAACTCTTTGCCTAACAAGTTTTCTTTCTTTCTCTACTCCAAGCAAAGTTTCTCGTTTCACTGTTCTCCATTCATGCCCATATTTTCTATGGCAAGTTGGACAAAGAAAAACTATGCTTGAAGGTCTCGTACTCGTAGGTTTGCCTTTATGATGGAAGTCTCCTTCGTCTATTCTTAAGGTAGTTCCGCATTTTTGACATTTTCCTTTTGCTCTCTCATAGACAATGCGTTTTACTCTTAGGGGTAAAGGTTTTCGTTCAGGCTCTCTTTCCCAAGCTCCCCCAACTTTCAAGCCCAATATTGATTCCAGTCCAATATTGAATTTGACTTTTAACTATAACAGTTTTTCTACTTCACTTCTGTGCTGGTTAGGAATGGCTATTCTTGGAATCCATATGTCTCTTTCACTTCTGATGTATTTGGCTAACAGCAAAGCTTCTTCATTAATCAAAGTTTCAAGAGATTGACGGTTACCATGTTACTTAAATTCCCATTTGCACCATAATTCTTTTGGATGCTTGTCTGGCGGGCAGACTATGCAGTTCACTTCCACCTTCGGATTTAGGGTCTTTGCAAAGTTTTTCAAGTAGCCAAACCTCACTTTTTTGCATGGAAACTCGCTTAATCTCTTGCTCAAACGCGCTTCCTGTGTTCTACATCTGTTAATGCTTAAAGTTGCCCGTTTATTGCTTACTTCAACGGTTTTAAACGGCTGATCCAAGGCCCAACTCGTCTTAAGCAAAAGATCCATAATCGTTGGTATTTCTGGGCTTTCGCCAATCTGAAACATCTTCTGCAAACTTTTAGCCTCAATCGCAGCCATAGCCTCCCAAACACCAGCATCTATGCGAGTGGTAGCTTCTGTGCCGAAAAGAAAGCTCATCAATTCTTTCTCTATGCCCAAGAAGTATAGGCCGTCAACCCTCCACAAGTTTCGAATTTGGAGAAAAAAGAAATCAAGAAGCTTTTCCATAGGCATCTTAGCCAGCATCTCACGGTCTCCACGGCTTCCAAACGGATATTCACTCATACGCGACACCAACGTAAAGATTAACAAGTTATATGAACTAATCTTTTAAACCTAACCAAAATAGAAAAGAGAGAGCGGCGAGAACCTTTGGAGCAATTAATAAAAACAATAATTCTAGGCATTATTCAAGGCTTAACGGAATGGCTACCCATATCAAGCACCGGACACCTAAAATTAGCTGAGCATTCCTTGGATTTTTTCAGCCCAGAGGATTCTTTACTTTTTGAGTTCATTTTACACATTGGAACATTGATTGTTGTTTTGCTGTTCTTTAGAAGAGACATCAAGAATATATTTTTGGCTTTGGTTCGCTTGGATTTTAAAACAGAATATGGAAAACTCATACCTTTGATAGTTGTTGGGACAATACCTGCGGTAGCAATTGGTGTAGTCTTCTTAAAGCCTGTGGAACAAGTCTTTCAAAGCGTCTTGCCTATTGCCATTGCATTTATTTTCTGTGGAATAGTGCTTTACTCTGCAAAGGCTGGAAAAGAAAAAACCGATGATATAAGCTATTTAACAGCCATAATCATGGGCATAGCTGAGGGCATAGCCATAATCCCAGGAATTTCAAGAAGCGGATTAACAATTGCAGTTGCGCTTTTGATTGGAGTAAAACGGGAAAAAGCCTTCAAATTCTCCTTCCTGCTTTCAATACCAGCCATAATCGGCGCCATAGGCTATACATTTTACGAAGATTCTAGCACTTTAGCATCTGCGAGGCTAGGCTGGGCTGAAATTCTTACAGGAGTAACTATGGCGATGGTTGTGGGCTACTTTGCCCTAAAACTTCTTTGGAAAGTCCTAGCCAAGGAAAAGTTTCACCTTTTCGCGCTTTACTGTTGGCTTCTCGGCACAGTGTTAATATTGCTTAGTTTAGGCGTTTTCTAACCATTTAGGCTTGCCAGAGAGAAACTCTGTCAAAAACTCTGCAAACTCGCCGTTCTTCGCATAAACCTCAACTATCTCATCACCAACAAAAACTCTAAATCCTTCTTTAAGAACTTGCGAGATTTGTTCAGCTATACCGGCGCTTCTCCCTCCATCCCTCAACCTTTCATTAAGCAACTCAACCACATCCACCCATTTCCTTTTAAGCTCCACAACCCATCTCCCATCCGCGATATAAGGCCCTGAAATCACGTCCAGATTATTCATGTATTTTTTTAGGAAATTCTCAGTTTCACGTTCCCTTTCAAGAGGCGGTCCAAAATGCTTCTTAACATGCGGAAGACGGCACTGCTCAAGCTCAAAGATGAACATGTTAAGGCTTTTTTCGTCGCTCCAAGCAGTGTCTCTTAAAATTTTGAAATCACTTAGTTCCACAAGCTTGCGCAGGGAACGCTGAGACTTGTATAGTTGACCCCACAAAACATCTGGAACAGCGTCAACTTCTCCAAAGGTTAAGAATATAATTGATGACTCACGCTTTTCTAATCTTCTCCTCGCTTCTTCTGCGGTTAAAGCCCTTGTTTTTGGCGGATAAAAGAATCTTAGGCTGGGATTTTTTAGGAAAGCCCTCGAAGCAGCTACGAAAGTGTATAGTTTTTGCGGCTGCACCGCCGAAGCCACGTTTCTTCCCCTATCAACCGGGTCAACAATTACTAATGGTTCCTTGAATAGAAGTTGTAGTTCGTTCTCTCTTCTCTTGTAATAGTTTTTGATGTCTATGGTTATCCGCTGTTTAAGCATAGCGAAGGCCTTTAGTGTGTTTATGAAATGTTTACAATGTAGAACTAGGAGTTCGCATAGGTAGCCGCTGAACCCGCCAATTTTAATTTCAGCACCGTAAACGTCTATTCCCTTCATGAACTTCTTTAGTAGGCGCACTTCGCCTCGCATCTGCTCGTTCAAATGTTTTTTCGCGTAGTCCGTGTGATAGGGTGTTCTGTCTGTGGCACTTAGCCATTCTCCACGCTTTGTGTCGTAGCATGGCACAATATTAATGCGAACATTGCCGACAAATGCCTCCAAGTATGGGTGTTCTGCAAAGCGCTCAATTTGCTCAGCGCCCTCTGTGGCTTTTCTGGCCACCTTTAGGCATATATCCCCTAACGATTTGCGCGGTATGGTCGTTGGCACACGCATAAAAATATCGATGTCTGGTTCTCCGCTGAGCCACGTGTCCTTTGCAACAGAGCCCTCTACTCGCACAATAGCATTGACACCCAACACTTTTGACGCATCAACAACCCTTTTTTCCAATTTCTTAGCCAAAGCCTCAATTCTAACCCGTTCTCTCTTTTTCGGTGTAACACGTTCTAAGACTTCACTACAAACTTCGTCTATTTTATCCCACATAAACTGCCCTTTTTCCTTATTTCTGTGGGCAAACCTCTTTAAGGGTTGAGTAAATTGGTCCTTTTGGTGTCAAATCACTTCTTTTAAGCCTTAAACACTCGGCTCTAACGATTCCCAATTCGTAATTCGCATTCTCAGAGACGCACTTGACAAGTTCAGCCTTATTTCTTCCCGACCTTACGCGAGCAATTGTTAGGTGTGGACTGAAGCCTTTAGGGTCTGGTGTAAACCCTAAACTGCGTAAACGCGGTTCCAGTTGAATGAAGATATTTTGTAATTGTTCAGCGCCTTCAGTTATTCCAGTCCAAATTACTCGTGGGTAACGTAGATGTGGAAAGGCGCCAATTCCATGAATCTTAGCGTCAAAAGGGGTGAACTGAACCTTCTTCATCTCTTCAAAGATTTTTTCAACCATGTTTATGGTGATGTTTCCAAGAAATCGAAGGGTTATGTGGATGTTTTTTGGTTCAACAAGTTTTAAGTCGGCTCCAGTTTTGGCTAGGAGTTTTTGCACATCCGTGATTCTTTTCAGAACAGACTCATCGTCCATGTCAAATGCTATGAAACTTCTGATAGCTTCTGGCATCCTTATTCCTTCGCATATCTTTCGCTTCGCTTCCTCATAAATGCTTTTAATGTAAAAGACTATCTGTTAATAGCCAGATACACTAGCAAAAAGGGTGCGAAATGGCTGTCAATAGGCTTTTTGTGGGTTTGGCTGGTATGCCTGAAGCCGGAAATCCGTAGTTATTAGTGTTGTTAAAAGAAGCGACTATGTAGTCGTGGTAATGGGTGATGTAGTAAGGGAAGAGGCAGAAAAAAGATTCTTGAAGCTTCACAAGTCAAGTTGTAGTTTTCAGAAAGCGTAAGCAGTTTGAGATTTTTAAGCCCAGACATGTCTTATGACGTAGTCTACTCCTTTCTTCTCTAGATGCTGTGTTATAGCCTTTAAGTTCTCTATCGGAATCATCATCACGCCTCTCCCAACCTTATATCCGCCCAATTGACCTACTAGTCCCTCATACCTATACTTACCCTTGCCCCTTCCCTCGAGTTTCTGGGTGAAACTGACCCTCTCTTTCGGGTTCAGGTTTGCCGTGCTATAGGTTATGAGGGCGTAAGGCTTGTGTCTAG
>CAZHWZ010000050.1:0-10798 GCA_964535965.1 uncultured Candidatus Bathyarchaeia archaeon | reverse complement strand
AGGAAAACGATGTGGTCGTGTTTATGCCAGCTAACAAGCAGGGTGAAGTGAAGTCTTTGGAAATGCACCACACAAGAATTCCGAAGGCTGAGCCCGGCGACAACATAGGATTTAACGTCAGGGGCGTAGCAAAAACGGACCTGCGTCGTGGAGATGTCTGCGGACACGTTACCAATCCACCGACAGTATCTAATGAGTTCATTGGACAAATAATCGTTATTTATCATCCAACAGCCATAGCAGCTGGATATACGCCGGTTCTTCACTATCATACGGGGCAGGTTGCATGTAGATTCACTGAGCTTATAAGGAAAATTGACCCGCGTTCGGGGCATGTTGTGGAGGAAAAGCCAACTTTCCTAAAGACTGGAGACGCTGCCTTAGTAAAGATGGAGCCTTTGCATCCAATAGCAATTGAAACCTACACTGATTTTCCGGAGCTTGGAAGATTCGCAATTAGGGACATGGGCACAACAGTAGCCGCAGGCGTCGTAAAGGAAATCACGAAGAAAGGATCATAAACTTCTTTTCCCATTTTTATGTTGCTTAGTGCATTTTTATTTTGGTTGTGCTCAAGTTTTATCAATAAGAAGCGATTAGTTTCTCATGTTATGACAGATAGTATAGAGTTGAGGACATGTCGGGAACTGAAACCTTACTTCCATACTTGAAGGAAAAGAAAGGCGATGAGCAGGAGCCAACAATTATTGTTGACAGTCGTGAAGCAAATACGGCAACAAAAATTGTTAAGGGGCTTAAAGAGTGTGGTGTCGACGTAAAAATTGAAGCGCTGGAGAAGGGCGATTACGTTTTATCTGACGTATGTGCCGTTGAGCGCAAGACAGTTCAGGATTTTGTTTATACGCTTACTCACCGTTATCTTTTCGAGCAGCTGTTTAGGCTGAAGGAAGTCTATCCAAAATCATTAATTCTCTTAGAGGGTTATCTGCCGATAATTTACAAGTTTAGCAGAATCCAGCCAGCATCCGTTTGGGGAGCAATGTTCAACCTCGCAAAAAATGGAATAGCAATGGTAAACACCACCTCTTACAAGGAAACCATCGATTTCCTTTATGTGGCTGCTCGTCAAGAACAAATTGCGGAGAAAAGAATTCCGACGGTTCATCCAGCTAAAAGGTGCGAAACACTGTCTGATGCTCAAGTATATTTTGTAGCTAGTTTACCAAATATTGGAAGGGAGAAGGCTACGGCTATTCTTAAGTCCTATCAAACTCCATTAAACGCCCTGATAAATGTGGATGGCTGGCCTAAAACAGTCTATGGTCTTGGTCCAATTATAAGCAGTAAGGTTAAAGAGGTGTTGAGAACTCCATTTAAAGGGTGAAGCTTCATGGATGTTGAAATCGCTCCTACGAGGAAGATTACCATTTTGGGTTTAGACAGGCGGTCAGTCGGGGATGTTGCATGGTGTGCCACGACTTATGGGGTTAATAGGCTTTATTGGATAGATGGGCACATTTTATGCTTGGAGGTTTATGAAAAATCCTTTGAACATGAGTTAAAAAGGCGGGAGTTTCCCATAAGTCAGATTTGCTATGCACGGTTTCCGAAATTTGAGAAGATATATGAAATTGATAAGAGCTTGCAGATTCCGTTAGTGAACGTTTCTGATATGAAAATATTCAAAGGAATATTGGCTGCGATATTAAAGAACGAGAAGGAAAACTCCTCTCAAAAATAGCTAAACTACCAAAAATGAGCTACCTTTTCTTTACGGTAATGGTATAGCAACGATTTTAAATATTCTTTTAAGTGATGTGTGACATAGACGTAGTTTGTGGAGTTGGATGTGACCATGGATAAGCCTGTGATTGGGATTATTGGCTTGGGTCCTGTTGGGTCTATTTTGGCTGCTCATTTGGCTAGGGGTGGGGTAGATGTGGTTGTCGAGGATATTGCTAAGGAGCTTTTGGTTAAGATTAGGAAGGATGGTTTGAGGGTTTCTGGGATTAGGGAGCTGTCTGCTCGGGTTGACAAGGTTGCGGGTTCAGTGGCTGAATTGGCTGAGTTTGAGCCTGATATTGTTTTTGTTGCGACGAAGGCTTGTTTTCTGAAAGGTGTTTTGGCTGATCTTAAACCCGTTTACACGCCTGGAATGAGGGTTGTTAGTTTTCAGAACGGGTTGGATAATGAGCGTTTGATTGCTGAGACTTTGGGAGTTAAGACTGCTTATCGTGTTGTTGTCAATTATGCTGGAAATCTGATTGGTCCCGGGGATGTGGTGATGAATTGGTTTCAGCCTCCTAATTATGTTGGTGCTTTTCGGAAGGGGGGTTATGCGACTGATGAGACGACTAAGTACATTGCGGATACAATGACAGCTTGTGGGTTGACTACGGAGGAGTCGTCTGATGTTAAGAGGCATGTGTGGGAGAAGACTATTTTGAACTCTGCTTTGTGTTCTGTTTGTGCCTTGACTGGTCAGACTATGAAGAAGGCTATGGAGTTTGAGTTTAGTCGTGGTGTGACTGTGAGGGTGATAGAAGAGGGGTTGGCGGTGGCGAAGGCGGATGGTTACGATTTTGGTGAGGATGCGCTTGAGAGGTTTACTGGCTATTTGGAGAAGGGTGGGACTCATAAGCCTTCTATGTTGGTGGATGTTGAGAGTGGGAGGATGACTGAGGTTGATTTTTTGAGTGGGGCTATTGTTTGTTATGGAGAACAGTATGGGGTTGGGACGCCTGTGAATAGTGTTTTGACTGGTTTGTTGAAGAGTCTGGAGAGCAGGTATTTGGGTAGGCGTGGTTAGGGTTTTGCGCATTTGTGAGCTTAGTTCTTTGAATCTCCGATGATAATCCCATAAAATTTCAACTCACGTCTTGAAAAGTATTAATAGGGTTTGGAGTTATTTAACGCTAAAACTGAGAGAATGGAAGTTTCATGGACCTGCTTGAGCTGTTTAAAACTTTGATTTCCACGGACAACAAGTTTATCAAGGAATGGAAAAGTCGAAACAAGCCTGTTTTAGGGTATGCTTGCTCCTACACACCTGAAGAAATCATCTATGCTGGCGGAATTCTTCCAGTCAGGGTTTTTGGAAGCCTCGAGCCTTCAAAGTTGGCTGATGTTTATCTGCCGGTAAATGTTTGTTCCTTTGCCAAAAGCTGTTTCAACAGAGCCCTAAAAGGCGAATGCAACTTCTTAGACGGCTATGTTGTTTCAAACTCCTGCGACAATCAGAACAAGATTTATGATTTCTGGAGACATCGAACAGCAATCCATAAAACATATTTCATAAACACCCCTCACAGCACAACAGAAGAATCCCTAAAATTCTTCATCGAAGAGCTCGGAAGGTTCAAAGAATGGTTAATGAAAAGTTTTGAAACTGAGATTTCCGAGGAAAATCTGAAGAACGCCATAAAAATATTCAATGAGAACAGGCGGCTACTAAAGCAGATTTATGAGAAGAGAAGGCGAAATCCTCCATTAATATCTGGAAGCGAAGCGCTTGAAATCGTTTTATCAAGCATGATGACCCCCAAAGAAGAGCATAATAAGCTTTTACAAGAGCTACTCAATGAAATTGAGAAGCGCAAAAACCTACCCAAACCTGGTGTGAGATTGCTTGTCTCCGGCAGCGTCATGGGCAACTCAGAACTGTTAAAGCTCATTGAGAGCGTTGGTGGCTGTGTTGTTGCCGACGACCTGTGCACCGGCTCCCGATACTTCTGGAACCCAGTGAAGGAGAATGGAGAACCCATGATGGCTATCGCAGAAAGATACTTGCATAAAATTCCATGTCCCTTCATGTACTCTTCTGAGGAAAGAATCAAACACGTGAGGGAAATGGTGAAACTCTTTGACGTCGAAGGAGCCATCATTTTCACCCTAAAGTTTTGTGACGTTCACTCTTTTGACGCTCCACTACTAGCTGAAGAACTAAGACAGAATGAGGACTTACCAGTTTTATGCCTCGAGTGGGAGCACACCCTAAGCGGAATCGCCCAGCTCAGAACAAGGATTGAAGCCTTCATTGAAATGTTGGAGGAATAGAATGAGCGAGAGAAGGCTCGAAACCCTCAAGGGATTCTACCAAAACTACGTTAAACCCTTCTACGAAACAGCCCACAAAGCAAGAAACAAAGGCAAACTTGTGGCATGGGTAGCCTCCACCTTTCCAGTCGAAATCCTCCTCGCAATGGACATAATCCCAGTATGGCCAGAAAACTATGCTTCACTATGCGCCGCCAGAAAAGTTTCCGTCCCACTATGCGAGTTGGCTGAAAGAAAAGGCTTTTCAAAGGATTTATGCTCCTACGCAAGATGCGTGCTCGGCTCCCTCTTTAACGGAGAGAACCAGCCCGAAGGAGGAATCCCAAAACCAGACATTTTGGTTGCCTCGACATGTGCTTGCGACACACACTTGAAATGGTTTCAGGCTGCCAGCCGAATCTTCAAAAAACCGCTGTTTCTATTAGATGTTCTCTACAATGTTGAGGGCTCTGGTCCAGAAGATTTGAAGGACCATTACATTCAGCATTACGTTTCCCAACTCCAAGACCTAGTCAGCCTACTCGAAAAGCATTGCGGTGTAAGACTTGAGGAAGGCAAACTTAAAAAAACTATAGAGCTTTCAAACCGCGCAAGCGAACTCTGGCTCGAAATTCAAGATTACAGAAAAAGCGTTCCAGCTCCTATGGGAGCAAGAGAAGCCTTCTCCGCGGTCTACTTCATGCTTTGCCTTCCAGGCACACAGCAAGCCGTTGAGTTTTATGAAAAGCTTCGCAAGGAGCTTGAAAAAAGAGTTAAAGAGAGCGTGGGAGTTGTTGAAAACGAAAAGTATCGTCTAGTTTGGGACAATCTCCCCTTATGGTTTGACCTTCAAATCTTCCGGCATCTGGAAAGTCAAGGAGCGGTTGTTGTCGCAGAAACCTTTTCACATGTATGGGCTGGAAGCCTAAACCCCACTAAGCCATATGAGAGCCTAGCCAGAAAATATTTGTCAAATATGGCAAACTGTTCGATAGAGAGAAGAATAGAATTAATCGCAAATCTTGTGAAAGATTTTCGGGCGAACGGCGTTATTTTGCCAACCAACTGGGGTTGCAGAATGATGACGATAGGGGAGACCCTAGTAAAGGAAAAAATTCAGAAGTTAACCGGAGTTTCAAGCCTAATATTGGATGTAGACTCAACGGACTGGAGGAACTACGACGAATATCAGGTGAAAACAAAACTGGAGACTTATCTGAAAACCTTGAAGTAACATGTATCAGAATTAGAGGGACCCGGCAAAACGTTCCCTAAGTTTTCGATGCAAAATCTTTCCTGTTGCAGTTCTTGGCATTTCTTCAGGCGAGATAAAATCCACTGATTTGGGCTTTTTGTATCCCGCCATTTTTCCTCTGCACCATTCAATAATTTCTTCTTGAGTGGTTTTTTTCCCCTCTTTAAGTATGACTACTGCCTTAACGGCTTCGCCCCAAACGTCATCTGGCACGCCGATAATTGCAACGTCAAATACTTTGGGATGTTGGCTTATGATTGCTTCAATCTCGCTGGGATAGACGTGTTCCCCACCAGTTATTATCATGTTGTCTTTGCGGTCAACAAGATAGTAGTAGCCTTCCTCGTCTTTTTTCGCCATGTCCCGAGCTGTAAAGTAGCCGCCTTCCCTAAAGGAAGCCTCCGTTTTGTCAGGCAACTTGTAATACTCGTCAAACATCATGGGTCCACGCGAATACAACTCGCCGACCTCGCCAACAGCCACTTCCTTCCCGTTCTCGTCCAGCAATTTCAATTCATCCGTTCCTAGGCATTCTTTGCCAATGGACCCGGGCTTGCGCAACTGGTCTTCGGGTCTGAGCAGGGTCACTATTCCAGCCTCGGTTGAACCATAAGCCTCAAACAACTCCACATTCGGAAAGCACTGTAAAATTCCCTTCTTTATATGAACACGGGCGGGCGCCGAGGAACATAACAACTTATGTAGAGAACTCACTTTAAACTGTTTGCGCACCTCTTCGGGCACGTTCAAAATCAAACTGTAATGCGTTGGAATCAGAGATGTGAACGTTATCTTCTCCTCGCTGAAGGTGCGTAACAATTCAACTGGGTCGAAGCCTTTATCACGCCCGACAAACAAAGAAGCGCCAATGTATAAGAATAAGGGACCGTAAAAAGTCGAGTTCACGTGATACAAGGGCATAGCAATCATTCCTTTGTCCCTCTCTGAAAAACCAAACTCAACAGCATTAATCAAGTAGAAGGCTATATAAGACTGATGCGAACGCACAACACCTTTCGGTATGCCCGTCGTGCCGGAAGTGTAAATCTGAAACCACATGTCTTTACCCTCAACATGAATGTCTGGCGTGGTGTCTGGCGATTCAGCTATCAGACTTTCATAGTCGATGTAACCCTTAAACCTCCGAGAGCCAACCGAAATATAATTGCCCACGCTTACTTTTGTAAAGCCTCCACGAACCCTGTCAATGCAATCAATAAAGTCTTCGCCGACAATCACCGCCTTGGCATCAGAATTATCCACCACATACGCCACTTCTTGGTCAATATAGCGCCAACTAATGGGCACAACAACCAACCCAACTTTAGCAAGGGCACAGTCAATCTCAACAAACTCGGCGCAGTTATACAGCATCACAGCCACTCTGTCGCCCTTACGCAAACTCAACCGCAACAACCCATTCGCCAACTTGTTTGTCCTCGACTCCAATTCTGGATAAGTCAAAGCCTTTCCAAGCCAGTCCTTTAAGGCTATCTTACTTGGGTGGTTTTTCGCGTGAACTCTTAATATTTGACCCATGTTCAGCCAGGTCATGGTTCTTTTCCCTTTTATATCAGTCAAGAGTTCTGTTGGAACTTTAAAATATTTCTCATCTAAGAAAATATATACTTCTGCAGTATTCTCTACACATTCTAACGGAGGTTTGAAAATGGAAGTTCGAAAAGTAGCTGTTCTGGGAGCCGGGTTAATGGGTCACGGCATAGCTCAGGTTGCGGCTCAAGTGGCAAAGTTTGAGGTCAGCCTAAGAGATATCGAGCAGAAGTTTCTTGATAAAGGGATGTCCATGATAAATAACAGCCTCCAAATATTCCTAAGGAAGGGAGCAATCACAGAGAACGAAGTTAAAGAAACCTTGAATAGAATTCATCCAACGCTGGACCTAAAAGAAGCTGTGGCTGATGCAGACCTAATTATTGAGGCTGTTCCTGAAAATTTAAAGTTGAAAAAAGATATACTTTCAGAAGCTGATAAGCTGGCGAAGCCTAATGTCATTTTAGCCTCAAACACCTCTTCTATAAGCATAACAGAACTCGCCTCAGCCACAAGGAGGCCGGAAAAATTCTGTGGCATGCACTTCTTTAATCCACCTCAACTAATGAAACTGATAGAGATTATCCGTGGAGCGAAATCTTCTGATGAGACCATCAATATTATAGTCGAAGTTACCAAGAAAATGGAAAAAGAGCCAGTCGTGGTCAAAAAGGATTGTGCAGGCTTCATTGTGAACAGAATCCTAGTTCCAGCGTTAAACGAGGCAGTTTCCCTCGTTTGGGAGGGAATAGCCGAGCCAGAAGACATAGACAAGGCTATAAGGCTTGGACTGAACTGGCCTATGGGACCACTAACTCTTCTTGACTACCTCGGATTGGACACGACTCTTTCTATAGCTGAAGTTTTGCGAGACGATCTCGACCCGAAATACAGCCCATGCCCACTGTTGAGACAAATGGTTCGAGCGGGTCTCCTTGGAAGAAAGACTGGTAAAGGCTTTTATGACTGGACCCAAAAGTAGTAAAAGTCTGGTGAAGGCTTATGGAGTTTAAAGATACTCTTTACGAGAAAAAAGATGGAATAGCAACCATAACCATAAATCGTCCAGCAACTCTAAACGCGATGGATGAAGAAACTGTTCTAGAGATTCTTTCAAGGCTTGAGGAGGCAGAGAAGGACGAAGGCGTCAAAGTTATAGTGATTACTGGAGCTGGTGAAAAAGCCTTCTGCGTCGGTTTAGACCTGAAAACGATGAAGGACATCAGCCCAGTAAAAGCGTGGGAAGTCACAAAACATGGGCAGAAATTGACTTTGGCGATCGAGGAAATTGGAAAGCCAGTGATTGCAGCCATTAATGGCTACGCTCTTGGTGGAGGTCTAGAACTTGCAATGGCATGTGACATTAGGATAGCTTCGGAAAACGCACGAGTCGGACAGCCAGAGGTAAATGTTGGACTGATTCCAGGCTGGGGAGGAACGCAACGATTACCACGTTTGGTTGGAAAGGGAATAGCCAAGGAACTAGTGTTCACTGGGAAGATGATTGACGCCAAAACCGCCGAAAGAATTGGATTGGTTAACATGGTTGTGGCTCCAGAAAAGCTTAGGTCAGCAGTTGAGGAAGTTGCCAAAGAAATTATGAACAAGCCTCCAATAGCAATAAAGCTAGCCAAAGAACTCATAAATAACAGCATTGAAACAGACCAAAGAACGGGGCTAACACACGAGGCTGAGGCCTTCGGAATTCTGTCTTCAACAGAGGACTTCAGAGAGGGAGTATCGGCATTCATAGAGAAAAGAAAACCGGAGTTTAAAGGAAAATAAACCATCACCTTTAACTGGTGGCATTAATGAGGAAAGTTGCAATCGTTGGCGGCGGAGCCACACAATGTGGCAAGCGAGATGCCGGTTGGAGGGACCTAGTGCAGGAAGCAGGAAAAGCCATTTTTGAGAGCGTAGATAATCTCTCTCCAAAGGATGTTGATTCCTTAATAGTTGGCGCAGGCCAGCCCGAACGGTTCATCTTTCAAGGCCATGTCGCTCCGATGGTGGCTGAGTATTTGGGAATAACCACGAGAAAGGTTTTGGCAAGGACAGAGTTGATGTGTGCTTCTGGGCAGGCGGCAATCCGTTATGCTTGGGCTTGTGTTACAACTGGTATGGCTGATGTTGCTGTTGCCTTTGGCGTTGAGAAGATGTACATGCCGGATATGGCTGAGGCTCAGACAAACATGACTTGTGTGCTTGACAGAGAATGGGATGGGGTAAACGGTCTTTCAGCTCCGCCATTTTTTGCTATGACTGCACAGAGACACATGCTTGAGTTTGGCACAACGAAAGAGCAGATGGCTTTGGTTTCTGTTAAGAATCATCATTATTCTACAATGAATCCCGTGGCCCATTTCCAAAAAGAAGTTACGGTTGACGCTGTTTTCAAATCCCCGATGGTTGCTCCACCCCTAAACCTTTTTGATTGCAGCTCTATGACTGATGGAGCTGCTGGGCTAATTCTAATTCCAGCCGAAGATGCGAAGAAGTATACTGACACTCCGATGTATATCATTGGAACTGGACAGGCAAGCGTTGGAAATGTCATCAACAACCTAGCCAGCTTAACTGAGTGGGTTCCTCTAAAGATGGCTGTTCAAGAAACTCTGAGAACCGCAAATATAAAAAGAGACGAGATTGACATAGCAGAGCTTCATGACTGCTTCACGATTTCAGAAATCATGGAATACGAAGCCTTTGGTTGGTGCGAAAAGGGTAAGGGCGGAAAATTCATTGAGGATGGCAGACCATACATTGGCGGAAAGATTGCCGTAAACCCGAGGGGCGGGCTTCTCGGCTGCGGGCATCCTCTAGGCGCTACAGCAATTCTGCAAGCTTTAGATATTTTCCAACAGTTTAGGGGAGAAGTGCCGAAGGGAAGATATGTCAAGGATGCTGAAATCGCGATTGCCCACAATTTGAGCGGAGCAGCGAACGTTCACAGCATTATCGCCTACTCGAGGAGTCTAAAATGAGCGTTAAATTTGAGAAGATTAAGCGTCAAGAAATGATTAAGCTTCCGTACATGCTGGATTTCTACCCTTTACAAGACGAAAAGTTCACAAGGATTAGCAAGTTCTTCCAGAACCTCAAAGAGGGAAAGTTAACGACAACCAAATGCAAAAGCTGCGGAAAACTCTTTTGGCCTCCAAGAATCGTGTGCCCTGAATGTTTTTTCGAAAATCTTGAATGGATTGACTTAGGCGTTGAAGGCGAGTTGTATGCTTTTACGGAGATGAGGCTCGGCGCTCCGCTAGGCTTTGTCGAAGATGCACCCTTCTGCATAGGCTTAGTAAAAATTGACGGCTTGCTAATTTCAAGCAGAATTGATGACGCCAGATACGAGGACCTTAAAATCGGAGACAAGGTTAGGCTTAAAATAGTTGAGCTGGAAGACGGCAGAGTCTTCTACAGGTTCTTTAAAACTAGGGAATAGTAGCTGGCTCTTTTCCTTTCCACCTCTTCTTTTTGGATCTTGTGTAAATCGTTTTGTATTTGTCGCAATCTTGGTACAATAAGCATTTTTTACATTCTTCGCTTGTTTCATCGAAAACGGCTGGCTCCAATCTGACTTCATAGCCAAGAGACTTATAGAGCTCTACTGCCTCGCTTAGTCTCGGTTCATCAGCCACAAACCGCCTCATCCAACCCTGCCTTTCAAGCTCGGCATCTCTGCTTTTATCCTTTGGACATTTCTTGCTCATTCTCAACCAAGACATACTGCATTAAAGGTTCTGATAAAACTATCTTTGAAGACTTGTGGTCTCCTTTGTTTTTATTGATTTATTTCCGGTGCAGTCGACGAATAGCATGCGCTAACAATTCTTTAAAGGAACAGTGATTATATCATACAAAAGCGGGTGAAAGCAAAATGCGAATTGCTCCGAACGTGTATGCTGTTCTGGACATGTTTCATCCTATTTGTGGCGTGAACGCTGGTTTCATTGTGACTGAGAAGCACATAGTATACGTGGACTCTGGGTGGAC
>CAZHWZ010000049.1:0-10930 GCA_964535965.1 uncultured Candidatus Bathyarchaeia archaeon | reverse complement strand
TAGATTTAGCATTGATCCTAAAGAGATCTGGGAAGCAAATGTGCTTAGCCAGAGGCTTGGCATAAATACCTTTGAAGTAATGGGAGGGGTACCGCTCCTTCTAGCACTTTCCCTTGAAGCAGGTATTCTAACAAGGAAAGAAATTGAGGAAGATATTGGTTTACCTACTCCCAAATGGTTGGGAGGCACAGCCACAAATCACGAATTCTTGACAGTACTGCTCCACAAAATCGCTAACGGAGAAAGCCCCTACGCTGAAGGTGCGGCAAGGTTCACCGAATACTTTGGGAAGAAATTGGTGTCTGGTGAAAAGCTGGTGGATCTGTATAAGGAGCTGTATACTGCTTATGGTTACGCTTTCCATCATGTAGACAATTTGGGAAGCGCACTGCATTGGGCTACTGATACAAGGGATCCTGTTGATTCATGCCACGAATATAAAAATCCATCCGCTCCAGAGGCAAATGAACACTTTGGACTCCCGCCTTATGATAACTATCAGATTGTTGACTTAAGTAAAACCGTTTACGAAGGAGCTGAACGGGTAACTGCATGGGTTCAGGATAATCAGTGCTTAAAGAATTCCTTACCTGTATGTGAATTCTGGAGTATGATACCGAGTTTCTACAACCCTCCTCAGATGGATCTCAGAATCTTTGAGAGCAGTCTGCTCTCAGCCGTGACGGGGCTCGATGTGGATGTAGATAAGCTAGCAATGGCAGGCGAAAGAATCTGGAATCTGCGTAGGGCGATAATGGTGAAAAGGGAAAACCGCACAAGAGAGAATGACACCTTAAATGAGCCATATTTTAAGAAAGCCATTACATGCCCTGCGGGTAGTGCAACAGGTCTTGTAAATGGGCCGATAGATAAGGCTAAATTTGAAGCACTTAAAGACAGGTACTATGAGTTGCGTGGCTGGGATGTAAATACTGGTTGGCCAACAAGAGCCAAACTTGAAGAACTGGGGCTCAAGGATGTTGCTGATGAGTTGGCTAGCGTCGGGAAGTTGCCTTAGCGCCAAACTGGTTTTCCTTGAAGACCTTCAGAAGTTGTTTCCTTCTCTCTCATTCGTATCAGTGCCAGGGGAAACCGCTGCTAGCCTACTGCTCAGGTCTCATTTCCTCTATATCCACTCATTTACATCTCCTTTTCTTATAGCCAAAAAGATTTATGGACTGGAGATCCGTTTACCTAAAGTTATAGGACAATTTTCTCCACGATGTCAGCAATTTTTTCAGGATTTTTGAGCACATTCACATATGGAATTTCTAGATTTAAGTTTTCTGTTGAGCAAGGTCCAGTGAAAGCCAAAATAGGTTTGAGATTCTTTGCTGCATCTGAAACTTCTTTAGCAGATCTAACAACCACAATTTTAGGTATGTCTTTTTTTCCAGCCACGAATTTTCTGAATCCTTCAAGAAACACGATGTCATGCCCTTTGCATTTCTGCAAAATCTCTCTTAACGGAAAATTTTTTGCTTTTACTTTTTCTATTGTCGCTATTTCATTTGATGCTATACTGATGATTGTTTTGGCTCCAGATTGGGCAAATCTCCAAGTGTCTTTTCCTTTAGTGTCAATCGTGAAGTCTGGTTCTGGAATATGCTTTACCACTGCTATTTTGTAGCCCCTTTTTGTAAGCTCCTTTGTCAAAGCTTCTATTGTTGTTGTTTTTCCCGAGCTTTTGCTTCCAACAACTGCAATGACAACTGGTCTTTTCATTTTTGCACCTTTGTCATCTCATTTCTTCCATAACTTTCTTTCATGGCTTTCAGTTAAAATGCTCTATCTTGAAACTGTTTTAAACGTTGCGGGTCTCTTCATTCAATTGAGAAAAAGCTAATCTGAAAGGATATTTTTTTAACACTTTAACCACATTACACTTAGGTGCTTCGAAACGACGCTTGATTACTGGATTCCAACAGATGGGGATACTTTTGTTACGGAAGAGGGATTCATATTCAACGTTTTCGGATACGAGCACCCAAATGACCGGGTTTTCGCCTTCTTAAAATATATTCCCTCTAAATTTGGGGCGCTTTTTCATGTTAGCTTCTTGGAAAGGATATGGAAGTATAGGGGGACCCGACTTTTTCGGGCTGAAAAACTCTACACAGGGCAAAACTATCAAGCATTTCTTGAAACTTTTAGAAGTGGTTTCCAAGACTATGTGTATTTTTGTCCCTTTAGAGGGAAGGAAGTGATTTGCGTACAATTTAGTTCAGTCAAAAAGGTTTATGTTCCAAAGGAACGTTTGCGTTTTCTAAGTGAACTCAAAAGTAAGGATAATCTACAAAAAATGACTTTGGACTTTATTGATTTGTTGTCAAGCGAATCCAGTATCACCATAGAAGATTTTGGTGTTCATGGTTCTGTTGCCTTGAATATGCACACCCTTAAGTCCGACATAGATATCGTTGTGTATGGGTCACAAAACTTTCGTAAACTAGAGAAAACGATAGACAAGCTTGTTGATGCAGGAAAATTAAGCTACGTGTTTAAAAACCGTATAGATGCTGCCAGACGGTATAGGGGGCGATACATGAACAAGATTTTCATGTATAACGCGGTTCGCAAACCAGAAGAGGTTTATTCAAAATATGGAGAGTTTAAGTACACACCAATGACTTCCGTAGCGTTTTGCTGCACAATTAAAGATGATAGCCAAGCCATGTTCCGTCCAGCAATATACAAAATTGAAGGGTACAAACCATCTAATCCTGTTTCGGTGCTTCCTAAAGAAAAGATTCCAGAACTTGTGGTTTCCATGATTGGATGCTACAGAGACGTTGCCAGACGAGGAAACAAAATCAAGGTTTCTGGAATGCTGGAACGCGTTGAAAGCCTCGAAAAAGGCGAAGTCTTTTATCAAGTTGTTGTTGGAACTGGCACAAGCGAGGAAGAACATATTTGGCCACTTTAAGACTTAGGGACCGTGACGCAATTATCACGAAGGAAGGCTTAATTTTCCGAGTCTTGGGCTACTCCCATCTGCCAGATGCATACATTTGTGATGTTGAATATGCTCCTTCGGAAATCTTCAAATCAAACAATCCGAAAGCATTTAGAAGTCTGGGTCAACGCGTTTTCTACAAATTTTATGAGGATGAAGGCTTGAAGTTTGTTGAAAAATCTTATCCGAGATACTTCATTTTTCATGATATGCTTCGTAAGAATATTATTGGGGTTAATCAGTCTGACATTATTAAAGTGAATAAGCCAGACGAGAAGTTAGGAGAAATAATGAAAATGGAGTCACGAGATGAACTTGTCGCAGCTTTACATAATGTCCTAGAATTTACTACACAATGTTCTAACTTATCGACGCAAAATTTTGGCGTTTTTGGCTCTCTTCTCCATGATTTTTATCATCCCAAGTTCTCTGACTTAGATCTTATCATTTATAGTAGAGAAAATGCGGTCATGTTACGCGAAACTTTGCAAGAATTGTATGGCGATAAGCATTCGCCTCTTAAGAACGAGTTTGAAAGCAATGAACCGATTAAAGGAAAGCTTTGGAGATTTAGAAATTATAGTCCAAAAGAGTACATGTGGCACCAAAATAGAAAATTGATTTATGCTTTGTTCAACGACGAGAAAAGCGGAAGAATCATAAAGACGGAGTTTGAACCAGTGAAGGACTGGAAAGGAATCAACAAAGAATATGACCCTGAAGCAAGAGTCTCACAAAAAGGCTGGGTTAAAATATTTGCACGCATAACAGAAGACCATGATGCACTCTTCATTCCATCGATTTATAGCGTCGAACCCCAAAAGGTATTGCGCGGACCAAAAGGAGGTAATGATGTTGAGCGTATCATTTCTTATGTGGAAGAGTTTCGAATGCAAGCATGCAAAGATGAGGAGGTCTATGTTGAGGGAAACTTGGAAGAAGTTACAACGTCTAAGGGGGACTTCTGCCAAATAACATTAACCTATTGTCCAAAATATTACGAGCAGGTTTTGAAAGTTGTATTTTAGCGCTATTCCAGCGTCACATATTCTTACGTTTTAGGTTTTCTTTTACCTTATTTCCTCGTCAAATATTTTCTTCAATTCTTCTTTATCTAGTTTTAACTTTTCTGAAATGGTTTTTACCCATCGAACATAGACTTTGAAAATGTTTCGAAGTATCTTGGCTTTTTCTTCTTTCGTTAATTCTTTTTCCTCTGCCAGCAACAAAACAAACCATTTTCCAATATCTGTTAACTGATAGGATTTCAACCAAACAATTCTGTTTTCGCTTTCTATTTTCTCCATGTACTCTTCCAAAACTCCAAGCTTTGTCAATGATTTCAAATGCTCAATTATTGTTTTGTTGGAGTAGGAAAGTTTTTTCATCAAATCCTTCTGATAAATCTTGTTGGATATTCCTTGACCTATTGAAAACTTTAATATGTCTACAGCTGCTTTGGAGCCGAAAATTGCCCGTAATATCTTATGTTTTTGTTTTGATGGAAGAAACACTACATAAGGATGAAATTTTTGATTCATATCACTCACTATATGGAAACATTGATGGTTTTAACGGTTACTGTTTGGTTCGACCTGTTTGTTCAAGTATGAATGCGGTGGCTATGCTTATCAATGAAACGCACAGCAATATGAAGATCAATATGAAGAACGATGGTTCTTCCGTGAAGATGCCCATTATTTCGTTGTATGCGCTTATGCAGAAAGCGTAAGCCGTCCAGAGTATCCCAATCCAGCCTAAATAGAAAAGCAGAAAATAAACTATGCGAGACGCTTTACTCTCCACATTCATCCCAACCTTATCAAGCCGCTTTTTCTGAGAGCAAGTATGAGGCCATACGCTAGGTAAATTGTGAAAATTGTCATCAGCAATCTTTCAACAACAGTTATCGGCAGAGCTGAGGCAAAAATTGCTCCTAGAGGATCTTTTGGTTGCGGCAACCCCGATTTTAACCAGAAGAATCCAAGGTTTTTTAAGGCATCTTTTATGTCTTTGAGGGAAATAAACCAACCTACCGCTCCAATATAAATCAGATTGCCTGTCATGTGGTTTGCCATTATGCCTCCAAAGCAACATATTATTGTACCTAACACCTTTTTAGGATTTGCATCAGCATTTAGAAAACTATGAATTTTTTCTCTGAAAATCAATATGAGAATAAACGCTGTCCAATGTAAAAACGGGTAATAAAGCAATTCTTGTCCCGGAGGCGTTAGATACCAGAGTCCCATAAGCACAGCATATATTATTACTGCAAACTTCCAGTTAGCATTTTTCTTGTTTCTTGCTAGACTTCCGCTAACAATAGCTGCCATAGGTCCGCAAGGAAGATTCAGCAGACCGTAAAAACTTGTTGTTGGAATTATCCAAGCAATAAAGTTGCCTAAAAGAGAGGTTAATCCGCCAATCCAAGGTCCGAGCAAAATCCCAACAATAGGGTCTAATATTACTACTGGTTCTATTTTGCTGCTTACTCCAATCATAGGGATTCCTGGGAGTCTTGAAATTATTGCGTATAGTGCTGCAAAAACGGCTGTTGTGGCTATTTGTCTTGATGAGAGTTTCATTTTTGACACAGCGATGTAATTAACTACATTTCCTTTTTAAATTTTATTCTTTTTCAACCTACTCATGAGAGAAGAAGCGTATAACACAAAATGTTTGGAACGATGTGCTCCTATAACCTATCTTTACTGCGTTAACGATGTTTCTTCAATCACTGAAAGCGGCTCCGTATAACTTTTGTTATAGAATTTTGAGAGAGGTTTGAATTTATTTTTCGACCCATCTTCTGTAGAGGAGAACACCGACTCCGTATAGTATGACTGCTGAAAGAGTTAGGGTCGTTATTGGCAGTAATAGGTCGTTTAGTGTAGCGTTACGAATCATTATGTCTCTTAAGGCTTGGGCTGCATAGGTCATTGGTATGAAGCGGCCGATTTGCTGCATGTAGGTTGGGAGGTATTCGATTGGGAAATACATTCCTGTGAAAAACTGGAGCACAATGGCGATTGTTGTGGCTGCGTTTGACGCTTCTTGTGGGGCTCTGCCAACACATGATATTATCAAGCCTAAGGCTATTCCGTTCATTGAGCCTAAGAAGAATATTGGAATCAGGAACGGAACATTCCAGTTTAGATTCGGACCTAACAGAGCTACAGCAAGAACTGACATGACGACAATTGATATGGCTGTTTGGAATAGCGCTGCCAAAGTCTTTCCGAAGAGCATGTTTATTGGGCGTATGGGCGCTGCTCTAATCTTTTTGAGCGTGCCCTTTTCTCTTTCGAAAACGATTGCTCCTGTCGAGACAACCATGCTTGAGAACAAAAGCGGATAGGTTAGCATGCCTGGTACGATGCTCTCCTTGTAGCCTATTACCTGTCCTACCACGGATGCTTCTTCTATCACGGTTATTGGCTCCGTGTAGTTCTTTCCGTAGGTTCGGTTGTAAAAGCTGCTGTAGAATGCTGAGAAGAAAGAGCGAATTCCGTCTCGAACAAGTCTCGCTACATCAGGGTTAGTGTCATCCACAGCAAGCAACACGCTTGTATCATTAAGAAAGAGGTTCTGCGAGAAGTTCTGAGGTATCGTCACGACTGCCCGGATGCTGGTTGCGTTCAATTCCGTCATTGCTTCATTCTTATCTGTGAAGTTTCTGACTGTGAAGATTCCGATGTTGTTCAGTCCATCTATTACGCTTGCAGATATTCCATAAGGATCATGGTCATAGTCCACAACGCCTATATTTGCGCTGAAGGGTATCTCTCTCCCGAAAATGGCAGTGAACAATAATAGTATCATGACCGGGAAAGCTATAGTCCAGAAGACTGTGCCTCGCTCTCTGAAAAACGTCTTGATGTCCTTGACTGCTATTCCTATTATCGAGTTCATTTCAGCTCCTCCACGAGTTTCCTTCCGGTCAATTTGATGAAAACATCCTCCAGAGTTGGCTCAACAACCTCTATTTTCTCTGTCAGGACTTCCTGCGAAGCCAGTCTGTTTGACACTTCCGTCATGATTTCCCAAGGGTTCTTGGTTGTGACTCTTATCTCGCTGTCTATTACTGCAGTCTTGTATTCCTTGAGAGCTGTTAGCGCTTTCTTCATCTGCGTATCTTTCACTCTTATGTGGATGGCCGGTTCTCCTCCTATTGTCTTCTTCAGAGCATACGGCTTGTCAAGTGCCACAATTTTGCCCCTGTCCATGATTGCGACTCTATCACATATTTCATCGGCTTCATACATGTCATGAGTGGAAAGAAGAACCGTTCTCCCGTAATTCTTTAGGCTCTTGATCAATTCCCAGAACTCTCTCTTGATGTTAGGGTCAAAACCGACCGTGGGCTCATCAAGAATCACAATGGGTGGGTCATGAATGATTGAGGCTGCAAGATTTGCACGTCGCTTCATTCCGCCCGACAACTGTTGAACCCTTCTATTCAAAAATTCTCCTACACCCAAGACTTTAGAAGAGAATTCGACCCGTTCCTTGAACTTCTCAGAACTCAAAGAATAGAGCGAAGCAGAAAAAGCAAAATTCTCACGAACATTCAACAGGTCATAGAGTAATGTTTCCTGCGGACAAAACCCGATGGAAGCACGAACCCTTAGTGAATCTTTTGCCAGGTCGAAACCGCGGACTGCGACTTTTCCTTGGTCAAATCTACGCAAGCCGCAAAGTATCTCCATTAATGTGGTTTTTCCAGCGCCGTTTGGTCCTAAAAGTCCGAAAATCTCGCCTTCTTCAACCGCAAAAGAAACATCGTCAACAGCTTTGACTTCACCGTAATATTTCATTAAGCCCTCAACTTCGATAATCATCTTTTCCGTCATTCAACCTTCCCCTTTCAAAGGTTCGTCATACTTTTTTTTGCAATATAAAAGCATTATCACCTTGCTTTTATGGTTTTACTCAATAGTCTAAGTAGAAAATATAGAAAATACTCGTGTCACCTTCAACTCAAGCGTTGATTTAGAGCAGAAAGGAAAAGAGATTTAGGTACGTATTGTTCTCAAAAATACACATCACAGTCGTTAACGCATTCTAAATCAACAGTTGGATTACAAATGGTTGCAGATAAGTTGCAGGTTACTTTGCTAACTGGGCGCACAATTGAGCAAGGCGTAGGAAAAGAACGTGGAAAAGCCTCAAAAGAATATATGGAAAGCGTTTCAGTTTGCTACATGGACCCTGAAGACCTAAAGTGGCTTAGAATAAAAGAGAAAACTAACGTTCAAGTTTCAACGGGCTATGGCTCAGTAGTTGTCAAAGCCCTAAAATCTCTGAGAGCTCCACATCCCAGCATAATTTTTATTCCTTATGGTCCATGGGCAAACGTTGTAGTTAACCCTGAAACACATAGTATCGGGATGCCTTCCTTTAAGGGAATTCCAGCAGAAGTTGAACCTGCTCCAGATAAGCCTCTTCTAAGCCTAGAAGAGCTTCTCAAGCAGCAATTTAGGAAGGAATAGCATGCCAGTTGTTAAGGCTGTAACGTGTCCTGTTTGCGGAAGCCTATGCGACGACATAGAATTAACAATTGAAGATGGAAAAATAGTCAAGGTTAAAAAAGGCTGCGCCATGTGCGAATCAAAATTTTTAGGCTATAATAGCGAGCATAGGCTTTTGAAGCCGCTTATAAGAAAGAACGGAAAACTCGTTAAGGCTTCACTTAAAGAAGCCATAAGAAAAGCCGCTGAAATCTTCGCTCAAGCAAACTATCCAATCCTGTACGGCTGGAGTTCAACAAACTGCGAAGCCATGCGAGTAGGCCTTGAATTAGCAGAAGAGGTTGGAGGGGTAATTGATAACACATCAACAGTTTGTCATGGTCCTTCAATCTTGAGCATTCAAGACGTTGGCATTCCGTCATGCACCCTTGGACAAATTAGGCATAGGGCAGACCTTGTTATTTATTGGGGAAGCAACCCGTGGAGTGCCCACCCAAGACACATTGAAAGGTACACGGCCTTTTCTGAAGGAAAGTTCGAGAAAAGCGCATGGAGAGGATACTTAACCAAAATTAAAGCCTCAATTGTCAAGAAAAAAATTGAAAGTGCCATCAGAAGAGTTTTCTTTAAACAAAAGCCTTCCGCTCCACCCCTTCTTAGAAAGAAGCCTCCCCCAGCAATTTGGAAAGAGGGGCGAAAACTTGTAGTTATTGATGTTAGAAGAACAAGGTCTGCTGAAATAGCGGACTACTTTATTCAAGTTGAGCCTAACAAGGATTATGAGCTTCTTCAAACCTTTAGAGCCTTGATTCGGGACCAAGAAATCGAAGTTGACGAGGTTGCTGGAGTTCCAGTGGAATATTTAGAAGAAGTTGCAGATGTAATGATTAGATGCAATTTTGGAATACTGTTCTTCGGGCTTGGTCTGACAATGAGTAAGGGCAAGCTAAGAAACATCGACGCGGCACTTTCTTTAACCCGCGACTTGAACATGCGAACGAAGTTTGTGATAATGCCTATGCGAGGTCACTTTAATGTTACGGGCGCAAACACGGTTTTCACATGGCAGACAGGCTATCCTTACGCTGTTGATTTTTCCCTTGACTATCCACGATATAATCCCGGAGAAACATCTGTTGTCGATATTCTTTTGCGCAAAGAATCAGATGTAGCCTTAATAGTTGCGTCGGACCCTGTTGCGAACTTTCCAAGAAGAGCAGTTGAACATTTGGTTAAGAATCCTTTGATTGTTATTGACCCTCATATGAACGCAACAGCCCAGATGGCTGACGTCGTTTTTCCATCAGCGTTCGTTGGGATAGAAGCAAGTGGAACAGCCTACCGCATGGACCATGTGCCGCTTCCCCTCAAAAAAGTCGTTGAGCCGCCCCGTGGAGTGCTTCCAGACGAAGAAATCCTGAGAAGAATCCTTTCAGAAGTTAGAAAAATAAGAAAAAGAAAACAAGCTGAGGCATCGTAATGGAGCTTCTAATAAAAAATGGATTCGTTTACGACCCAATTAACGGTGTTAATGGCGAAAAAATGGACATTGCAGTTAAAGATGGGAAAATAGTTGAAAGAGTCAATGAGCGTAAGGCAAGGAAACTAGATGCTTCTGGAATGGTTGTTATGCCCGGCGGAGTTGACATACACTGCCACATTGCTGGTTCGGAAGTGAATACTGGAAGGCTCCTAAGACCTGAAGACCATTTTAGGGATTTTGAACGTAAAACATCCATAACTAGGTCAGGTGTCGGTCACTCGATTCCGTCAACTTTTACGACTGGTTACCGCTATGCTAGGATGGGTTACACTACAATAATGAATCCCTCCATGCCTCCTCTCGAGGCTAAACACACTCATGAAGAGTTAAGCGACACTCCCATAGTTGATAAGGCTAGTTACCCGCTTCTCGGCGACTGGTGGTTTGTGCTTGAATATTTGAAAGAAGGAAAAATCGAGGAATGCGCAAGATACATTGCTTGGATGATAACTTCAACAAAAGGATACGCCATAAAAATTGTCAATCCTGGAGGCCTGGAGGCTTGGGGCTTCGGCCACAACGTCAGCAGCCTAGACGACCAAGTTCCCTATTTCTGCATTACTCCACGCGAAATCATCCGTGGACTATGCAAAGTGAACAAGCTCCTAAACTTGCCCCACACAATCCACATCCACACGAATAATCTTGGAAAACCAGGAAACTATCTCACAGCTTTAGAAACCATGAAATGCGTTGAAGATTTAGCCGCTGAAAGTAAACCAGCAATTCACATAACTCATTGCCAATTCTGTGCTTTTAAGGGTGATGACTGGAGAACGCTGGAATCTGGCGCAGAAGAAATCGCAAACTACGTCAACAATCATTCTCATGCAACTTTGGACATGGGGCAAGTAATATTCACAGACACAACGACCATGACTGCTGACGGCCCATTCCAGTACACACTTCATGAGCTTAGCGGAAATAAATGGGTAAACCACGACGTTGAAACTGAAA
>CAZHWZ010000048.1:0-11764 GCA_964535965.1 uncultured Candidatus Bathyarchaeia archaeon | reverse complement strand
CAATTTCTATATGCCCATGCGGTTGATTAGTAAAATGCCAAGTAAGCCCTATCTTGGTTCCGTCCTTCTTCAGAATTATGAAAGGATTGTCCTCCATCACTCTTTGAAACTCATTGGGATATTCATCAATAATTCGCATCAAAGCCCATTTTGGAGCCTGCTCAATAACAGGATGCGTATATTCCCCCCAGAAATCTAAATCATTAACACACGCAAATTGAAAATCAACGTCCTCTTTCTCTACTTTTCTCAAATTCACAAGTCTACCTTCAAGCAACTTAATTCACCAAACCACACAGTTACTTTCGGTTCAGCTATAACTTTTCCGCAATCTCCACTCATCATCGTCATTTTTGTTGTTGTTGGATAGAACTTTAGCTCAACAGTTTAACGATTTTTTTCAGCTTTTTCCTTAGTTCCAGCTAGATATTCAACCATCTCTGCATCCAAATCAAGCCATTTAGCGAGCCCAGTAGCCATATCTGCATTGTTTTTAAAAATAATCTTCAGAAATGGAAGAATCTCTTTTGAGGCTCTATTCGCGGAGATGTGGCATCTGCGCTTAATCTTGTGTCCTATGTTTAACTGTATTGCACGCTCAGCCTTTGATCTTGACAGCATTTGTATACGCGCGGGAAACTTGAACGGTATCCAACCGTGAGTTTTAGTGTCTTGCCTAGCCATCGCAACGCCCGCAGTCATGTAATCAATAACGTAGCGTGTAAAACTCCAGTCCTGAGTGGCGCGGATTCTGCCGCGATAAACATCGGCAATTGAAAGTGCATCCATGGCTTTTGCCAAATCATGAGGGTCTGTTAGGTGTTCTGGAACATTCTCATATATCCATTCAAAAAGCATGTCAATGTCCACATCAGCCATGTCCACTGCTTGTTTTGCGCTAAGACAGGTTCTTCCATAAATTATCATTCTTAACACGTTGAAAATTGTATCTTGTCTGTCGCGGTAACCAAGCCAAGAAACATCTTCATAGGTTAGTTTTTTCTTGCCTTGAGCCAAAGCTTGTAGGTCGTTCACTGCTGAGCGAACGTCGCCCCCAGAGCGTTGGGCAATAAATTTAAGAGCCTCTTCATCGGCTTGAATGCCTTCACATATACATATGCGCTTTAAGTGTTTCGTTACTTCGCCAGCGGGCGGCTTCTTAAATTCTATTAGAAGGCAGTAGCTGCGAAGATTCGAGAAGCGCGGGTCATAGGCATTGTTAGCAATTAGAACTATTGGACATTGAGCAGTTTTCACAATGTCGGTTATTGCCTTCACTCCACCTTTGTCAGCTGTTCCCGTTAACCCGTCCAATTCATCGAGCAAAACAATCCTTTTCCCGCCAAACAATGACCCGTATTGTGAGGCTAACCCCGCAAAACGGTTTATGGCATCTTCTGTTCGATAGTCACTTGCATTTTTTTCCACAAGCTCCATCTGAAAATCATAAGCCAAGGCTTCAACAGTAACCGTTTTTCCGATGCCTGGCGGACCATACAAAAAAGCAGCTCTTTTTTTAGGAGCACCTTTATCCCAAGATTTTATCCAATCGACGAATTTTTGAATTGTTTCCTTGTTTCCAATAACCTCTGCCAAAGACTTTGGTTTGTGCTTAACAGTCCAAGCAGCATACAAACATTTGCACCTAGTTCGCTTTTCTTAATTCGTTACCAGCTTCGACAAGTCTAGCCAACAAGGCACTAAGCTGAACCTCTTCGTCTGCACCTTCAACAAGCCTATAATCTATTTCGCCGACAACGTCAGCTAACTTTATCTTCCATGGTTCTGGAATTTCTGTTCTAAAGATCTCTGTGTGAATTTGGCGGATTATGTCGCTTCCAGCCACCCCATATTTTTGAATCATATCACGCAGTTGCTTTCTTGCTTCTAAAAAGTTGCCGGCCATAACAGTTTCAATCATTTTTCGCACATCCGCTGGGCTAGCCCTTCCAGTAATGGAATAGACAACTTTCGCGTCTACAGGCTTGTTTAGCGAAGCTGCTGCTTGGAGGGTGTTTATTGCCCTTCTTAGGTCTCCACTGCAAACCTCAAAAATCGCATCTAACCCATCCTTCAAAAGCTTAACATTTTCGTTTTCTGCGATGTGTTTCAAATATTTATCTTGTTCTTCTCTGGGCAGGAAAGTGAAACGGAATGGCGCGCATCGGGATTGAATTGGCTCTATTATTTTTCCACTGTAATTTGCGCACATAATGAATCTACATGTTTCTGTGTACCGCTCCATTGTTCGCCTTAGCGCTTGCTGAGCGTCAGAAGTCATATTGTCAGCCTCGTCTAAGATCATTATTTTGAATGGGATTTCACCAATAGATCGAATCCTCGCAAAAGTTTTCACGGTTTCCCGAACAACGTTAATTCCTCTTTCATCGCTGGCGTTTAATTCCATGAGGTGTTCTCTATACGCGTCGCCGTAAAGGTCTCTTGCTAAGCAAAGTGCGGCTGTGGTTTTTCCAGTCCCTGGAGGCCCTGCAAAAATGCAGTGTGGTACATTTCTTGATTTAACGAAACTTTTCAGTCGTTCAACTATTTCTTTTTGATTCACCATGTCGTCTAATGTTTTTGGTCGGTATTTTTCAGCCCACATTTCAAAGCTCATAATTGATGGTCTCCTATTTCTACCTATAATAAAGTTTTAATTAATATCTGTTCTAGTAGAGATGCCGCGAATTTCTAGAGTTTTGCTCCTTTCCACCTTTTTCAAGGTGTTTTTTCTTCTTTTTCAAGAAAACCTGTGAGGAATATGGCGTATTCACATGGATGTTCGTTTTGAAGAAGAGATTTTATGATTTTTATTTTGCCTTTTTTGCCGTGGCTGACCCTTGAAATAACATATTCTAGCGTTTTCTTGCGAAGGTTGCAGAGCCAAGTTTTCTGTTGGTTTTTAACAAGCTTGTAGTAGGGGCAACTTTTATACTTCAGCGTAAAGCCGCCTTCGAAATATTCTATTTCAACTTCAATGCCTAATTCTCTATACATATCAATCAGCCTGTCGCCTACTTCTCTGATGGTCCATGGATAGTCTTCGGGAAACAGCTCATCTAATTGTTCCGTTTCAAGAGCAAAGGCCTCTTCTACGGAGTTGCAAGAGGACATTTCGTCGATAAGCGTCTGCATTATTCTTTTCCGAGGCAATGGTTCTAGAACCGGCTTTTCCAGCAGTTTCAGCCTAAAACTGAGAAGATTTTGAAAAACCGTTGTTGAAATATCGTAGCCGAGTTCCTTGAACATTGACTCTATAAGCGTCCTTTGGCTGTTCATCACAAGAGGATCGATTCGCTTGAATATTACAGTGAAATGTTCATCGTCGACAAATCGAACTTCCGCGTCTGGCTGAGTGGCGTTAATGTTTTTTAGAATAAAATTCTGTGACAGTCTCTTGATTTTTTCACTGTCGCTCCTTGAAAGCATTCGAATGGCGTTGGCAATGCGAACACCTGTGGCGCGGTATGTTTCATCAAATTTTTGTCTGTTAGTTTCGTAAACTTTGGATGCAAACGAGTTAAAGAGCTCGCGGGGAACTGAAACGACATCCAAAAACTGTTTGCCGATTGTTTGGAAAAGGCTTAATTCGGCTAGTTGATCAAGAAGGCTTTGATCCTCCGTCCCTACATACTGAAGTGACATATTCACAGTAGTGTGTTCAATGGAATAGTTCAAAAGCTTCCATCCTCGAGTTGCGAACATCACAGAAAACGCTGCTACAGACAACCGCGTTAAAGAAGGGACAGTCACTTGAAAAACTAGCTCTAACGTGTTTTCTTCTTTTTCTGCCAATATTTTAGCTTGCTTGAACCAGTTCATTTTGATGCATGCAGAAAGCAGACCCTTTACGAAATCTTTAGGCTCCCTTGGAAGCTCATCCGCACCTAAAGCAATTCGCACATCTTCTATGAAGGAGCCTAAATCCGTCACAGGCTCTTCTAAATGCTTTTCCGCCCAACTCATAAAGGCTGGCCCAACCAGCATCAATGTGTTTCTAAATAAGCTCGGTGTTACGCTTGACAGTCTCTTTTCAATCTGTTTGTCCAGAAACTCTCCGAACTCTTTCTTTCGCAGGGGATAAACTTCTTGGCGAATCATTTTGATGGTGATATCTTCACCCATCATGCGAAGGTCGAAAGGCACGCCGACACCTTCTAATATCGTGGCAACTTGAAGGGCTACTATTTCTGGCAAGCTTCTGAATATCTTAGGCCTCAAAATGGCAGTGCTATCGATTTCGCTGTAGGAGGGAACATCAAACATTCTTGTTAGGTTCTTGATTTCATCGAGAAAAAAGGTAAATTCTTTAAAGTTTGATGGAGTTTTCCAAGCAACAGACCCCTTTAGAATTTCAATGATGTTTTTTGCCTCTGTTTTCTGCTCCTGTATGAAGACCTCAATGGTTTTGTTGCCAATTGCAACTTCTAGAAGTCTGTCCAAAGTCTTTCTTCCAATAGAAGTCAAATCAAGAGATTCCCTCAGCTTCATTTGCTCGCTCATTTTTACTTTTATTACGCAGTCATCGCATGAGCCAACTTTATCCACTCTGAGCAAAGTCTCTACTGCTTGTTCAATAACACGGCTTTTTGTGCCATAGGTTTTTGTCAGTTCCTCAAGCATGTTGTCTGTTTTCTTGGTTATCGTGGTGTGAAGATGTATAGACATGTTGTTTCACATGATTGACTTCTTAATGGTTGCTTTTAAATATGTTCATAAAAGAGTGGTAAATGTACATGATCATGAACAAAAAAAGGAAAAAGAGTTTATGGGGATGCTACTGGGATTTCTATGGAGGTAATAGCGCCTCCCTTGCGTGCCATCAGAGCGTCAGCAACTCTTTTGACTGCCAACATGTAGGCTGCAACTCTCATGTTTATGTTGTGTTGTTTCGACATGCTGAGAACATCGTTGAAGGCCTTGGTTATTGCATCCGTCAGTTTGGCCCGCACTTCATCTTCAGTCCAATAATAGTTCATTTGATTCTGCACTTGTTCAAAATAGCTGACAATAACGCCACCTGAATTCGCTAAGATGTCTGGGATTACGAATACTCCTTTTTTGAATAAGATTTCGTCTGCTTCAGGCGTTACTGGTCCGTTGGCGCCTTCTGCCACAATCTTTGCTTTTATGTTTGCCGCGTTAGCCCCAGTAATCTGATTCTCTAAGGCAGCGGGAACCAAAATGTCACACTCCAACTCCAACAATTGCTCATTCGTTAAGACACTGCTGCCAGGATAGTCGAGCACTGAACTTGTCTTGTTTTTATATTCTAAAACTTTCGCAGGATCCAAACCCTCTGAATTATAAGCACCACCTTTGGAGTCTGAAACTGCTATGATTTTACAGCCAATTTCATGAAGCAAGCGTGCTGCGTTATATCCAACGTTTCCATAACCTTGCACTGCAACTGTGGCGCCCTTTAGATTTATACCCAAATGTTTGGTTGCTTCAACAGCGGTGTACATTACGCCCCTTGATGTAGCTTCGTTTCTTCCAAGGGAACCGCCAACATTGATTGGCTTGCCAGTTACCACTCCAAAAGCAGGGTAGCCCACGATTTCACTGTATTCATCCATGATCCAGGCCATCATCTCTGCTGTTGTGTAAACGTCGGGAGCTGGCACATCTGTGAAGGGCCCTATGAATTTTGCGATGGCGCGTGCGTAGCCTCTTGTTAGGCGTTCCAACTCCCCCTTTGACATTTCTTTCGGATTGCATCTAATTCCGCCTTTGCCGCCACCGAGTGGCAGTCCAGTGACAGCAGTTTTCCAAGTCATCCAAGCGGCTAGAGCTGTGACTTCATCCAATGTGAGGTCTGGGTGATAACGTATGCCGCCCTTAGTTGGACCTAGTGCATCGTTGTATTGCACACGGTAGCCAGTGAAAACGCGGACACCACCGTCATCCATAACCACGGGAATGTTAACTATGAAGGCACGCATAGGACGCTTTAATATTTCATGGATACCAGGCTCAAGGTTCAATTTTTCAGCAGCTATATCTAACTGTTTAAGGGCGGCTTCGTAAGGGTTTGGCGTAGCAATTACCGGTGCCAAAGTCTCTATCTTAACGAACACGGCTGTCCGAAGCTTTTCGATTAAATTTTGAAGGATCTCCCCCGCTACTTCGCCGTTACTTCCATAGAACCATTGATAGGCTTCAGCCAAGGCTTCTGTTCTCTTTGACAGAAATGATCCAGCAGGCGCCATCTTCGGGTTCTCAGAGAAATAGTCTATTAAAACACACATCATGTTTAGTTCTTCTCCAGACAATGGTAGCAATCTTCTTAGGGGTGCAGGCGCCTTTATGTAAAGGTATTCGGTTTCGCTGATTTTCTTTTGAAGATCCTCAAAAACTTTCCATGCATCCTCGGCTGGAATGCCGAAGTTTTCAGAGTATGTGGTTACGAGGGCATAGTGAGCTGTTGTGTAGCTTTCAATTTTGGCCGTAAGTTCTGGGTTTTCAGCGAAGAAATCCGCCATCAGTTTTAACATCCCCAGTTCTCGTGCGGAAAGTTCTAACGAATTCAACATTTTACTTCACTCCTTCTGAAGTATAGCTAGACCTATGTTCAACTATAGAAATATTATGTTCATTATGTACATACGTGTACAAAAATAAACTTGAACCGAAATGTAACATAACGTTTTTAACCATGCATGCGGAACTCAAGGCGTGAGTGTGCAACATTTGCAAACTGAACAAGCAGGTTTCTACTCCACCGGCATAAAAAGCCTCGACCAACTTTTAGGCGGCGGCTTATTGCTAGGCGAAAATGTTCTATGGGAAATTGAGTCTGGAACCTTCGCTAGAGAGTTCCTTTACTCCTTTATAAGGCAAGGCATCATCGAAGGAAACCAAGTCATCTACCTGGATTTTATCTACCCTCCACAAGCGCTAATGCTACAACTTGCTCCTCTAGTCAAAACGTTACCCAACGGATGGGAAAAGAAGTTGCTGGTACTTGACTGTTTCTCAGAAGCGGCAGGACAAGGTGAACTAATTTTCAGCGACTTTTACGATCACGCTCCCTCATGGATGAGGAAGGTTCCAAGCTCCAAAGACCCTGACCGATTCCACCACTTTTTTGGAAGAATTGAAAGAGAATTCGTAACCCCCGGTACAAGACTTGTTTTTAGCAGTCTCTCCCTCATGGAGCACAACTGGGGAAGAGATGCAGTGAAAGTCTTCTTCGGGCATGTTTGTCCTGCCTTGTACGCGTACCAAACTTTAGCTTATTGGACCATGGCGAAAAATGCGCACCCAAAAGAGTTCTGTGCAATGATTGAGCACATGACGCAAGTGGTCATAGATTTGTCCAAGAAAGAGGAAAAGAACTTTTTAGAGGTGAGGAAGGCTGGTGGAAGGTACGACCCTAAGACTTATCAAAGGCGTGAATATGTGGTGAAAGGTTTTCAGATAGACATTATTTAGCTGTTCCATTGGAAAACTGTAGTTTTAATGTTCACGAATGTTCATTTTTGCATTATTTTAAAGTAATGTTTAAATGCCCTACGCAAAATACCCATCATACTCCAAAACATTTGCAAATGTAAAGGTGGAAGGAAATGTCTGAACGTGTGCATAGAAATAGTGCCTATTTGAACGGAAAATCAACCACTGGAACAATGACACGTGTTAAAGATACAAGCCCGACAAGTGGAATGTGTCCCATATGCATCCGCGACTGCCCAATCATGTGTGAAATCAGTCTATCGAGTTTTAGGGGGAGGGAAGCCCTCTACCCAGAACCAGTTCAATTCGGATATAGCACTGCAGGAGCACTCAAAGACTTCGGATTAGACTGGTCCCACTTTAATATACAGGCAGGACTGTTTGAAGCCTTAGGGATTGAAGAAAACTCGGATGTCGCCCTCTTCCCAAACGTCAGCACAGAAACTAAAGTTGCAGGCATACCGCTCAAAATTCCTATACTAAATGGTGCATTTGGCTCGACCGACGTTGCAAGGCTAAACTGGGAAGGCTTAGCTATAGGTACAGCACTCTCTGGCGCAATAATAGTGGTCGGAGAAAATGTTTGCGGCATGGATCCCGAAGCACAGATCACCAAAGGTAAAGTAACATTTTCAAAAGAGCTAAAAAGAAGGGTTGACTTGTTCCGAAAATTCTGGGATGGAAAGTATGGAGATATCGCTGTTCAAACAAACGTGGAAGACCAAAGACTAGGCGTTGACGTATATGCAATATCAAAACTGGAAGTGAACATTATCGAAAGAAAATGGGGACAAGGAGCAAAAGCCATAGGAGGCGAAGTTCGAGTAAGAGACCTAGACAGAGCCATAATGCTAAAGAAAAGAGGCTACATAGTAATCCCAGATCCAGAAGACCCAACAGTGCAAAAGGCATTCAAAGAAGGAGTTTTCAAATCCTTTGAAAGACATAGCAGAGTAGGTATACCCAAAGAAAAGAACATGATAGAAGATATAGAATGGCTACGAAAACAAGGCGCAAAACATGTAACGCTAAAGACTGGCGCGTACAGACCTTCGGCTGTAGCTTACACAATGAAAATAGCGTCAGAAGCAAAAATTGACGCTGTCTATTTCGACGGCGCAGGCGGCGGAACAGGTATGAGTCCTGTTCCGATGATGGATGAAATGAGTATTCCAACAGTGTACCTAGAAGCCATAGTCCTAAAATGTGCGCAAATACTGAAGAAGAAAGGACGATATGTACCAGACTTAATCATGGCTGGAGGCTTTATAAACGAAACACAGATTTTCAAAGCAATAGCAATTAGCAACTTTGGAGACGGCCCATTTGTGAAAGCCGTTTTGATGGGACGCTCACCACTAACGGCTGTGATGAAGGCAAACTATTTCAAACAGTTATCCGAAGAGGGTAAACTGCCAAAAACTTTTGCAGACAGATATGGTGCAATGCCAGAAAAGTTCTTTATCGCCGCACCAGAACTTAAAGAAAAGCATGGCGAACGCTCCAAAGACATACCATGGGAAGCCGTCGCGCTCTACACCTACTTAACGGACCGCATAGGTGTGGGACTAAAACAGCTCTTGGCTGGTAACAGAAAATGGAAGCTGGAACTCATCAACAGAAACGACCTGATGAGTTTGTCTGACATTGCAGCTAAAGTTACTGGCATACCATTGCCACACGAAGTAGAAAAAGATGCTATCGAAAGAATTCTAGACTAGCATCACCTTCTTCTTTTTTCTAAATTTTAAATCACACCTAAATTTTAAGAAGCACGAAGGAGATATAGTATTGCAGAGGGGAGTATTTTATGGAAAAGACACAAACGGCGTTAAACATTGCCTTAAAACAGTTAGATATTGCTGCTAAGAAACTAAACCTTGACCCTAGAATACATAAGACGTTAAAACATCCAAAACGGTCACTTATTGTTTCCATCACAATAAAAATGGATAACGGCAAAATTGGCGTTTTTACGGGCTGCCGCGTACAACATAACGATGCAAGAGGACCATTTAAAGGCGGTATTCGTTACCACCCAAACGTCACATTAGACGAGGTTACAGCATTGGCAATGTGGATGACATGGAAATGTGCAGTCGTAGACATTCCTTACGGCGGCGCGAAAGGCGGAGTATGCTGCAATCCGAAGAAAATGTCAACCGGTGAACTAGAGAGAATGACGAGGCGGTACACTAGTCTAATATTAGACGTTATTGGGCCATATCGCGATGTGCCAGCTCCCGACGTTTATACTGATGCCCAAACAATGGCTTGGATAATGGATACGTACAGTCAATTCAAAGGTTACAGCGTCCCTGAATGCGTGACTGGAAAACCCCTTAGTATAGGGGGTTCAGAAGGAAGAGTGGAAGCAACGTCTTTAGGTGTTATAGTTTGTGCAAGAGAAGCAGCCAAACATCTAGGCTTAAATTTTAAGGGAGCAACAGTTGCCGTTCAAGGTTATGGCAGTGTAGGTTGGAACGTTGCCAAAATAGCTCATGACATGGGTTGCAAAATTGTGGCGGTAAGCGATTCAGTGGGTGGAATCTACTGTTCAGAAGGACTAAACCCTCGGTATATATATGAGCACAAGTCCAAAACAAGTTCCGTGGTTAATTATAAAGGATGCAAAAACATAACAAATGAAGAGTTACTTGAAACAAAATGCGATATACTCATACCTGCAGCTTTAGAAAATCAGATAACAAAGGCTAATGCAGACAAAATAAAAGCAAAAATAGTAACAGAAGGCGCCAACGGACCAACAACTCCAGAAGCAGACAAAGTGCTTCATGAAAAAGGAACAACCCTCGTTCCAGATATATTAGCTAACTCTGGAGGAGTAACAGCAAGCTATTTTGAATGGGTTCAAAATCTAACACGAGAACATTGGACGCTGGAAGAGGTAAACAGGAAACTGGAAAATAAAATGGTTAAGGCTTTTAATGATGTTCACAAAGTAGCGAAACAAGAAGAAAGCGACATGCGAACAGCAGCGTTGATGCTTGGCGTTGGAAGAGTAAGTAACGCAATAAAGACACTGGGTTTATGGCCATAGCAGAATAAAACCACTTTTCGCCTTAATTTTTATCTAAACAGCATAGGATTCATTATGCTTTCGAATTTTCTTAAACTCTTAATCTAAGTTTTTAAACTGTTGTTTTTATATCTGTTATTCAAGGTTAGCTTTAAAGCCGAGAAAGGGGTAAGGATGTCGAAACCAGTTTCAATGAATATTGGGAACATAGATTTCAGCTTTGAACATTCGCTTGTAAAGATTATTGCTAATAGAAATTGCCCAGAAATTAAGCTTGCTGGACTCAATATAGGTCCCTTTGAAGAAGGAAACGAGTATGAAGTCCCATTCTGGATAGCCCAAGAGCTTGAAAAGGCTGGAATTGCTCGTTTTCGCGAAGAAGAACGTTTGGATACAGCTAAACTTTACAAAATCCAGTGGACAGAACGCGTTCAAACTGCTGGGCAAATATCAAAACTGCCAGAAAATTTCTATCCAAAACTTCGGCGATACCTTATTGAGCTAAAGGAAGAGGCTTCAAAAGCTCCGGAAAAATTACGGGAATATGAAAAAAGTGGACACGTAACGCAAGACATTGTGAATTCGAGATTAAAGAAAATCGTTTCACTTGCATCGGCTCCACCTCAAACAGAACAAACACTAAAAAATTTCACAAGCGAGGAAAAATTTCTTTACGAGCAACTCAACAAACGTATACATGAATGGAAAACACAAATATTGGAACGCAAGGAGATAGAAGAATGACAGAAGAATTAGAAACCATCGACCCACAAGAACGCTTTCAAGAGCTTTTCAAAACAGAAAAATACCGCCAGAGAATTTCGCAAATGGCAGTGGCAGGTAAAACGTCATTAATAGTTGATTTTGAAGACATTTTAATTTTTGACCAAAGACTTGCCGAGGAACTTCTGGAAAAACCAGATGACTACTTAAAACACGCCAATAATGCGGCTTATGCACAACTTCAGACAGAAGACCAAGAATATGCCGAGAAAATCGCTGACAAACAAGAAATTGTAACCGTCAGACTCGTCCGGTTATTGGAAGCTGAGCAACTACGGAAACTCGGCTCAGACCACATCGGAAGGCTCGTCATGGTTGAAGGAATTGTTGTTCGCTCAACATCCATGCGCCCTATGGTTATGAGAGCAGCATTCAAGTGCAAAAGATGCGGGGAAATAACACCAATAAACCAAACAGGTCAATTTCTCAAAGCGCCTTTTGTATGCAGTAATCCTTCTTGCGGAGCGAAAGGACTGTTCGACT
>CAZHWZ010000047.1:0-11883 GCA_964535965.1 uncultured Candidatus Bathyarchaeia archaeon | reverse complement strand
GCGACAGATTAAGGGGGAGACGCTGCCAAATTTGCGGGAAAGAATATTTCGAGATAAGGGACTACTGTGGAAACTGCGGAAGAAAGAGCTTTGGGAAAATGGTTGACATGGACCTATTCTACGAGAAGGGCAAACTTGAAGTATGCACCTTTATTAACGAGCCAACAAACAAGTTCACAAAGCTGGGCAGTTACATCTACGGCATAGTTTCCTTCCACAATGGCAAAATACGTGTTCCAGGAAGACTGACTGATCGAATAATAAAAGACAACGAAGAAATCGACTTCTCGGCTCTTGAAGGGAGGGAGGTTGTTCCAAGGTTTCGAAGACGCTACTCCGTGGGTAAAAGTGATGTCATCCCCACAATTTCTTTGGCTTTCACCTTCGCTGACGAGTATTATCCGTACCAAGAATATGCTATTGTTAAACAGAATAAAGAGTGTGAGGCTCCAGGAATAGTTGGCTATGGAGTATATACCTCAAGGTTTAGAGCAAAGGAGGGAGGCATGGAGCGTTCAGTTCCATTCATTGATGAAGATGCGATAACGGCTGCTGTTGAAGCTGGAAAACTCGCGTTGATTCACTCTGGAGCCGACAGTTCACTAGTTGGCAAGATTTACGCTGGCTCAGAATCAAACCCATACGCTGTTAAGCCCATAGCTTCAAAAGTCGCGCAAGTTCTGAAGCTTGGCGAGATCGATGAAGATTTGCAGGGAGTTGATGCTATAGACACAGAATTCGCTTGCAAAGCTGCCACAAGCATGTTTAAGGACGCAGCCTCGCTGGTTAACTATCCAAAATCAAACATTCAATACGCCATGGTGATAGGTACAGACAATTCTCAAGCAGCTCCAAGAGACTGCCCCGGCGGAGAACTGGACTTATTCGTCGGGTTCGGCGGATGCGCCTATATTCTGGGAAAACACGACGTTATAGCCGAAATTGAAGGATGGTACTCATGCACCTCAGACACCCCTGATTTTTGGCGACGCGACGGCGAATTATATCCAATGCATGGTGGAAGATTCACCGGAGACCCAGCATACTTTAAACACATCAGAAAGGCAGCCAAAAAACTGATGGATCGACTTAATCTGCAAGTAGGAGACATCAACTATTTTGTTGCGCATCAGCCTAACGTTCAGTTTCCAGTGAAAATCGCGAAGGAGCTTGGATTTAAAGAAAGTCAGTACTTGCCCTCACTTCAAGTAGCCAAGTTCGGCAACACATACTCAGGTTCTTCACCATTGGGTTTGGCGGCTATTTTAGACATAGCCGAGCCTGAAGAACGCATCCTAATCGTTAGCTATGGTTCAGGAGCGGGAAGCGACGCCTACTCACTCATCACCACGAGCCAAATACTGGATAAGCGGCAACACCAAAAACTGACAGTTAAGTATCAAGCGGAAAATCCCTTCTTGGAGTATGTGGACTACACAACTTATAGGCGACTAAAACTTGGAATGTAGCAAATCCTTAATAAACAAGTAACAACCACTTACGGGCGGAGCACAAACCATTGTTTGCGTACGGAATATTCAAAGTCATATACGCCCCTCATAAAGCATTTAAAGAAATAATTCAAAATCCAAAGTACCTTGGGCCTATTCTCGCGATGATTCTTTTTGCCGTGGCAAATACGGGTTTCATTTACACCCTAGTATCTAAGACATACATTGAACAGACTTTGCCGACAGCTAAACAACTGGACGAATGGACCGAAAACTATACTTTGTGGACACCGACCCTTGGAGTAAACATTACTGAAAATTATGACGACTATATAAACGGGACCTATTATGGAAACAAAAGCATAGAATTCTCAATAGCTAATAGTACACAAATCTCGATGCAACTAAACGATATAGGACCCATAAACTGTTTAGGTCCAGACGGTTACAAGAACTTATCCTTAAGAACAAAATGGATCAGTCCAGAGGATGAACCTGAAAACGTAACCATTTACTTACTTTCAACAACTCTTTCGGACTACTTTTATTATAATCTAACAGGGAACTTTTCGAATTTTACCCCCAACATCTGGAACAACCTGACAATCCCGCTCGAGTCTGAAAAATGGCTGAACAATAGTGCTGTTGCAAACTGGGGCAGCATCATCGGTTTAAACTTAGAGTTTGCGTGGCGTGAAAAGACAAATTTGACTGTACTAATTGACGGATTGTTTTTCCGAGGCGTCTTCAAGCCCCTTATGGAAAACGTTGCCAGCTACATGTTTAATTTTTCAGTACTTGCTTTTATGCAGTTTATCATTACGTGGGTTTTTCTTGGCGGGATACTTTACATAATGACTAAGGCCTTTGGAGCCAAAACTGTTTGGAGACCTTTGCTTGTCTTGGTTGGATCCGCTCTTATAACATTATTTGTGCAAGCGGCAATAAACGTTGCCGCATATTCAACTTTGCCAACAATCTATTATCGGTTTGAATTAATTGGCGGCGTTGGTGGAGAAAGCGAAGTTGCTTACGGTAAGATATTGGAAGAAACATGGTTTGTTTCTTTGATCAGCAGGTACACTCAAATAGGAGTGTATGTCTGGACCATTGCGCTGTGTGCGATTGCTACTCGTTTGTTGGCCGAGTTCTCATGGGCTAAGAGCTTTCTTGTCGCTACAGTGGCTTACTTTGCTACCATGTTAGCAACGAGTTTCATACTTGGATTTTAAATTTAAGGTGAAGAAAGTTTATAAGAAAAGCAAATATGCAGTAAGCCTGTTTTCATTAGCGGGATTATTCAATGACAGCAATTCTTGAAGTCCGGAACGTCAAAAAAAGCTACCGTATGGGTAAGGTTCTTGTTCCAGCTCTGAGAGACGTGAGTTTTGATGTCGAAGAAGGCGAATTCTTAACCATCTTTGGACCTTCAGGCAGTGGAAAATCAACTTTGTTGCACTTGATTGGAGGCTTAGACCGTCCTGATGAAGGTGAAATTTTAATTGATGACTCTAACATTCTCAGACTGAGTGATGATAAGCTGGCTGAACTCCGTTTAACCAAAGTAGGTTTTATTTTCCAATTTTTCAATTTATTGCCAAGGTTAACAGCCTTAAGAAACGTGGAATTACCATTAACGATCGCTGGCATATCTGAAAAGGAAACACTAGAAAGGGCTATGGAAATGCTGAAGCTTGTTGGTTTGGAAGCCCGCATGAACCATAGGCCTTCCGAACTAAGCGGTGGAGAGCAGCAACGTGTAGCTATAGCGAGAGCTTTGATAAATAATCCAAAAATTGTTCTAGCTGATGAACCAACGGGAAATCTTGACACCAAAACGGGCTGGGAAATAGTCCAGCTAATGAAAAAGCTGAATGAAGAGAAGGGACAAACCTTTGTGGTTGTTACACACGACTCTTACATTGCAGAAACTGCCGACCGCATGATACATTTGAAAGATGGCTTAATTGAGGGAGTAAAAGAGGCGTCTAGGAGGAGCAAACAATGAGATTACGCAGAGTCATCGCTATGGCTTGGGAAAACATGACTCAACGAAAACTAAGAACATCACTAACGACGCTAGGCGTTGTAATAGGCATAACTGCAATAATTGGCTTAGCATCATTGGGCGAAGGATTCAGATTAGAAATAAAGCAACGTATGGAGACAGGGTTTGAGCTCGACAATTTGACAGTTATACCGGGAAGCCTCTTCGCAGGTTTGTCACCGGAGCGTTTCACAGATGATGATGTCGTAAATATCTCGAAAATCTCCGGAGTAAAGGTTGCAACACAGGTTATGCAGCTTGGAAACGTAACGTTAGACAATGGAACTAGAACAGTCCAAGCTTTTGTTGCCGTTGCAGTTAACTTCACAGAGTTTGTAAAGGTTTTTCCAGACAGATTTGTTTTTGAAAGTGGTGAACTGCCAGCAGAAGATAGAAATGACACAGTAGTTATCGGATATAAGGCTAATCATCCGACGGAAAACGACACAGCACCATTTGCCATTGCAAATGACACGATAAAATTAACGTTAGAAGTGTTCCCTAAGCGTATATTGAAATATAATTTCACAGTTGCAGGCACCTTGCAGAAAAGAGGAACCCCTGGAATAACAAACTTTGATTATTGGATTTTTATACCGCTAGAAACAGCGAGAGAAATTCATAAAGACAATGTTAGAAGTCAACAGTCTGATTTAATTTTTGTCAAGGTTAACGACCCAGAAGAATCGGAGAGAATTGCCGATGAAATTGAGGAGCTGTTTCCACCGTTTAAAGTTACAATTCTCGTTCCACTAACGTTCATAAGACAAGTTGACCGCATCCTCAACATTGTTCAAATCTTCCTGATGGCTATAGCTTCTATTTCGCTTCTCGTCGCCGGGATAGGCATAATGAATATTATGACAGTGTCGGTTATGGAGCGGACACATGAAATTGGTATATTGAAGGCTATTGGAGCTAAAAGCCGAACAGTTCTCGCTATGTTTTTGACAGAAGCAGTGTTAATAGGCATAATAGGTGGCTTAATCGGCATCTTCACAGGGTATGGGCTCTCTTATGCAATAGCCTACATGCTCTCTGGCTTTATGCAACCACAACACCAGGATACCGTTTTTAAAACTCCGGAAACCCAGAGAATGGCCATGAATCCTATTTTTTCACCTGGATGGACGATAATAGCCTTTATTTTCGCAATACTTGTCTGCATAATTTTCGGCTTATACCCGGCAAGAAAAGCAGCAAAACTAAACCCTGTTGAGGCGTTACGTTACGAATAGACGTTTAGCAAGATTTATATGGTGGAAGAGCTTTTCTGCATGTAACTGGCCTTTACCAAAAGCTCAGTGTCAAAACGCGGCACATGGGTTTTATGGTGAAAGAGCCTGTTCCGCGATAAGGACGAAAACATAACATGCCAAGAAGGCTGCCAGAAAAAACAAAGCATGCGCCAAGAAAACCAAGAAGATTTGGGAGTCAAAGAAGGTTCCGCCCAAGCAGACCGTTTTTCACGATGAAACCTGTGAAGGAAAATCAAGAACTAGAAGTTGTTATTGATGATATAGGAAGCAGAGGGGATGGAATAGCTAGAATACAAAGCTATCTAATCTTTGTTCCAAAAAGCAAAATAGGTGAACGTGTGAAAGTTAGAATTCGATCAGTAGGCGAAAGGTTCGCTGTCGCTGAAAGAATAGCGTAAACGAGAGGATAATAATTGAAAATAAGGGAATTAAGAAACGGAATGAAACGCGTTAGCGTTGAAGCAAAAGTCATAGAAAAATCTGATCCGCGCGAAGTCCTATCCAGATTCAAGGACGAAACACACAAGGTAGCAACAGCAACAATCGCTGATGAAACAGGAACAATAAAACTGACATTATGGAACGAGCAAATCAACCAAGTAAACGTTAACAACAAAGTCAAAGTAGAAAACGGTTACGTAACAAGCTTCAGGGGAGAAATCCAACTGAATGTGGGAAGATACGGAACACTGACGGTCGAGCAAACAGCGGAATAAAATTTTGTTAACGGATATAAGAGGTGAAACGAATGGAAGAAAGAAGAGGCTTCGGCCCAAGAAGAGGATTCAGGGGAAGAAGCAGGTTTCCTCCAAAACCCGTTGAGATAGGGAAAGAATACGAAGTCGACGTTCAAGAAACAAGCCGCAGAGGAGAAGGCATAGCCAGAATACAAGGCTTAGTGACATTTATCCCGAACACGAAGCCTGGCGACCATGTTAAAATAAGAATAACAAGGATAAGCAGAAGATTTGCTGAAGCCGAAGTCGTTGAAAAGGGAGAAGCAGAAAAAGAAGAAGAATAAACAAGCTAAACTAAAAAAGAAAACGCCTCAATTTAGTGCGCAAGAGAAGACATTGTATGTGAAGAAACTGTTGTGTACTAGTTAATATACAAACCAATCTCAAGAGACTTTCTTTCTCAAATTCTTAACAAACTCGACATGGTCCTTTACTTTTGACAGCTCTTCAGGTGAAATATGAACAACCTTATCTTTGAAACTTCTTGTTTTGAACTCAAGGTATGACTTAATTCTTTGAAATTCTGGATGAGTTGCAACGATTATCAATTTTGTAGATTTTGGTTCAACTATTTCAAGACGATTTAGTAAAGAGTCGATGCTTCCATGAGCTTGCACTTCTATTGGAATCATTCTGTATCTTTCTCTCCAAACAACATCAAGAGTTCGGTTTTCCAATTCGTCGCTGAGTCCATCTATAATGTCTCCGAGTTTAACATCCTCCATTGATTCAAACCCGAATACTTCACCCAAATCAATCATCAGACGGATCATATCAGAATGAGTGAGTTCGGTCGATTCTGTAGGGACTGGGAGTGGAGGCACAATAGTTGGCGGAGGCTCCACTACCGGACCTTTAGGCAATTTAGCAGCAACTTCGAGCCCCTTCTGAGTGAGATAATACCCGCGGTAGTCGAAATCTGCGTATCCCAAGCTACTCAACCAATTTAATCTGTACATTGTTTGGATGGTTTTCTTCCAGCTTACGTGACACAGTCTCACCAAGTTCTGATAAACGTCTTTTAAAGAACGAGGCTGCCTGTCAGATAGGATTCTGAAAACTTCTTCAAAGCCTACAATTCTAGTCATTAATAAATCTAGCAGAAACGAATAATCTTTTGTGTCAACGAACCTTTTTCCTGAAGCATTCAGCGTTAAAAAATCACCTTTTCTATCAAGCAACCCTAACTCTACTTCTACAACCCGAACATATCCACCTATAACCTTCTCACCAGTCAAATGGTAAGTATTCTTCATCCATGCTTCCAATTCGTCTTCGGAAATACCTTCATTGACTCTCTCCAGAATCTTGAGCAAAGTATTTACATATTGTTTGGAACCACCAGGCAATGGCCAAATGCCCTTCAACTTCTTCATGAATTTCACTTCACTTTAAATAACCTTAAGCAATAATAAACGTCTCTCTCATTTAAAATTAAAGGAGAAATCTTCTTTGCAAGTCGACTTTCATCGCAGGCCAAGTTTTAGTGCTTATTTCTTTTTGAAGAATAGCCAGTTTTTCTGGTCTTTGAACCTCACAAGAGCATAAACGCCTTTTAGCTTGTTGCCGTTGATTTCTACGATAAGTTTGTCTTCTTTCCGGTCTATTAACCTGTAGATGCCTCTATCCCAGATTTCCACGGTGCCTGCACCATATTCACCCTCTGCAATTGTACCTTCAAAGTTTGCGTATTCAACTGGGTGATCTTCCACCTGCACAGCCAATCGTCTAACGCCAGGGACTGTGGGAGGCTCCTTTGGGATTGCCCAGCTTTTCAATACACCCTCCATCTCTAAGCGCAAGTCGTAATGCAGATGAGTGGCAGAATGCCTCTGAATCACGTAAATACTTCCTTCACCCATCTCTAATTCGCCTTTTGGCTAAGATTTTGCCTAGCATAACCATTCATAACGTTGTATCCCTGTTTTCATCATCATCTGTTAGGTTATTGGTAAACCTTTAATTTAAATTCGCATTAAAAAGTGTATAAAATGGTGGTTAGTTTGAGCAAAACTGTAATGGAATTATGTTTTGATATTAAAGGTCAAACGGCGATTGTGACGGGTGCTTCTAGCGGTTTGGGTGTTGTGTTCGCTGAAACATTAGCTGAACACGGAGTAAACCTCGTAATTGCTGCGAGAAGATATGAAAGACTCGTCGAGGTGGCTGAAGACATATCAAACAAACATGATGTTAAAGTGATCCCCGTCAAGGTAGATGTGAGTCAAGAGGATCAGGTAATCAGCATGACTAAAACTGCCATAGAAAAATTTGGTTCCATAGAAATTCTAGTTAACAACGCTGGAATTGCAAGCTTAAGTCCATCTGTTAACATGAGCCTCGAAGAATGGAGAAAAGTGATAGACATCAACTTAACAGGTGTCTTTTTGTGTGCAAGAACTGCAGCGCGCGAAATGATTAAGAAAAAGTATGGAAAAATAGTGAACATCGCCTCCATTTATGGAGCGGTAGGCGACATATTCCCAACAGCACCATACTACGCGTCTAAAGGAGCTGTCATAAACTTAACAAGAGCTCTAGCCATCGAATGGGCACCATACAAAATAAATGTGAACGCCATTGCACCTGGATTTTTCCCAAGCGAAATGACAGAGCCTGTTTTCAAAGATGAAAACGCATTAAAATACATCCTTTCCAGAACACCGTTAGGAAGGACAGGAGAATCCTTAGACTTGAAGGCAGCATTAACTTATTTGGTTTCTCCAGCGTCCAATTATGTTACCGGACAGACGATTTTCATTGACGGAGGATGGACTGCTCTTTAGGCAAATTTTGGCGTTTCACTTATTTCTGGTAAATCTGCTACTCAAACTGAAAAAAGAGAAGATTGCAGTTTATAGTTCTTCCTAAGCTATTGTCGCTATATTTCTTCAAGCAATGTCGTGAAAGTGTCGTGATGCTCTTCTTCATCTTTTAGAATGCTCATCAGCAGAAGCTCTGTTGCCTCATCCTTTTCCTTTCGTGCCTGTGCTATAATTTGCTTGTAAAGTTTTATTGCGCCTTCCTCATCCTTTACGTCGCGCTGTATCATTTCCCTAAGCTTTTTGCCCACAAATATCTCGGTCGGCTTTGTTGTTGGTGTGCCGCCTAGATAGAAGAGTCTTTCTGCAATGGCCTCGGCGTGCTTCATCTCGGTTATTGCTATCTTCTCTAACTCATCTTGCACCGCGAAGCCTTTGACCCCACTCCATTGAACATGCTGCCACATGTACTGTATCGAAACCTGCAGCTCTCTGGCTATAGCATTATTTAACATCTTCAACAATTCCTTCGACGCCATATTCTTTCACTCCACACTTCCAATTTTGTATTAAGGTTTTACCCTTTTCTTATATTAAACTTTCTTGAAACACGTCAAAAAAGGTTAAAGAGCACCCAATAATTAGGAAAGATTTTATCTTCGCTTTACTCAAATTTCATCAAAGATTTGGTCAAATAGGTTTAATTCCTTGTTTTTAAATTTCTCACATTTTCAGCTTTCCTTAATAAACCCGAGGCCTTTTCCAGGATTGGCTTTTCGCTTTCATGATTTCTTTGGCCTGGTTATCAAAAATGTTGACAGGATACCCGCTAAAGTTGACGCTGCGCCAAGTAGAAAGCATAGAACGATTAGAGTAGGGGACACAGTTACCTCTACGTTTATGGGAGGGTTTACGGCGGGATTTAGACTCCCCTCTGAAATCATTAAGTCTCTAGTTAACAAATTTATCTGTCCCTCGTATCTAAGAACAGTCAGCCAGGCTTTGTCGTCGAATATCTCACCTATTCTTATATCTATTTTTGATAAGTCGCCTTTTGAAAGAACGAACTCTATTGGCTGCAAAGCCTGCAGTCCTCCGGAAAGTCTATAGCGAGTCTTTTGCATAGGCCAGTAATCTTTGTCCACTCTGCCTTCGGTGAGAAGGAAGAGTGTTATTTCGGTATTTCCATGGACAGGACTTGTTATGAGAAGTGGATAATGTAGGAAGCTTGAGTTAAACCTGTAAAGTATTGGGTCTACACTTCTTTCTTCTTTGGTAACAGTAATAAGGTCTAGAATGTAATACCGGAATCCTCTTCTCATGTAGTCTTGAACAACCGATTCAAAGTTTTGCAACGATATCTCCTTATTTACACCACTTCCCACCAGGAAATTCTTTGCCCAACCAATAAGCTCTGGGGTGTCGGTTGCCTTGACAACCGTAATGTTATGGGCGCCTATCTTCTCATGGAAGAGGACTTCTACGCTTCCATAGCGAGCACCATCTTTGGCGGAAAATATGAACTGGTTTACGCCTTCTTCCCAAATCATATTCTGTATCTCCTCGAAGGAGCGGAGGCTTGCAGCTTCTACATCGGGTTTAGACGGAAGCGGAAGAATTTCTAGAACTAGGGTTTCTTGGCTAGAAGTCACATCTGTTGAAAGTATCATGATCTCCTCTTGTCCGTTCCACGCTAGTATGGCTTTCTGTCCCGGCTCATAGACTGAAGTTCCGATGGAAACAGGGATCATTCCTCTATCAGCATAAACCAATGGCAAAGAAATGGCAACAAAGAAGAACAAGATAATTAAGATGCGAAGTCTCTGCAAATCAGACCCTCAATTAATTTGATGTTCTTCATCTTTTTAAAGCTAAAGATTAGTACAAACAAAGCTAAAGATTGGAACAGCTAACTAAAGCGAATGCTTACTAAATTTTCTGAGCACGATTGCAAAAATGAGGCGGAGATACGCTTTCTAATTGAGTTAGCAAAATCGGGAAGTCTTGATTGCGGCGTTACTTCTAAGCATCGTGTGACACCGATGTCACAGCAAAGGAAGATTCCTCATAAAAGATAAATATTTTATATACTCTATATACCTATCGTGCTGAGGCCCTGAGGCCCTTCTATTTGCTCGATGAAGCATAAAATGAAATAAAATGAAAGGAGGGATAGAAATGAAAATTAAGAAGTCTGTCTATGCCATTGTTTTGACGGCCGCGCTTTCATCATTGTTTATGAATCGAGCGTTCGCTTATATGATAACCGTCTTTGCACCATCGAATTACGCTGGCGTTGCTCCAAGCTATCCGAGAGCGTTTGGTTCGTCGTTCAGTTGGTGCACTCCTGGGTCATTTGCATCGATAGATCCTTTTAGGGGCGGCACTCTGTTAACTGCGAAATTTAACGCCTCATATGGATATGGCTGTGCAATCTCAAGGTTTGATACTGGCTGGTGGCATTTTAACAAAACAACACAAGCAGGGAGTGTTCATGCAGATACCTACCTCTGGTACAGCATAAACGCTTCTGGTGCCAGTGTCAGCGTCCATCTCTCGGTTTATGAGTGGAACGGAACCGCTCTTGAAGTTTGGACGAAGAGGTGGTCATCCGCCGTAGTGACGACCGGCATTACGACGACCGTTGATCTGGGAATTAATCCGTCCGACCTTTCCAGGCCTGGGAACAAACCGTTTAGGTGGACCAACTGCTCCCAGTACTATACACGAATCCAAATGCAAGCCTCTACTTATGTTTCAAACGCTCAGGCAATCATAGAAGGAAAGTATGATGATGCACTATGGATTGCTTACTTCAGTTCGCCTGGTGTGGACTGGGTGAATCCTAATAATCCTAATTCAATAGAGCTGAATCCGTCCATGGGACCTGTTGGAACTGAGGTGGTAGTCAACGGAACGGGGTTTGCCCCAGAGTCGCAGATATACGTGTATTGCGATAATAAACTCCTTACCAAGACGCTAAGTGATGGCAACGGTAACTTCACAATTCACACCAAAATTCCTCCAGAGATGGCTAAGGGGCCACATGTTATTAGGGCAATTGACCAACTAGAAAACATGGCTCGTAACTGCTTCGAAGTTTTCATACCAGCACCGTCAATCGCCCCATACGACATAAACGAAGACGGAATAATCGACATAGAAGACATATACTTAGTAGCGCTACAATACGGAAAAACCGACCCAAACGTGGACCCACCGGAAACAGGGGGCGCAACAGACCTTTCTACACGCTTGCCTACCCTTGCGTCAATCGCAGCCGTTTCCATAGGCCTGTTTGGACTACGCAAAAGAAAAAGAGGATAACAAAGCAAACACAACATGATCAGAAGAGTCTTCCAAGTGAATGACATCACCTAGCTAGCTACTAAAAATCATAACCCTCACTTTGATTCATAATAGCCAAAACTTTGTAAGTAGCGAAATCGAGTTAAGGGCCAAACTTTAAATCGAAATAGTCCAAGAAATGTTTTCTTGAAGAGAAAAAACTCAAAAATCAAGTTTCTTTGAAAATAACAATTTTGGTGCATTTTACTTGAATGAAAGTCAAAGTGGGGTCGCTGGGATTTGAACCCAGGACCGCCAGCGCCCCAGGCTGGTATCCTA
>CAZHWZ010000046.1:0-12051 GCA_964535965.1 uncultured Candidatus Bathyarchaeia archaeon | reverse complement strand
AGACAGCTCCAAGGAAGCAGAAAAGCAATGTCATGAATATCCAGAAGTCTCGAGCGATCGGAAACGCTCCGGCAGCAGGAAGCGGAACTGAATAGGGCAGCGCCATGCCAGCCCAAATCCCTAAGAACATTATTATTACCGCGATTATTGTCGTGTAGACGATGTTAACCTTAAGCTTATACGTTGCATAGCCCACTACGATGCCCACAATGGCCACAATTAACACTGGTACCGGACTAACAGGATATGCTGGAAACACTTGGGTAGCAACTATGTTGCAGAACCCTACAAGGATTAAGATAATGTACCAAAGCATATACCACAGCAAAATCGTTCGAGCCCTTGGCGAGATTAACTCATAAGTTATGGGTCCGAAGGATGCACCCTCATGTCTTGCTGACACCACCAAGCTCCCATAGTCGTGAATCCAACCGATGAAAATTGTTCCAAAGAGAATCCACAGAAGACCCGGAAGCCAGCCCCACTGCAGCGCAATAATGGGTCCAGTTACAGGTCCTAGCGCGGCAATACTTTTCCACTGGAAACCAAAGAGAACATATCTGTTTGATGGGAAAAACTCCACGCCGTCCATATAAGTGTGTGCTGGTGTTTCTCGTTTTGGATCAGCCATCACAACGTTTCTGTCAAACCACTTTACATAGCCCCAGTAAGCAATTGCATATAATATTATGCCAAGCAGAATGACAATTACTGAATCCAAACGTTTTCCCTCGAAGACCATAGTCTATGGTTATCTTAATATAAAACTTGCTATAGCTACAAAATAGCAGTAAACCGGTTAAGGTCTAATGAAGGAGTTTAATAATGTACGAATTCACAGCGATCTTTCTTCTCGCCTTGCTTTTCATAATAGTATACTTTGTTGGAATGCGGCAAAACAGAAAGATCGCGGTCAAATATGCAAAGGCTGTAAAAGATTATATGTCTCCGCGAAGCGATTTTGTAGGCTTCCGCCCATACAGCCGCGGAGGATTCAGGGCCTTGTGCAAATTGAAGGAAAAGGAACCTTTCACACAAGTTGAGATGGCGGTAAGCCTTGTAGACCGTGAGAACTTGATGCATTACCCCCTTTCATTGTTGACGAGGGACCGTGATCGCTTTGCGTGTTGGGGTTTTCTCAAAGTCCCTATGCCTTTTGACTTGGAAATGTTATCGAAACCAAACGAAAAGTTGTGCAAAAAGATGGCTTCGGAAAAAAACCTTAAAGAGGTGGCTGTACAGAACAAATTGAACAAATCCTTCGGTGTTTTGACCTCGGATCAAAATTCTGCAGATAGATTCTTGTCCGATCATAGACTACAGAAGCACATTGTTGAAGCAAAGGATTCTATCAAGCGCCTGTCCATTAGCTATAAGGAGTCAAGAATATATTTAATAGGCGAATTAAGAGAAGCCTCTTCTATAAAGTCGCTCCTAGATGTCCTTGCGTCTTGCGGAGAGCAAAAATAAAGGCTTAACGTTACACAGTCAAGGTTTCAAGATGAAATTTTTCTGCAGCTCTATAACCTCTGTGCTGTCTTTTGCGCTTGCATAGCTTTCCAATCTTTCTTTGTTTATTTCAAGAAAGGTGTGCCCCCACTTGAAAATGGAGAGCAGTCGATGGGTTTCCTCTTTAAACCCAGCAATGTATAGGGCTGCAGCTAAGGCTTCAACTGTGCTAAGCTTGGTAGGACTCCCGAAATTGACAGGGTTTCCAGCGATTAAGTAAGGTAGGCATCTGGATGTTCCCCTCACGTTTTTAAGCAGAGCCCTTTCGGCGTGCTCCCAGCTGAAGTCTAATGCAACCAGTCCGAAGTTTTCGATGCGCTCTCTGTCGGCTGGAGAAAACGCAATTTTGGAGAGAGGGTTAAGCGCAACAGCCCTCTTCGGCAGAAACTTAATTTGACGCACCAAGCGAATTAGTCCGTGGCGTTTGAGCTTCAAGGCTGTACACTTTTTTGGGTCGCATTGCCCGGCATGGTAAACAACAATTTTAACTGGTTTTTGCACCCGTTTTTCGCACCTTCAGGTGGCTCATGGGGTCATTTAAAACATGCGGAATCCAGTCGATGAGGTCTGTGGAAATCATGTGATAGCCCTTCTCTTCGAAAACGAAGTCTCCGGCAGCTCCATTAACAAACGCTCCGGCAACAGCCGCTTCAAACGGGTCTGCCTGCTGAGCTAGGAAAGCGCCAACAATGCCGGAAAGCATGTCTCCTGTTCCGCCCACGGTCATGCCAGGATTCCCTGTAAAATTGAGCTTGAAACGCTTTCCGTCGGAAATTATGTCGACTGGACCCTTCAAAAGTATTACCGCGCCCAACTCCGCCGCTGTTTTCTGCACCTCTGAAACTCTTTCCTTCAAATCTTCCGGAAGCTTCTTACCAGTTAGTATAGCGTATTCTCCAGCGTGAGGAGTCAGCACCAAAGGCACATTTAATTTCCTTTTAAACTCCGCAAAAGCCTTCAGGCCGTCAGCATCCAAAAGCAATGGTTTCGCTGCACTTTCAACAGCTGCCGTTAGAGCTTTAACAGCTCGTCTGGTTTCCACATGCAGCCCAAGCCCTGGGCCTAAAACAATGGCGTTAGCTATTTCCATGTGTGTTTTTAGTGCGGATACATTGCCTGGGTTTAGGTGTTCTCCTTCAAGTTTTATGGTGATTAAATCTGGTGACATGGAAGAAATGGCGTAGGCTGTTTTCTCCGGAGCGGCAACATAAGCCAAGTCAACACCAGTGCGTAAAGCAGATAGAGCCACAAACGCTGGAGCACCAGAAAATGTTTCGCTTCCACCGATAACTAGTAGGCGTCCAAAATCGCCCTTATGGGATTCTGGAGGACGAGGTTTCGTAACGAGCAGAACGTCTCCTGGACCAGCGTAGTTTTCGAATTCTTTGGGCAAGCCTATGTCTTTTACAACAAGCTCGCCAACGTAGTCCTTCGCGTTTTCAAGCCCCTTCTTCGTTTTGTGAAATGTTATTGTCAGATTGCCTTTCACTGCATCGCCCAAAATCTCTCCGGTGTCAGAATCTATCCCTGTTGGAACATCGACAGCCACTCGGAAAGCGTCTAAAGTGTTAATTTTTTCAACCAACTGTGAGATTGGCGGCTTCAGCTTTCCCTTCGTGCCCGTTCCAAGAAGCGCGTCAACAACGATATCCGCGTTTACCTCAGGTATGAGCGAGCTATCAATAATTTCGTGGATGGAAATGCTTTCTTTTAAAAACTGTAGAGCATTCCAGTTTTCCAAAGCCGCCTTATGAGAGATTTCCTTGGACTTTCCGGCAAGGATAACGGTGACTTTAAAACCCAATGAGGACAAGTTCCGTGCAACGACGAAGCCGTCGCCGCCATTGCCGCCTAAACCACAGAAAACCGCAACAGATTTGTCTAGTTTAAATCTCGAAGCAATCTCTAACGTCACACTGTGTCCGGCGTTTTCCATGAGCTGAAGCTGGGATACCCCAAAATATTCCGCGTTCAGCTCAAGAGCCCGCATCTCTCGGCTGGTAATAGAATTTCTTGTAAAGCTTTCTTCTAACATGTTTGAACCTAATAGTTATTATCCCAAATAAAAGATAAGGGTATCTTTTCCAAAGTTAAGACTACATTCTGTCATCTCCTCTTTCTCAAAAAGCCAGGTCACCCTGTTTAGCTCCAAACGGAGGGACACTACAACAACCGCACGCACACAAAAAGAAAACAATATAGCAAAATATTTTAATGCACAGAGGCAAACAATAATTGAGGAGATTTAAATGCCAACAGCATTTGTGTTGATAAATACGGAGATAGGCTCAGAAGCAGACGTGCTAAAGGATTTGAAGAAAGTTGAGGGAGTGGATGAAGCCTTCGCCGTCTACGGAGTCTATGACATAATCGCAAGGGTTAGAGCAGAAACAATGGATAAGCTGAAGGAAACCGTTACATGGCGCATCAGAAGACTTGACAAGGTTAGGTCAACGCTAACAATGATAGTTGTGGAAGAGTCAAAATAGCAAGCACATCCTCTTTTTTATTCGCACAAAATAATCCTTTTACCATTCGCATTCTAATCTATATTTTGCTAAAGAATAGGTTGCCATAAATGACTATGAAAACTATGCATGTAGGACTAGATGATACAGATTCGACAAGAAGGGGATGCACAACATACATTGCCGCCCTTCTCGTGGAAAAACTGCAAGGGCTAGGAGCCGAATTCATCGACTACCCAAACTTGATTAGGTTAAATCCTAACGTGCCATGGAAAACGAGAGGAAACGGAGCACTCTGCATAAGAATAAAATACAATGAAAACATCGAAGAGAAAATTAAGGAAACCGTCATCAGCACCGTAGAAGAACATGCGGATTTGGAGTTTAGAGGAACAGACCCGGGCATAGCCTTTTTCAAAAAAGCGAAAATTCCAAGAGAAGTAGAAGTTTTTGCCAAAAATGCGATAACTGGAATTGTAAGCCTTAAAGATGCTTTAAAACTTCTAAAGAAATTCAAGGCTGAAGCTGTGGGTTTTAAAAAGGGTAGAGGAATCATCGGTGGTTTAGCGGCTGTTGGCGAAGCCCTTCAGAACGACCACACATATGAAGTTCTCGCATACCGTGTTCCAGAAAATTATGGCTCAAAGAGAAGAGTGGATGAAGCCTCAATCTTTGAAATGGATAAGGCGACGGCACCCTACACTTTTAATAATGTCGACTTGGAAAAAGGCAGAATCATCATCACACCCAGAGGACCAGACCCTATCCTTTTCGGCATCAGAGGAGAAACCCCAGAAATTGTGAAAAAGGCATTTGAGATGGTTAAGCCTCTTGAGCCTGTGGAGAGATGGGTCGTTTTTCGCACAAATCAAGGCACAGATGCCCACTTAAAACGAGTTGAAAAACTAAGCCAAATAAAGCCTTATCATCCATTAGTTGCGAAAGGGATAGTGTCGGCAAACCCGAAGATTATTCCGAGGAGACATGTGGTTTTCTCAATTAGGGATGAAAGCGGGCAAGTTGACTGCGCAGCTTATGAACCGACTGGCGTCCTTCGCAATTTTGCTAGGAAACTGATTATAGGGGATTGTGCGGAAGTTTACGGGGGCGTCCGCAGACCATCGCAGAATAACCCTTTAACGATAAACCTTGAAAAAATTCGATTGTTGAGGCTTGCACCAAAAATTGTCTATCGCAATCCGATTTGTCCGAAATGCGGCAAACGGTTGAAGTCTATGGGTAGAAATAAGGGTTTCAGGTGTGAGAAATGCGGTTCAAGATACACAAATCTTAGAAAAGTTGAAGTTAAAATCAAACGTGAAATAGGAAGAGGTCTTCACATAACTTCAACAAGGTCTCAGAGGCACTTAACCAAGCCTTTTAGGCGTTATGGAATGGAGAAGCATCGCATAATGACTAAAGGGTTAATTGAAGATTGGCATTTTCCCTAGGTTTTGCGCTCGTTCACCTTGAAGATTTCGCACAACATTTGATAAAGTTCCTCGCCGCCGTCTACTTTTGAAAATAGTTCTTTCTCTGCTCTGAGGATGCGTCCCATGGTTTGATATGTCTGCCTCCATTCTAACTCTCTCCACATCATGCGATAATTCTTCAATTCAATCCAAGCTCGGAAAATTAAAACAGCGAACATGCATAGAGTTAGCATAAGGTTTAGCATGTATATGTCTGTTATGTCCGTGTTTTCACCTTCTTCTCGTCCGCTTGCCTCGGTGTCTTATTAGCAAAACACATTTAAATGAAATTTATGATAGCATAGGCGAAAAGAAGGGTTTAGATGAGCGAAATTTTACCTTCCTTAGGTTACCAGTTGGGCATAGGTGCAATAGGCGGCTTCATAGTTGGGTTCGCTGTCAAGAAAATAAGCAAACTAATAGTCATCATAATAGGCATATTCATAATCGCACTTCTTTATCTAGGCGTAAAAGGAATAATCAGCATAAACTATGAGGCACTATGGACTGCTTTAGCAAATTCGCTTGGAATGGCGAGTTCGGCATTTTCATGGCTTATTGGCGTAATATCTCTTATTCCTTTCATAGGAAGCTTCATCGTTGGTTTTGTGCTCGGCTTCAAAGTAGGATAGCGAAATAGTTTAAATTTGTGTATCTCGTTAATCCTTTGAAAACCTATGGATTACATGGGTTATTGGAGCGTTTAAAAATTGAAAAAGTTCCCAGCAAAGGAGTACAGCCTTCCTTTCTTTAAAGAGGTAGGCTTCTTTAGGAAGCTTTGTCCCAGGTGCGGGCAATATTTTTGGACACAGAATCCAGACCAGAAAACTTGTGGGGAAGCAAGACCGGAAGGCTGTGCCTCTTACGCTTTCATAAATAATCCGCCAACAAGAAAAAGCTATAGTTTGCGTGAGATGCGTGAGGCTTTTCTATCTTTTTTCGAAAAACGTGGGCATACCCGCATAAAGCCTTACCCTGTGGTAGCGAGATGGAGAGACGACATTTACCTAACCCATGCAAGCATAATCGATTTTCAGCCATACGTGACTGAGGGTATTGCTCCGCCGCCAGCGAATCCACTCGTGATTGCTCAGCCCTGCATCCGCCTCGTGGACATAGCCAACACCGGACCTACCTTCGGAAAATACCTAACGATTTTCGAGATGGGCGGGCATCACGCGTTTAACTACCAAGATAAAGAGGTTTACTGGAAAGACCAGACCGTGAGGTATCATCACGAGTTCATTACTAAGGATTTGGGCGCAAAGTCTGAAGAGGTAACTTATAAAGAGGAAGTCTGGTCGGGCGGCGGGAATGCGGGACCATGCGTTGAATGTGTCATTCGAGGGTTAGAGGTTGCCACGCTCGTTTTCATGCAGTACAAAGTTGTCAACGATGAATTTGTTAAGTTACCAATACGGACGGTTGACACTGGTTATGGCATAGACAGATATGCATGGCTTTCTCAAGGTGCGCCTAGTGGTTTTCACGCTGTTTACGGCAAATTGCTTGACGAAATTTTTGGTATGGCTGGGATAAGCAAGATTGACAATGATTTATTGGTGAAAGTGGCGAAAGTTTCAGGTCTAGTAAGCTTTGATAAGACGGCGAGCAGACTTGAAGCCCGAAGGAAAATAGCAGAAATGGTTGGAATCGAGACAAATGAGTTGGACGAGTTTTTGCTTCCAATAGAAAATGTTTTCGCGGTTGCAGACCACACAAAATGTTTAAGCTTCATACTTTCTGAAGGTGTTGTCCCATCAAACATTCAAGAAGGATACTTAGCAAGGCTCCTCTTCCGGAGAATCTACCGGCTACTGAAAATGTTAGGCATCTCGGACAGGCTATATGACATCATGAACAGGCAAATCAACTTCTGGTCTAAAGACTATCCGCATCTGAAGGATATGCGAGACGAAATAATGGAAATTCTTTCGGTTGAAGAAGAAAAATTCGAGGAAACTATTAAGAGAGGCGAAGGTCTAGTAAAGCGAATCTCCAGCGAACTGAAAACAAAAAACGTGAAGGAAATACCTGTTGAAACTTTAACCGAGCTGTATGATTCTCACGGGCTTTCACCTGAAATCGTTAAGCAAGCTGCAGAAAACGAGGGCCTGAAGGTGGAAGTTCCGGAGAATTTCTACGGTTTAATTGCCCAGAGGCATATGCAAGTATCCAAACCGGTAGAGGAGGAAGCTAAACCAGAAGAGTGGCTCGAAACAGCTGTGGCAAACATACCAGAAACAGAACAGTTATACTATAAAGACCAATACATGAGAGAGTTTGAGGCAAAAGTTCTCAAAGCGATAGACGGCGAGTATGTTGCTTTAGACAAAACGTGCTTCTATCCAGAGGGCGGAGGACAACCAGCAGACAACGGTTATCTTATATTTGATGGAAAAAAAGCTGAGGTTGTTGATGTCCAAAAAGTTGGCAGAGTGATAGTTCACAAGGTAAAAGGTGCAGTTACTCCGAAGGAAGGCAGTAAAGCCAGAGGCGTGATTGACTGGGAAAAGCGATACAGTCTTATGAAGAATCACACTGTAACCCACCTGATTAATGGAGCGGCTAGACGTGTGTTGGGACAGCACGTTTGGCAGTTTGGAACACAAAAGGGCATTGAAAGCTCTAGACTTGACATTTCACATTACCGCAGACTGACGCCAGAAGAAATCCACAAAATAGAGACGTTGGCGAATCAGGCAATCCTGCAAAATATCGAGGTTGAGACTGCTTGGATGTCTAGAAGCGAAGCGGAAAACCGCTACGGCTTTAGATTGTATCAGGGCGGAGCAGTTCCAGGCAAAGAAATTCGGGTTGTGAAGATTGGAGAATGGGATGTTGAGGCATGTGGTGGAACGCATTTGAAAAGCACGGGCGAGATTGGTTTTGTCAAAATTACCCACACAGAAAGAGTTCAAGACGGCGTAGAAAGACTAGTCTATTCTACTGGAATTCCAGCTTTAAAGGCTGTGCAGAAAAATGAGCAGTTGCTTTGGAAGCTTTCAGAAATTTTGAACGCTCCTCTGGAGAAGTTGGATAAAAAAACTGAAAGGCTTGTTAAGGAATTGAAGGAAGCAAATGCAGAAAGAAGAAGACTCATCAAAGAGATAGCGATACGAGAAAGTGCAGTTATGGGGGCAAGACCAGAAATAGAGACAACGAGACAAATAGAGGGAATCAAGCCTGTAATGCGAGATTTTAAGAAATCAATTGATGTTGACCGCATGGTTCAAACAGCAAACGAAATAATTAAAAAAGACGAAGCAACAGTCGCAATATTTTACGGAACAGACGGAAAAAACGCAAGAATAATGGTTATGGCTGGAAAAACTGCTGTGGAAAAAGGCGTAAACGCTAACGAAATGGTTAGAGAAGCATCAGCAATCATAGGCGGCGGAGGCGGCGGAAAACCCAACTTCGCCCAAGGCGGCGGAACACAGATCGAAAAACTGCCAGAAGCAATCAAAAAAACAGAAGAAATTTTGCGGAAACAGTTAGAACATTAAAGCGCAAATTGTTTAATAAAAGTAGCATACTTATGAGCAAAATACCTTGTTATTGATTTCGTGGAATTGAAATGCAAACTAAAGGAGTTAAAACAGCTAAACAAGGGAAAGCGAGTGAGCTGCAAGTGGCTGCTGAATTGCTTAGACGCGGATATAATATTTTTATTCCTCTTATTGATGCTGGGATTGATTTGATAGCAGCGACTGACATGAGATTCATTTCAATTCAGGTGAAAGAAAGCAAGTTTTACCCGGAGCAAGGAGTTTATTGGCAAGAGATAAGGAAGGAACCTTTTGATCGTACTAAAAGAAAAGATGTTTTTTACATATTTACCCTTAGAGAAGGAGCCGAGATAAATTATCTTATAGTTCCTTCATTATGGATTGAAAAACATGCTGATAGATTCTACTTTGATACAAAAAATCAGAAATGGTTTTTCTATTTTAAGTTGGAAGAGGGAAAAGCCTTGGAAGTAAGAAAGAGTCGATTGGATTTAACATCGTTCTTGAATAATTGGGACCAGTTAAGAGGTTAGTCTCCACTTTTTGGCTGTGGAATTGCCCCCAAAGAAGCAATTTTTAATGGAGCACCTATTTAAATTTGTTCTCTCTTGTTTTTATATGCTTTCTCAGCGACCATTGAAGTTAAGTGTACAATTGCACACACTATATTTTTGCTAGCGTTTTTTCGTAGTCGGCTACTATGTATTTTTTGCCTTTTTTGATTATTTTGAGCCCTTCTTTTTCCAAAAGTTTCTTTTGGGCTTCGGCTCCGCCGGGATATTTCTCGTTTATCACTCCACCAGTTTTCAGCGTGCGCCAGTAAGGAGTAATGTCCTTCTCACCCTTTTGTCTCTGTTCTTCAGCGGCATTAGCCGCAATCCAGGCAAAAATACCAGTAGTTATGGGACAACCAATAGTCGCTCCATGTCTTTTAGCAAGAACAGAACGAATTTCATTAATTGTAACAAGTTTTCCCTCAGGCACACTTCTCATAATTTCATCAACTTCCATCGGCGCCGGAATAACCACCGTGCCAGAACCCCACCTTTTACTCATCTTATCAGTAATTTTCTCCACCTTCGGCAGACCCTTGCTCTCCTTCAATTTTTCAGACCAACTTTTCCTTATTGACATAGATTATCCCTAATGACTAGTTTTAACTTGGGTTGCTATTTTGTTTCCAAACTCTTTGCATTTGGGGAGCTCAGTCTCTAGGTTGGCCCCTTCATTCCTTGGACTCTTATCGATAATCCAGGACTCAACAGTTTGGATTTAGAAATCTTCTCGGTTATTCTCGCCTCCATTTTCTTCACTGCTTTTTCAAAGTCCTTGCCAAGGTAAGTATCAAAAACGGCAAACAGTTTTTCACCAGGGTTAAGTTTTCCAAGCTTATCGATAAACTTCTTAATGCCTCTAGTTGGTCCTCCAATGTGATTCGGAGAACCTACCAAAATCGCATCATAACTTGAGACCGCATTCAAGTCAACTTCCTTGAGTTCATTAAGCATAGTTTCTATATCCCCAACTTCCTTGATTCCTTCTATGATTTTTTCCGCAACAAGTTTAGTGTTACCATACTTTGACTCATAAGCGACCAGAACTTTCGCCAACACGTTCACCCTTATTGCAGTTCTTAAAAATGAAAATCGCATATAAGACTTTAATGGAAAACCTTTTTGCCAAAAACTATATGGCTACTAACTGTAACAAGCATACGTCAAACGACATACGAGCCTATTTATAGAGGGGGCTAAACTACCAAATTCAGAGTAAAAGATTAATGCAAGTTTGCATAGATTAGTCTACGGTGTCAAATGTGAGGGACTACGTTCTCAACCCGTGAAAACAAAACCTTTAATACCCCTCAAACCAACCTAGAAACCTTTATGGAATTTTTAAAACGAATCGAGGAAAAATGGCAAAGTGCCTGGGAAAATGTAAAAGTCTTCGAGGCAGACCCAGACCCAAACAAAAAGAAGTTCTTCATAACCTTTCCATACCCATACATGAACGGCCCACTACACGTAGGCCACGCCTTCACGGCATCGCGAGTAGACGCATACGCACGCTTCAAACGAATGCAAGGCTACAACGTGCTATTTCCATGGGCATGGCACTGGACAGGCCAACCACTAGCAGGAGCAAGTATGCGCGTCACAAAAGGCGACAAGGAATTTATCAAGGCTTTAATTGAAGTTGACGGCGTTCCAGAAGAGGAACTCAAAAAATTCTCTGACCCAATCTATATGGCAACATACTACACAAACGAAAGCCGAGCAACCGCCAAAAAGGCAGGCTTCTCAGTTGATTGGAGAAGAGAGTTCAACACAGTAATGCCCACCTATCAAAAATTCATAGAATGGCAATACGAAAACCTAAGAGCAAAAGGCTACGTCACAAGAGGGACGCATCCAGTTGTATGGTGCCCAAAATGCAGAAGCCCAACAGGAGACCACGACCGCCAAGTAGGAGAAGGAGTCACACCAGAAGAGTACACGCTAATAAAGTTCAAACTTGACAAGGAAACCTACCTACCAGCAGCCACATTCAGACCAGAAACAATCTATGGCATAACAAACATATGGATAAACCCAGAAGCCACATACGCGGAAGCCCAAGTTGAAAACGAAAAGTGGATAATAAGCAAAGAAGCAGCTGAAAAAATCAGAGAACAGGGAAGAACGATAGAAGTAAAGCGAACACTGAAAGGCAAAGAACTCATAGGAAAAACCTTCGAAAACCCTGTGACAAAAGACAAACTCCTCATACTCCCAGGCTGGTTTGTCAACCCAGCACACGCCACAGGCGTTGTCTACAGTGTTCCAGCCCACGCACCCTACGACTGGCTAGCGCTAAAGGACCTGCAAGAAAAGCCAGAGGTCTTAAAAGAGTTTGGCATAAAGCCAAAAAAAGTGAGGGAAATAAAGCCGATTTCCATGATTACAGTTGAAGGATTCGGCGAATATCCAGCCATCGAAATCGTCGAACAGATGAAAGTAAAGGATCAGCACGACCTCAAAGCGGATGAAGCCACAAAACTGCTCTACAAAAAAGAGTTCCACGGCGGAATCCTAAAAGAAAACTGCAAGC
>CAZHWZ010000045.1:1485-12136 GCA_964535965.1 uncultured Candidatus Bathyarchaeia archaeon | reverse complement strand
AAAAAAGCTGTTTACAGTTGGCTTGATGAACTTAAGAATGAGACTGTTGTAAAACCGGACAAGCCAGCCGCTGGAAAAGGCGTAGGCGTCTGGGGAGACCACTTCACAACCCGCGAACAGCTCTTCGAACATTTCCTAGCAAACTTCCAACACGGCCAAGTAATAATAGAAGAGAAAATCGAAGGAGAAGAATCAAGCTTTCAAGCCTTCTGCGACGGAAAACACCTTGTTCCCTTGCCCGACACAAGAGACTACAAACGCGCTTTCGACGACGATAAAGGGACAAACACGGGAGGAATGGGTTCCTACAAGGATGCTGGCGAAGTTTTGCCCTTCCTAACAGACGCTGATAGGGAAAGGGAATTGGCAATTGTCAAAATGCTTTTCGAAAAGTGGAAAGAAAAGGTAGGAGACAGCACGGGCTTGAGAGGCGTACCTTTCTATGTGGCTTTTATGCACACGGGCAAGGAATCGAAAATCCTTGAAAACAACAGTCGACCCGGAGATCCTGAAATAATAAACATTCTCCCCACTTTAAGAGACGATTTTGTGGATGTTTGCTTCAAAATTTTAGAAGGGAATTTAACACGGGTCGAATTGATGAAGGCGGCAACAGTTGTAACCTACAAAGCTCCACCGAACTACGGTGGCTACATAGATACTTTTCCAAATCTCGTAAACAAAAGTGAAATTGACACGCCAGTTGACTTAACAAAAGCGTATAAGCTAACTAAGAAGTACGGGGATAAAATCCGTATATATCCAGCGTCTATGGAACTGCGGAACGGCGAAACCTACGCCCTAAAATCCAGAGCTGTAGGTGTTGTAGGTGTAGGCGACAACATCGAAGAAGCCAGACAAATCTCTCTGGAAGGCATAAAAGCCATAAAAGGCGGGGCTCTTTGGCACAGAACAGACATAGCCTCAGAACATCACATAGAAAAAAGCATAAAGCACATGGAGAAACTGAGGCGCCAAAAGTGAAAAGAGTTTTCGTATCCGACTGTGAGGGGCCTATCTCCCAAAATGATAACGCCTTCGAAGTAACATCGCATTTTGTTCCAGACGGCGATAAACTGTTCACTGTCATAAGCAAGTATGATGATGTGCTTGCAGACGTTTTAAAAAGACCGCGTTATAAGGCTGGCGACACTTTAAAGCTCATTTTACCCTTCCTCAAAGCTTACGGGGTTACAGACGAGAAAATGCGGGAATTCTCAGCCAAAAGCCTAGTTTTAATTGCAAATGTAAAGAATACGCTAAATTATGTGAGAAAGATTGCCGATGCCTTTATCGTCAGCACAAGCTACGAACATTACATAAAGGCACTATGCAACGCCCTAAACTTTCCATACAAAAACACCTATTGCACAAGACTTAGCATTGACAAATATGCATTGGCAGAAAAAGAAAAAGCTAAACTGAAGGAAATGGCAAAAGAAATCGCGCAAATGCCCTTAATCGAGATTCCTAGCGGGGCAAAATCCGTAAAAGATTTTTCAGAAAAAGATCAGAAAACAATTCAGCGGCTCGACGAGATTTTCTGGAAGGAAATGGCAAGCATGGATTCTGGAAGAATTTTAAACGAGGTTAATCCCGTAGGAGGTGGCGAAAAGGCTGAAGCTGTAAAAGATGCCGTGCGGAAGGTGGGCATGGCACTCATGAATGTGATGTATATTGGTGATAGCATAACAGACATTGATGCCTTTAGGCTTGTAAAGGATAGCGGCGGTTTAGCTGTCTCTTTTAATGGTAATCAATACGCCATAAAAAACGCTGAAATCGCAGTTTTATCCGAAAACAGCATAGTAACCGCTGTGATCGCAGATGTGTTTAGCAGATTCGGAAAACAGCAAACACTAAGCGTTATTGAAAACTGGAGCCGCGAAACACTAAGCAAAAGCCAAATTAACCAAACCTTGCTCAACAGCCTTTTCCAGCTATATCCCAGAGGATTGCCCAAAGTTAAAATAATAACAAGCGAAAATATGGAGGTTCTAGCCAAAGAAAGTAACGAGTTTAGAAAGAAGGTTAGAGGAGAAGCCATCGGAAGGCTGGGATAATGGATGGTTAAAAAAGCATTAATCGAGGATACTTATGCAGAGGCTTTTGAGGGAATCTTCTGTCGGATAATTGTTACAGCCGACGACGAAGAAATATTAAGGAAAGCAGCCGAAGATGCCACGGCCACACCATCCATAGTTATCGGCAGGGTTGAAGGCGGAATCGAAAAATGGCTGAGCGAAAAAGAAACGCCAGACAAGCGCAAAGGCGCCATACTGCAGTTTTGGGGAGGAATAGACACTAAAAAACCCTTTTCCGACTCCTTAAAAAAGTTTGAAATCGAGCTTTCTCATAGAATCCGCCAAGACATCCTCGTCAAGCCTTTTACCGCAGTTTTTGATGCTCTACTGGATGCTGAAGAAAAAATAGACATGATGGAGCGTGTAGGCCATTGCGGAGACGGCTATGAGTGGGTGGAAAAACGTCATGGACGTGAAGTAATAGTTGTCCCCATTATGGCTCCGGGCTTCATAATCGAACGCTGTTTGGGATATGCCCGCGGTATCATGGGCGCTAACTTCTGGATAATGTGCAAGACTAAGGAGGCTCTTAAAGGGGCTGGAAGAAAAGCCTTAGAGGCAATACATGAAATCGAAGGCGTAATAACACCCTTCGACATCTGTTCTGCCGGTTCAAAACCTGAAACGCGCTATCCGTGGATAGGGCCGACAACAAACCATCCGTACTGCCCATCATTGAAGCAAAAACTTGGCAAAGAGTCAAAGGTTCCTGAAGGCGTTGGCTACATTCCGGAGGTAGTGATTAATGGGGTTTCGTTGAAGGTTGTGAAAGAGGCTATGAAATCTGGTATAGGGGCAGCCGTAGGCGTTGACGGTGTGGTAAAGGTTTCTGCTGGAAATTACGGTGGAAAACTCGGCGATTATAAGATTTATCTGCGTGAGCTGTTTCCATGAAGCGTTTTGATGCTGTTGGATTCGGCGCTCTAAACGTTGACAAACTTTTTAAAGTAAACAAAATAGCCAACGCAGAAGAAGAAAGCTTCATAATAAATTGTGAGGAAGCTTGTGGAGGCTCAGCAGCCAACACTATCGTAGGCTTGGCGAGGCTCGGCTGCAAAGCGGGCTTTATAGGAAAGGTTGCTGATGACAGAGAAGGCAAACTGTTAATCGAAGATTTTCGCAAGGAATGCGTTAGCACAGATGGCATAATTCATGCAAAAAGTGGCAGAAGCGGCACGGTCATGGGTTTTGTAGACGAGAGAGGCGAACGGGCATTATATGTTGATCCAGGCGTAAACGATGCAGTAGAATTTAACGAAATAAACAAGGAATATGCTTTTCAGACGGAGTTTCTGCATTTAACATCCTTCGTTGGAGAAAAATCCTTCCAAGCCCAGAAAAAGCTGGTTGAGGTGCTTCCCAAAACCGTTAGAATAAGCCTTGACCCTGGAGAATTATACGCTAGAAAAGGATCGACGACGCTTGAACCAATAGTAAAGCGGACTTTTGTTTTAATGCCAAATCTAAGCGAACTTAAACTATTGACTAACAAGGCTGATTATAGGAAAGGCGCCGGGTTTCTGATCAAAAAAGGTGTGGAGATGGTTGCTGTAAAAATGGGCAGTAAAGGCTGCTTTGTAACGAATGGAAAGGAAAGCCATCTGATAGATGCTTTTAAGGTGAAAGTTTTGGATACGACTGGCGCTGGCGATGCTTTCTGCGCAGGCTTTCTTTACGGCTTGATTAGTGACAAGAGTCTTTACGAGTGTGGAAGTTTGGGCAATTTTGTTGCTTCAAGATGCATAATGAAAATGGGTGCTAGACCGGGTCTCCCGGGCCTTAAAGATTTAGAACTTCTTGGTTAGATGTTCGATTAAACTTTCAAAGATTAGCTTTCCATCACCGTACTGTGGCATCCATTCTTGTTTTGTCCAGTCTGGTTGCTGCCACCAGTAAAAAGCTCTTTCTGGATGTGGCATCAAACCAAATATCGTTCCTTCAGGGTTGCATATTCCAGCTATATCATAGAAAGAACCGTTTGGATTTATTGGAAAACAACCTTCCGCATATTCACCATCCCTATCGCAGTAGCGAAAAACCAGCTGATCATTCTCGTAAAGCCTTTCCAAAAGTTGTTTTTCCTTTTCTTTTGCGAATATGAATCTGCCTTCTGAGTGCGCCATCGGAATTCGCAAGACTTTTCCCTTCGGAATTTTCCATGTAAACATGCATTTTCCCTTGTTTTCATGCTTAAGGTAAACCCAGCGACAGTTGTAGCCTGGCGGAAAATTAGTTGCCAAAGCAGCTTCTGGGTACTGGCTTATTCCTTCAAAGCTCGGAAGCAAACCAGCCTCAACAAGCACTTGAAAACCGTTGCAAATGCCAAGAATTGGAAGATTTTCCTCAACAAAAGCTTTCAACTCCTTGCCCAACTCTGCCAATATCCACTTAGCCCAAATAGCCCCAGCCCGCACATAATCCCCGTAAGAGAAGCCTCCGGGGATAACTAAAACATGATATTCCAGCAAGTTTCGGCTCTTAATCAGTTCGTTCACATGCAGAATTTCAGCCTGAACATTTAACTCTTCAAAGGCACGCTTCGTTTCCGCATCGCAGTTTGTTCCGCCCACGCGCAAAACGCAAACTTTAATCTCCTCGCGTTTCATGACTTAAACCCCGCTGCTTAACGTTCTTTTCCAGCTTCCCAACAAATCAACCAGCGGGGCGTCCACAACGATCTCCCCGTTTAATCCTTTAATGCATAACCGTGGGTTTTTAGTAACCTTACCTATCTCTGCATAAGCCTTGCCTTTCATTAAAGCCTCAAAATCCTCTTTTGCCTTCTCTGAAACTTCCACTAAAAAGCGACTGTTAGATTCTGAAAACAAAATGAAATCGTTGCGGTTTAAGGCTTTAACGGGAGCTTTTCGCAAATCCAATTCCATACCATACCCACCAGCAAAAGCCATCTCCGCAGCAGCCACAGCCAAGCCCCCTTCAGACAAATCATGGCATGCCTTAACAAGTCCCAAATCAATGGCTTTAGTAATAGCCCTAAAACTTTTTCTAGCTTGGGTTGGTCGCACCTTTGGCACAGTTTTCCCAATAAAACCCTTCAGTTTATAATATTCTGAACCACCCAACTCTCTGAAGGTTTGACCAACAATGTAGAGTAAGTTGTTTGGCGTCTTAACGTCCATCGAAACCACTGAGCGAACATCTGGAACTATGCCCAGGGCTGTGATTAAGAGGGTCGGTGTTACTGGTCCAAGTGGAGACTCGTTGTAGAGGCTATCTTTCCCCGAGATAAAAGGTGTTTTAAAAGCAGTTGCAAAATCGTAGCATGCCTCGCAAGCCCTTACGAGGCTGCCCAGTCTTTCTGGTTTCTCTGGGTTTCCCCATGTGAAGTTGTCAAGGAGGGCTATCCTTCTGCCGCCCACAGCGATGTTGTTTCTTATTGCTTCATCTATCGCGGAAGCAGTCATCCAATAAGCATCAATTTTTCCGTAATTTGGATTCATTCCACATGAGACTGCTATGCCTTTCCATGATTCCTTTAAAGGCTTTATAACAGCCGCATCATTAGGCCCACCATATTCGCCATGTAAAGGCTTAAGAACGGTGTTTCCTTTCACTTCATGATCATAAGTGCGTATTACACTTTCTTTGCTTGAGATGTTGGGTGAAGCTAAAAGCTGTAAAAGTGTTTTGGTTAGGTCTTCTGGCTCTGGAAATACTGGCTCCTCAAAAATCGTGGGCCTATAATCTGCTGTTCTTGTGGCTTTTGGGGGTTCAAAAAGGAATCGAATATCCATCTCCGCAACTTTTTCGCCTTGATAATATATTCGCAAAACTTTATCCGATGCGAATCTTCCAATGGCTCTGGCCTCAACATCTTCCCTCTCAAAAATTTCTAAAACTCGGTCAAGGTTTTCCGGAGGCACCATTAAAAGCATTCTTTCCTGCGATTCTGAAACATAAATTTCCCAGGGAGCCAAACCAGGATACTTCAGCGACACCTTTTCAAGCTCAACAGCGGCGCCGAAGCCAAACTTCTTTGCGGTTTCGCCAACAGCTGATGACAAGCCGCCACCGCCTAGGTCTGTTATTGCCGATGCCAGCTCACGGTCTCGAATCTCAATTATGGCTCTTTTCAGCTTTTCTTCCTCAATGGGATTTGCAATTTGAACCGCGGGTCTAGATATCTCTTCTGATTTTTCCGTTATTTCAGCGGATGCGAAGGTTACGCCATGGATGCCATCTCGACCAGTTTTTCCTCCAGCCAAAACAATTATATCATTGGGCTTGGCGTTTTTTCTAAACTTTTTCAGCGGTAAGATTCCAATGCATCCGCAGTAAACAACGACATTTCCAACATAGCTCTCATCAAAGTATACGGCCCCATTCACAGTTGGAATTCCCATATTGTTGCCATAGCTTCCTATGCCCGCCACGACGCCCATGTAAACGTATTTCGGATGCTTCACGCCTAGTGGAAGTTTCTCGTAATCAAAATCTAAGGGTCCGAAACCTAAAACATCCGTACACGCAATGGGGTCTGCCCAGACGCCCAAAATATCGCGAATTACCCCGCCCACGCCTGTGGCTGCACCGCCGAAAGGTTCTATGGCGGATGGATGATTGTGGGTTTCAACTTTAACCGCTATTCCATAATCCTTGTCAAAACGGATTATTCCTGCATTGTCTTCAAAAACTGAGAAGCACCAGCGAGGATTGATTTCTTCGGTGGCTTTTATAATGTACGTTCTGAAGAGGCTGTCTATTTTCTTTCCGTCTATCTCTATTTTGCCTTTGAAGGTCTTGTGGAAGCAGTGTTCAGACCACGTTTGCCCTATGGTTTGGAGCTCCACGTCCGTGGGGTTTCGCTCTCGTTTCCGGAAATAGCCTTGAATAGCCTTCATTTCTTGCAGGTTCAAGCCTATGCCAAGTTCGCGGCTCATTTCCAAAAGTTGGTCGTCTACGGCCTTGAGTATGTTTATTTCAAATAGTGGAAATGGTGTTTTTCTGCGGATGTAGAGGCTTGCTGTCATTTCTCTTCCTCAATCGCAATCATGTAATTGTCTTTGGTTGGATTTGCCAAAAGTCTCTTACACATCTCTTCAGCCTTGATTCCAGCCTCTTTGCGTGAATCGGCTTTAAGAACCAGGCTATAAACCTTACCTACATTCACGGTTTCGATTTTATAGCCGAGTTCCTTCAATAATCGAGCTGTGGTTTCGCCTTCAGGGTCGCTGTGCCCCGGCTTTAAGCTAACTTCTATTCTTAATCGATATTTCATAGGTTAAGTTTGAATTTCAGGGAATTTAAACGCTTTTATCATTAACGAGGCAAACCCTATTTCAAGATGATTTTCCTATTTTTATAAAGAATTTTTATTCCTTCAGAATCCGTTACACGACCTATATGTTCAGTTTGCACCCCAGTTTTTTCTAAGACATCTATTGCCTTGTCCTTACTCGCTTTATCCACTATTATCGCGAAGCCCCATCCCATATTGAAAGTCTTAAGCATCTCTTCATCAGTCATGATACCGCCAAGCTCTGAAGCCGTTTTCTGAATCAACTCGAAAATTGGCTGCGGCTTAAAATTGTCAATTTCAAAACCTACGCTTTTTGAAAACCTTGTTAAGCGGTCAAATTTTAAGTAGGCATCGCCTGTTATGTGCACTGAGGCTTTTACCTTAAGCTCTTCCACAACCTTAAGCAATAGCTTAACATATATCCTGGTTGGTTCTAAAACTTCATAGACTATTTCTCTGTCTAATCCATCTGGGATGTCGTAGGGCTCATATTTTCCACCCCACTGCTTGAAAAGAATTTTTCTTGCAAAGGTTATTCCGTTACTGTGAATTCCAGAACTTCGCAAACCTATGATCGTGTCGCCAGGTTTTATGTTCTTTCCAGAAATTATTTTTTCTCTGGTAACATCACCTATTGCTGCAAAAACCATGTCGAAGCCCTTGCCTTTAACCAAGCCCTTTATCAATTCTGCAACATCACCTATCTCCCCGCCCGGCACAATACATTCGGCCTCCGCCGCGCCCTTCGCAACGCCCTCCATCCACTCTTTAACTAAGGCGGGTTCTGAAACTTGTGCGTGAATATTATCCACAACCGCTAAAGGCTTTGCGCCAGACCTTATAACGTCATTAACAGCCATTGCAACACCATCAATTCCTATAGTGTCATATTTCTCGGCTAACTGTGCAACAAGCACCTTCGTGCCTACACCTTCAATAACCAAGTCTAAAAATTGATTTTCTCCTAAAGGAAAAATGTTTCCAAAGGGAAGTTGAACAACTTCGCCGTATCGACTGAATCTGTAGGTTTTCTCCAAAATCTCTAATGCTCTCTTGGATTCAACTCTTAACTCTCTATCAACGCCAGCATTAGCGTAAGTGATTTTCCGAGTCAACAGTATTTCTCCACAGTTAAGTGTAGTGGACAGCTATTCTTTAATGTTTTATGGAAATAGCGATTTCATTTTTTACATTGTGATTTAACCTGCAATTACTTAAAAAGCACTAAGCTATGCAATTGAATAGTGGAAAGTAATGCGCGTCAGTGTGTTCCCGGATTTTTGCAAAATTAGAGAGATTGAATCGCACCATAATCCGCATCCTGCAAACTTGGCTCATTTTTGTTTTCTCAGTTTGCGGGGCAAGCGGAACACGCTTAAAATCGAAAGGAGAAGGGAATAGAAGCGTGAAAATCGTCAATTCCGCTTGCCTTTCCGCTCTGTTAAAGTAGCAAGAAGTGGGTTACAGTCATCTTGTAAACTGGGTTGCAAAACGTGTCGCAAAGTTTTGTGGTTTGTTAAATATGGCTTATTCAGCTTGATAAACAATGTTGTCTGCTTATTTGGAGCGTATGCATTCAATAACATTTCCAGCAAAACATAATATTGCCTTAGAAAGTCGAGTCCTTTCTCACTAGTCCTATATAAAACTCTTCCATCTTTTACTTCCATCTCAATGAAGTCCATCTCGGTAAGAGATTCCAAGTACTTCTTAAGCTGTGCACCATTCATACTCGCATGCTTCATTATGGAAAACGGAGTTGCGCCATTACCCTTTACAGCCTCTAGCATTAAAGCTATAATTTCAAAGTGACTCCTGTATTTTTTGCGCAAAGGTAAGGAACGTAAAATGAGCTGGTTCGTGTAATTAGCCATCGTTAAATACCCTTAGGTATTTATTCTCGTTGAATAACTTACGGATTTTTTCCATAGACTTCGTTGAAAACAAAAGTGATAGGGCTTAAAACTGCTAATAAATGTTAAAAACCAACATTCTCGATGCGAAGCGTTTTTATGTTCTTTCAACTGAAATTATTGAATAGGAGAAAACAGTTTGTCTCAACATAGGCTAACACCGAGTGAAATACGATTTCTGCAAGAAGCTCTGAGCGCAGATTATAAAAATGGCAATCTACGTTTGCGAGAAGGCGAATATCAATATGAACTTGTAAAGGCAATTGCATCCTTTCAACTGGAACTATATTTTCCAGATGTTAAAGACATAATAAAAAGATTATACGGAGAAGAAAGAACAAATGACATCCAGTTTGTCCGTAAAATTCAAACGATCTTAAAAAAATTGGAGAAAAGCAACATTGTTCGGATTTTGCCAAAGAAGAAGCCTTGGGAGTTACAAAGATATGTGCTTTCAAGTTTCAAGTTCCAGGACAGTGACAAAAATCTTGTGGTCTTGGCGACAGACCAGCAAATAAAACAAGCACAAAATTTGCTACGCACCATTCAAGGCCTATCGGAAATATCCGTAGCTAAACTAAGTATCATCAAGATTTGCATACTAGTATTCATAGTAGTTGCATCATACACGGCGATTTTATGGAATTTCATGCAACCTATTATCAACCCAATAATTTTCGTTCCTGCCTTTTCTATGGCTGTCGCATGTTCTGTCATGCTGGGAAAAGTGCTCTCCCGAGAATGATTGTTATGCGTTTCACCTTAACGTTTTAATAATTCTGTCTGCTAACAGAAGAGGACGTGATCGAATTGAAGAAAGCTGTTTCGACTTTATTTCTGATCCTGTATTTGTTGTCCATACTGTCTCTGAGAGAGTGGAAGATATCTGTAAAGGGGAGCCCAGACGTAATCCATGTTGGCATTCCAACAGGATATTCAACAATACAAGAAGCCATCAACATTGCAACTCCTGGAGACACGATCTTTGTGCACAACGGAACATACTATGAAGACATTGTTATCAACAAAAGTGTATCTCTCATCGGAGAAAACAGAGACTTAACAATTATTTATGGTGGTTATAAAGCTATATACGTGGTTTCCATAGCGGCTGATGATGTAAACATCGAGGGCTTTACTATAAAGAAAGTCGGCTTAGTTCCATTCATAAGTGGGATAGCTGTAGTTTCTAGAGGGGGCAACATCATACATAACAACAAAATTGCAGACATTTACAAGGGGCTTGTCATCATTTATTCTGCTAATAATGTAGTTTCAGGCAACATTATCTCAGATAACTACTATGGAGTCAGCCTTTACTCTTCTAGTAACAACGTGTTTTCAGGCAACATTATCTCAGATAACTACTATGGAGTCAGCCTTTACTCTTCTAG
>CAZHWZ010000045.1:0-1385 GCA_964535965.1 uncultured Candidatus Bathyarchaeia archaeon | reverse complement strand
AACGTGTTTTCAGGCAACATTATCTCAGATAACTACTATGGAGTCAGCCTTTACTTTTATAGTAACGGCAATATGTTTTTCCATAACAACTTCCATGATGCAGTTCAAGCGTCGAGCGACTCAGTTAGTGTTTGGAATTATAGCAATGAAGGTAATTACTGGACTAACTACACGGGGCAAGATTTAAATAGTGATGGAATAGGAGATGAACCCTATCCTATAAATGCAGACAACCAGGACGACTACCCTCTGATGGGAATATTTTCTGATTTCAACGTTATTTTGAAGAGTAAAGTATATCACGTCACTTTCATTTGTAACTCAACTGTTTCTGATTTCAGTTTCAAAATTGGGGAGGAAACAGGGAATAAGATAATACGCTTCAATGTGACTGGTGAAGATGACACTGTTGGTTTCTGCAGGGTTAAGATCCCCACCGAATTGATGAACTATCCAATTATTATCCTTGGCGGTGAAGAGGAGATTATTCCAACTTTATTGGGTATTTCAAACGAGACATATGTTTATTTATACTTTACCTATATCCATAGTATTCAAACTATTACATTAATTTCTTCAAAAACGTTGCATCTTTACAACGAACTGCTCGATAAATATCTCAGATTGCAAATGGATCTTTATAATTTGAACTTTACATATTATGATCTTCTAAGCAACTATGCCGCTTTCTTAGGTAATTACAGTCAGCTTCAACAAAGCTATCTTGCGTTGAACTTTTCTTATCAGGAGCATCTATTGAGTTACTCTGAAAATGTGCGTAACTTTCGAAACCTAGCATACATCTTTGCAGCCACAACAGCAATCTTTTTGATAACTACCATCTACTTATCAAGGCGCGCGCATAGAGGAATAACAACAAAGACCACTGTAGTTGAAGATGATAGATGATGCACTCTGACAGCTTAATTCGCCCACGAAAAAGAGGCAACAACCTCTAAGTAAGGTATGTTGTGAATCCAGACTTCCTCTTTTACTTCATGGGTAATGAATAAAAGTTTAAGTTAGTCATATTCTTCTGCTAAGATTCCGTTATTCATTGCGGCCGTAGTCTAGCTTGGTTAGGACATCGGCCTCCCACGCCGACGACCCGGGTTCAAATCCCGGCGACCGCACCATACTTCCAGGTCCTCTTCCTTACAACAGCCCTCATCCATGCAAGCCAAGATGGCGTTTCCCTCAGCGCCAACCTTAACAGCGTCTTCCTTATAAACCTCAAGATTTCTGAACCGGAAAAGTGTAGCAGTGTGTGTATAGGAACGGCATTGAAGTCTTTCCTGACGTAACGTTATTCAGAAAAAAGGTAAATCGGAAACATTTTAAGGAATAAAATGCAATCTAGGTTGGGGCGATAATTGGATGATTGT
>CAZHWZ010000044.1:0-12400 GCA_964535965.1 uncultured Candidatus Bathyarchaeia archaeon | reverse complement strand
GATGGAGCCGGGGTGTAAGCTGGAAGGCTTCGGCCGACCAGCTCAGCCTGCGGCCTCCAACCGCCTGAGGTGTCGGGCAAAAGGCAGTGTCTGGACGATATTTGAAGGGTGAAGCTTTGTGGTGTGTGGGCGAAGATGCTTGTGCATGGTGATTATGGGTTTGGGCTTTTGCTCTCTGTGGTGACTAGACCCCCCTATAAGTAGGTTGAACTTTTCGGTCTTTGATTTAGTGGAATCTGGTGTGGGTTGGCTTGAAATTTAGGGCTAAATTAAGCAATGTGCGGGGAGAGGAAAAGAGCCCGGGGCGCTCGAAAGGGAAGAGATCTGGAACTAGGAAACTAGATTCTTTACACTTTTGACGAGACGCTGAAAGAAGATGACATGTGGGTTCAAACCTTACCCCCAGCACCATCTCTGCAAGATTAAATTCGCTCATTTTTCGGTCGTTTTGAGCGCAGAATAGCAGAAAATCGACTTCAAATTGTGCGCGGCTTTTGATTTTACTTGAGCGTTTAAAACTGTCAACCTCGCAAAACAATCTTTCGGTGACCTTGGGTGAAGTTAGACACAGTTTCAAATTCTCATTTAAGCCTAAGTTGCAGATATCTCCCGACAACGGGCATCTTTCGTCTGATTTCGCTTTCTTCCAATTTAGTCAATTACTTAAACTGGCTTATGAGGAATTGTGGAACAACCCTCTATCCGTTTCCCCCATTTATCCCACACGCAATTGGCTCATATTAGAGTAGTAATGCAAGAACTCAGCAATATGTATAGGTGGGATTTCAACAGTCTCCTTGTAGGCGTTCAAGGTTTTCAAGAACCATTCAGACTGTTCTCCGATTATTCTCCACACTTCCTCAATTCCTTCATACTTAAATAACGATGTATCAAACATCAATTCCGAAGTAATGGAAATACGTTCAACCCATGTTCGTTCTATTCTTCTCGTCATAACGCAGTAGTCTGGAAGAGATTTTGGAAAATCGGGCTTCTCATCTTTGAGCGACATTCTTATGTGAAAATATGCCTCGTTGCCATCTTGAGTAGTAGGAACGCCACTTTTTTTGCCATGTATCAAAAAACAATACCACTCTATGATTCCAGCATTGGTCAAGCTAGAAATCATAGGATGTATTTTGAATCTAACAATATCAAACAGAACGCTAAACCTTATTTGGTTATTTTCGGTCGGTATTTTTATGAATGTCTCCCACATTCTATTCAAATCGGGTCTTCGCACCTTTGCACCTCAGTATAATAAGCTCGTTTCGGTTCAGCTATAACTTTTCCGTTATCCATTTTCCACAAGAATTAAATACCATAAATGAAGAACCATAGACCTAAAGGTGCACGGTAAGGAAACGGGGAACAGACGCAATTTATTGAGTCTTTTCTCACACGTGCCGTGCTGTTAACGGAGCGGCGGCGGCGTGCTTGAGTCCTATCAGCCCGCCTTCTTCCGTGCAAGTATGATAATCTAGCAGTTGCTCAGATTTAAGACTTTCGAAGCATGTTGAATTAGGTTTTTTCACAGGCAACAGAGATGGCTCAGGCTTCTTCTCTATGATGAATATCCATCGATTCGTGGGAAGTTTGTCTTCTCAATTATTGAATGTTCAATATTATTCAACAATATACTACGACAATCATTCGATATTTATGATGGGAAGTGCTGGTCAAGCGAAAAATGACGAAGATTATTGAATTGACTTATGTCACATCTTTCAAGTTGTGCGTTTTAGTTAACCTTGTCTAAGAAGATATCGAAATGATATCGTTTTAACTTGTTTCACCCAATTCACGAATAATGACACTATAAATCATCCATACTAAATCATCCATACACTACCAACTGATTCGCTGCTATTTCAACCGAATATCTTAAGTATCCTACTAACCAAAACCGTCCCAATCGGAAAAGTTATGCACCATAGCCAAACTGCTGCGTAAAAAGACAAAGAGCGAATGGTTTTTGTCGATGCAAATCCAGTTTACTAGTTAGAAGGAACATGCTGTGAGTTTGATAACGGAGTTTGACCCGTGGCGTTCAAAGCTCTGCACTTGCCCGCCTAAACTAACCTTTAACCCTTACACCGGTTGCGACCACGCCTGTGTTTACTGTTATGCTTCAAGCTACATACCAAGATTCTTCAACTGCAGACCCAAAAAAGATCTAATCCCAAAACTAAAAAGAGAAGCCGCAAAACTTAAGGGTGAACTAATATCAATCGCCAATTCCTCAGATCCCTACCCAAACTTGGAAGCCAAAACTTGTCTGACGAGGAAATGTCTAGAAGTTTTATCCCAACATGACTGCAAGATTCAAATAATCACGAAGTCCAACCTCGTTATCAGAGACATCGACCTTTTGCGAAAAATTCCTTCGATGGTCTCTATGACTATCACAACAGACGATGACAATATGGCAAAACTCATCGAACCGCATGCTCCTCCACCATCAGAACGTTTGAAGACCATTGAAAGCCTAATTGAGAAGGGCATCCCAACATCCGTGCGGATTGACCCATTAATCCCCTTTATAAACGATAACCCGGAGAACCTGGTTAAGACGCTTGCCTCAATGGGCATTAAACACATCACAAGCTCAACATACAAAATCAAGCAAGACAACTGGCAAAGACTCAGCATAACACTGCCAAAAACAGCGGAAAAACTAAAACCGCTCTACTTCGAAAACGGTGAAAAAATCGGTAGATACGTTTACTTGCCAAGAGACTTACGGCTTAAACTAATGAAAACCGTAGGCGTTTTAGCTGAAAGGCACGGCATGAGATTTGGAACTTGCAGGGAAGGCTTAAGCCATTTAAACACAGCGACATGCGATGGTTCATGGCTAATATCACGCAGATACCAGTAGGCTGAAGCAAAACAGGCAAAACAGCAAACAAGATTTTTATTTCTTAAAGACTCCCTATTCTAATGAATTACCATGCCACCAAAAGATCAAGATAACAAAGGCAAAAGCCTACCGCCAGGCCAGACACCCATCAAGCGGCTCTTAAGATGGGGAAAAGAGCATCCAACCATCACCGGTTCCGTCCCAAAAATCGACTTGAAACGCTGGATTCTAGTAATAGACGGAGAAGCTAAGAACCCCGTGAAGCTGAGCTGGGACGACATTCTAAAACTTCCAAAAGTTGAGTCTGCAAGCGACTTCCACTGTGTCGAAGGCTGGAGCGTCTTAGGCTGCAGGTGGGAAGGAGTTCGCTTCAAACAAATACTAGACCTGGTTAAGCCAAAAGACACAGCAAAATTCGTCACATTCGAATGCGCAGATGGATACACAACTTCCCTTTCGCTGAAAGAACTTTCAAAAGAAAATGTTCTCCTAGCCTACAAACTGAATGGAAAAAAGCTTGAAGAAGGATTAGGCTTTCCATTACGATTAGTTGTCCCAGACAAATATGCGTATAAGAGCGCAATGTGGATCACGAAGATAAGATTCACATCAAAGAAGAAGTTGGGCTACTGGGAAAGCCGAGGATACAGCGACACCGCAGACGTTTGGAAAAACAACCGCTTCTCAAGTGCAGCCAAAACATAGTGGTTTTGGTAGCCCGGGATACATGACTTATCTCGTTTAAATTTCTCACCTCGAACTAATGAAGATAACAGGTCTGTATATCTGTTTCAATATCTGGGTTGCGTTGTAAGATTCTTCCATAAGTCATAAAAACTGAGGTTAAGAATTGATAGCAAAGGTGAATGGTATTTGATTATCGACAGTCATGTCCATATATGTGGGCCACCGCTTAATCAGGAGTATATCAAAGTAAAATGCAGGGACGGTTCAGTCATTACCTCACCCTTTGCCAAGCGGGCTGATGCTTCGGTTGATCGTCTTCTTCAAGACATGAACGAGAATAATATCGACAAGGCTTTCGTCTGTGCAGTTGATGGAGTGGTTACCAACGAGTATCTATCGAAAGTAGTAAGGGAACACTCTAACAGGATTGTAGGATTCGCTTGGATAGACGATCCACTAGATAAAATGAAGTCTGTAGAGACTTTAGAGACGGCTGTAAATGAGCTAGGATTGAGAGGTCTTAAACTGCACCCCGGCATTCAGAACTTCAGTCCAGCTGATCAAAGAATTTATCCACTCATAAGGAAAGCAGCAGAACTACAGATTCCAATCTTCATTCATATGACACCAATACCACTGGGCACCTTTGACAATCATAAGCCTGAACATATGGACACACTGAAGAAGAACGTGCCAGATGCTACCATTATTGTTGGACATATGGCTTGGCAACGGTTTATGGATTTACTGATGCTTGTTTGGGAGCCTGGAATCTACATCGAGACATCGAATGGGCTAAACATGATAGCTGGTTTATATGGTGTGGACTTTGCGGAGAGATTGATTCGCAGGTTAGGTGTGGATAAGGTTGTTTTTGGTTCAGACTGGATGGGCTCGAGTTCTCGCATGACAAAAGAGAACATGGACTTAATCAACAAGATGAGCCTGACAAGGGATGAGAAGGAAGAAATCCTTGGGGAAAACGTCAGAAAGGTTTTAGTGGCTAATTGATGATGACAACACCATACCAGTCATAGATTACAGAAAAATGGAACAACCGAAGATTTGAACGGTGCCCTAACTAAGGTGTTATGGTAGCCCGGGAGAGATTTGAACTCCCGTTTTCCAAAAGCCTATGCCTTTACTTCTCATGAACGCTTCTGCCTTGGAAATTCCATTCCTCAGTGGCGTACTTTTCTTTGTAGAGTTTTTCTGCGTGTTCCCATTCACAAGGTGTTAATTCATCATTCGCAAGTTGGATGTTAAGAGCTTTTTGGAAACCTTCCATCAAGGCATGGTTTACTTCTCTTATCGAAACCTCCTCTTCAAGCTCCCTTTTTATCGAGGTAATTTTGTCTTTTGCGATGTTTACGACTTCCATGCATGTTTTTGCCCATGGAACGCGCAGAAAGGTGAACATTTTTTCTAAGTCAACGTCTACCAGAAGCGTGCCGTGTTGCAAAACGACTCCCTTTTTGTGGGACTGGGCGCTTCCTGAAATTTTCTTGCCTTTTACGGTTAAGTTTGGACATGTTTTTGCCTTGCCCAAGCTGAAATCTGCATTTATTCCTAAAATTTTAAGCGCTTCAGATACTCCAGCGTAAATTTTTGCGTAAACATCGGTTATGTCTCTGGCTTCTAAGTCCTCTTTGCTGGCAACCACGCTATAGGTGATTTCATCTTCGGCATCATGGTGAACAGTCCCACCTCCTGTTATCCGTCTAACAACATCTACGCCATATTTCTTACAGTTGTCTAAATGGACTTCATTTTCGATTTTTTGGAATTTTCCTATGGAGACAGCGGATGGCTTCCAACGATAAAACCTTAAGGTGTTAGGGACGAGGTTTTCAATTCTCGTTCTTAATATGGCTTCGTCGATAGCCATGTTCTCAAAAGCGTTATGAGTTTCAAGTTTCAGTAGCCGCCATACACGCATCCTAATCAACCGTCGTTAAGAAAAGTTAAAAATCGTGCTTAAATATGTGGTGCGGTTTAGCCTATTAATGAGTGTGTGAACCTGAACATGTTTCCGCCATTTTTTGAAACCATGTTCTGGGCAGTTTTTGTATTATCCTTAATTTTCATAGTAGTATGGTGGATTGTGTCAATTATTAAAATGATAAAGACACGTGGGAGAGTTCAAGGGGAAACAGCGTCTGAAAATCAACCGATAATAAAGGAGAAAGAAATTATACGTGAAATAGTGAAAATTAGATGTTCTTACTGCGGCAACCTTTATGATGAAAAATTGGACAACTGCCCTCATTGCGGAGGCAAAAAACCCTAAATAGCAAGTTTAAACGAAACCTTTCATGCAAAAACTTCACGATAGTGTTTTTTAAAACATGGATTATGTAACTTGCTGCTAACTCTCGCTTACGTGCTAAGGAGCCCATGGATTAATTGATTCACCCCCATCAACCACGATAACCGTTCCAGTGATAAATGATGTTTCCTCTGAGGCGAGAAAAACTGCTACCTTCGCAACATCCTCTGGTTGCCCCCACCTCTTCAACAAAATACTCTCTTTTAACTTCTCTTTATCCTCTTCAGGCAAAGCAGAAATCCAGCCCGTATCTATTGATCCAGGTTGAATCGCATTTACACGTATGAATGGCGCCAAAGCCCTAGCCAAACCTTTTGTTAAGGGAATTCCCGCCGATTTCATTAATATATAGCATAATCCACCGCCAGCCCAGTCTGCCACAATGTTGATAATGTTACCGCTTTTCTGTTCCAACATGTGCTTGGAAGCCACATGGGAGCAAATGAGAATGCCCTTAACATTAACATCAACCATTCGCTGCCATCCTTTCCAGTCAGGCTTTTTTAGTGAGAAGTCCATGACAGAGAAGTCGGCGGCATTATTTACGAGAATGTCTAACTTACCATACTCTTGTATACACTTTTCGAACATGTCCCTAACTTCGTTAATGTTTGAAGCATCTGCTTTGACAGCGATAGCGTTTCTTCCTAAAGACTTTATTTCAGAAATCACTTCTGCAGCTTTTCCCGTCGACCTAATGTAGTTAATAACTAAGTCTGCTCCTTCCTTTGCGAATGCAAGAGCTATAGCTCTTCCAATTCCTCTACTGGAACCAGTTACAAGCGCAACTTTACCCTTCAATCTCAAGCGTATTCACCCATTACCTTAGAAAAGTTAACAATGTATGATTCTGAAAATCGGCTTTTCTCTATTAATTTTCTCTCCAGCAGTTTTCTAACGATTTCACTGACCTTTTGTTCATTTAGCCCAAGCTCTCGACTGATTTCTGAAATGTTTTTGGATCCGTATTCCATTATAGCTTTCAAAACTCTTCCCTCTTCTTTTTCTAGATTTTTTGGAGTCCTAGAACGAAGATCACTTATCAGTTTCAGGGACGAATGAGCCTTCTGCCACAATTCATCGAAGGCACTCTTCATGAGTTGAGCAAACGAAGAACTTGCAATGTAGATCGAAGTATATTTAAACGCTCCTGTTGAGGGTTCTCTGAGCCTAACAAGAACATGTTTATCGTCAATGACATAGAATTTCTCGTGAAGCTGTTCTTCTGGCAACCATTTGAGTTGAACTCCAGAACTCATATCGTCTTCCACTATTTTAAGTCCTTCAGATAAGAAAAGCTTCAATCCCACAATTCTCCTATATGTTACACCCCTTTCAATAGATTTCAAAACTTCTTCGAAAATGGGTTCAATAGGGTGGAGAATGGGCAATTTCGATGTCGAAACTATGTATTTCTCCGCATTAGTAATAAGCTCTTTGAGTTTTGTTGAGATGGAGCTAATTCCATCAAGTATAAGAACTTCACTCTTTTCAGCTTTTGCTTTAAATAGAGAAGACAATTTAAAGATAATTTCATCCGCTCTATCTGAAAGAGCCAATTTTTCATCAATTATTTCCAGCTGCTGTCTTAGACCATTTCTTTTCTCCATCAATTCTATTGTTATTTCTGGTAAAAGAGTTCTCAACAGCTGAGGTGTTACAGGGCTGTATGATTTTTCCGTCGTTGGATTAACTGTAGCGAATCCCTTTTTCACCAAACTCTCTAGTGTGTCATACGTTCTAGGTTGAGGGACATCAGCTAACTTGTACAGGGTATTTGATGAAAGGGAACCGTATGAAAGGAGGGCAAGGTATGTTCGCGCCTCATAAAGGTTCAAACCTAAGAGTCTTAGAAAACGAATTACCTGATCTCCCTTTCTTTCTTCCAGTTCGGTCATTTGCGTCCGCAAAATATTTATTTATACTACTATTTAAATTTAGTAGTAAAAAATCTTAGGAGCAACATCTTTTATGGTAAATTTCGGAGTTCAAATTCAGCAAGAGCAACTTAAATACGCAGATATTAGGAAAATTGTCCAAGAATGTGAAAGTTTAGGATTTAACTCTGTTTGGCTTTATGATCATCTTTATCCGTTAGCTCCTTCTCTTCAAAAATCAGTTTTGGAATGCTGGGTAACTCTTGCAGCGTTGGCTGTGGAAACCGAAACCATAAGACTTGGATCACTTGTTACTTGCAATTTGTTTAGACACCCTCCTTTGTTGGCAAAAATGTCAGCTACTTTAGATGTTATCAGCGAAGGGCGTCTAGAGTTTGGAATTGGGGCGGGATGGTATGAGGAAGAATGCGTCGCTTACGGAATACCTTTCCCGAGGGCTGGAACAAGGATAAACCAGCTTAGAGAGGCCGTACAAATAATAAAGAAAATGTGGACTCAAGATGAAACCTCTTTCGAGGGAGAATACTATACGGTAAGGAATGCCTCCTGTAACCCGAAACCCCTTCAGAAACCGTATCCCCCAATTTGGATTGGAGGGAAAGGTGAAAAGCTTCTTACTGTAGCTGCCGAGTTTGGAGACGCATGCAACCTGCCATGGTGCACACCGGAACAGCTTAAGCAAAGAATAGACTACATTCAAAAATACTGCATATCGCTTGGGAGAAAACCAAAGAGTCTAACAGTATCCCTATATTTTGATGTTCTAATAGGGAGAGACAAAAAGGAAGTGATGGAAAAGCTGCTCAAGTTTAAGTGGGAAGGAGTTCCATTAGAGAAACATCAAAACCTAAACATCATAGGAACACCAGGTGAGTGTCTAGATAGGATCACAGAATACATGGATATTGGAGCAACATATTTCATTGTAAATTTCCCTGAAATCTCAAAACTTGATTCCTTAAGACTTTTTGCGAATAGCGTGCTTTCAGCTCTTAGATAAAAGTGCAAGCATCTTATCCTAAAAGTAGAATAGAACATCGTAAGGCAATCCTCATATTGTTGAGTGTTTTCTTTGAGTTCCTCTTTTAGAAAACTACTCTGCAACGGTATAGAAATATGAGTCACTTCTACCTGTACTTTAACAAATTTCATGTTAGACTTTAAATATCAGATTTGTGATTAGACGTAGCGAGAGGAAAACCAAGACTATGGGTTCCAAATCTCCTAGGGGCGAATTCGCCGCAAGAAAACTGGTTGAAAAGCGGAAAAAATTCCGCTGGAGTAGCATGTATTATAAACGGCGAATGCTGATGCTGGATGTGAAGGCAGACCCCCTTGAAGGGGCACCCATGGCCCGTGGAATAGTCCTCGAAAAAGTAGGTGTGGAAAGTAAACAGCCCAACAGCGCCATTCGAAAGTGTGTGAGAACTCAGTTGATAAAAAACGGCCGACTTATAACAGCTTTTCTGCCTGGGGATGGAGCCCTTAATGTTATTGATGAGCATGATGAAGTAATAGTTGAAGGTATAGGCGGTTCACGTGGAAGAAGCATGGGCGACATTCCAGGAGTACGCTGGAAAGTCATAACGGTTAACGGCGTATCGCTGAATGAGCTTGTGTACGGAAGAAAGCAGAAACCAGCTCGGTGAGAATTTTGAGCCAGAAGCAACAAGAAGAAAGAGATGTAAAACTTTTTGAGAAATGGAGCTTTAAAGATGCCCAAGTAAGGGACTTAGGCTTACAGAGGTATGTAACCCTAAAGCAGGTTGTAGTTCCGCATAGCATGGGAAGACATGAGCATAAGCGTTTCCACAAAGCAGGCGTCAACATTGTGGAAAGACTTGTAAACAATTTGATGCGCCCTGGAAAAAATGCTGGTAAAAAAGCTAATGCTGTAAACATTGTGAAACATGCCTTCGAGATAATCAATTTACGCACCGGCAAAAATCCAATAGAAGTGTTTGTTAGAGCTGTGGAAAACTCTGCTCCATGTGAAGACACAACGAGAATCAGTTATGGAGGCATAGTGTATCACCTGTCAGTGGATGTTGCACCCCAGCGAAGAGTGGACTTAGCTTTAAGGCACATCAGTGAAGGAGCAGGACAAGCGTCAATAAACAATCCACGTTCAATAGAAGAATGCTTAGCAGAAGAAATAATATTGGCTTCTAATCGCGACATTAAAAGCCACGCTGTTTCAAAACGCTATGAACTGGAGAGGGTAGCACAAGCAAACAGGTAAACAACATCCTCGAAAAACCGCCATGACCCTCAAAAGCCACGCTGTTTCAAAACACCATGAAATAGAAAGAATCGCCTAAGCCTCGAGATAGATAATTTTTCGTGTTCAGCTTATTTATTGACATGAGAGCGTTAGCAGATAGAATTGTAAAAGCAGAAACTACTTCTGTCCAACAACAAAATCAAATACCAAAATACGTCTTATTCGAGTGCCATACTTTCTCCTTATCCTCTGCTGAAAGATCTTGAGCCCTCTTTGAAATGCCTCTTCGCTGAGTAGAGTCAAAGTTGAGATGTACTTGTTCCTGACTCTCTCTAAATATTCGTCTGTGGGTATGCACCCTTCGTCGTGTTGAACAATATGGTAATAGGCATCTTTGAAACCAATTTTTATCATGGTTTTCTTGAGAGTGGGCACCGATGGAAAGCGTTTTAGATCTATCGCAGTTACTCCTGGAAAATGGCGAGAGAGAGCATGCTTCTTCATTTGATAGTGTGAGGTAGTCATAATCACACAGTTTCCGCCTTTCTTCAAGACGCGATAGATTTCCTGGAGAGTCATCTCTTTGTTTTCTATGTGGTGAATAACCAGCGTCATATAGACGCAGTTGAAGAAGTTGTCTCGGAAGGGTAACTTTTGCCCGTCTCCGCGAACCCATAGGATGCCTCTAGATTTATCCTTCGCAACTGCTTGCTTCAGCATCTCAGTGGAGGGTTCCAAAGCACAGATCACCGGGTTCTTCGCAGTCGAAATGCCTATGGGGAATCTCCCTGTGCCACATCCAATGTCCAAAACGGCACAATTTGCGCCGATTTTTCCATACTCAATGATTTTCGACAACCAGATATCAGCTGGTGCAGGCCGTAACTTATCATAGTATTCCGCTATCTTTGAATAATCAGTCTTTGAAACTTTCGTTTTGATCACATTATCCTTACAAGATTCCTCATTTCCAGACTATATCACCTTTTGGTTGTCATGGAATAGGTTTACATTGTAGTTCAAATTCTTAACGAATTTCTGTAGGTGAAATTTCTAGAATTCTTTCTTTTTGGCGCTTCAGGGTGAATTATCTTACATGTATTTCCACAACATCTCCATCTTCAAGGGCAAACGTTGCCCCAACTTTTTGAGGGCTGAAGACGAGGCGTTTAGCCCAGACCTTTGCAAAAGAGAATTTTTCGCTGAAATCGCTGTGAATGTTTTTTGCCAAGTCGTAAATTGTCGCCCCTCTTTTTAAAATAAATGGCTTTTTAGAGAACTCTTTCTCATTTGGTTCTTTAGTGTAAATGCGCATTATTTCTAATGTTTTAAACAAATTTTCTCCTAGCTTTTCTAATCCATATCTTGTTTCACATGAAACCGCAATCACTGGTAGTTTGTTTCCAACATAAACCTTTAACAATTTCAGGTTTGTCTCTGCACCTTCTAAATCAATTTTATTTGCAGCGATTACTGCCGGCTTGTATACTGTGCTTTCAAAAATTGCATCTTCCACCTCATCCAGCGTGGCTTCTCCAGAAATCTTAACAACAGCATCCACAACGCGGTAACTTCCAAGGAGTTCTTCAACATCCCTAAAAGTGCAGTCCATAAGCCTTCCAATAAGAATTATTCGCAAGCCAGCTCCCATAAACTTCCTTTCAACTTCAACCCGAGCCTTATGCTTACTAACCAATATTCGGGCTTTCTCCATTTCACTTAAAGCAAGAGACAACTGTCCGACAGGGTCTTGCGATAAATCCACCATTAAAATTAAACCGTCAGCGTTGCGGGCTAAAGCCAATGTTTGAAGTCCCCAAGCTCTCCCATCAGCTGAACCTTCCATTAAGGCTGGGGCTTCCACAATTTGGAATTGGATGTCTTGATACGCCAATATGCCTGGTACGGGTTCCCTTGTCGTGTAGGGGTTAGATGAAACCTCAACCTTCGCGTTTGTGGTAGCCGCGAGCAAACTGCTCTTTCCAACGTTTGTTAAGCCTATGAGCGCTATTTGGGCTGCACCCTCCTTTTCTATGAAAAACTTTGGTCCACCTCTTCCTGCTTTCCTTCGTTTCTTTTCCTCGATTTCTCTCCGCAGAGTTGCCATTTGCTTTTTAACTTGAGCACAGAGTTTAGCCGTACCTTTGTGTTTCGGAACTAATCCTAGGAACTCTTGCATGAGTTGAAGTTTTTCTCTTGGGTTTTTTGCTGCCGAAACCTCTGCCCATTTATGTTTGGCTTCTGCAGGCAAGTTTGTTGGCATAGTCAGACGCTTCCAATCAATAATTCCAAAAATTAACTTTAATATTTGTTTCTAATTATAAACGCCTCGTCGCCTTCACCTATCATAAACTTAAAATAATTGAATGAACAGTTGTGTAAACGAATTCACTAAAATT
>CAZHWZ010000043.1:0-12636 GCA_964535965.1 uncultured Candidatus Bathyarchaeia archaeon | reverse complement strand
AAAAAGCCCGTGAACTGCAATATAAAGTGCAGAAAATAGCCAGAATAATAGCTGGGAGCGGAGCCGTAGGGACAAAAGAAGCCCTAAACATGATGAAGATCAAGGTTGGGCCCGTCAGAAAGCCACTGAGTGTTGGAGGGGAACTAACTTATGAGGCTAGAGAAGAACTGCGGCTCGATTTGGAAAAAATTGGTAAAATAACGCCTAAACCAATAACATTTGAAGTTGCTGAAAAGCCTATGGAAGAGCGCTTCACGGCGATAAACGTAACACCAGAAATTATAAGAGACTTCAAACTTCGAGTAGGCGAGGCATTGGCTGGACAGGGCGCAGAAGTAGCGCATATAGATCTTCTCATAGGCAAGAAAGATGGTCCATTAGGTGAGGCGTTTGCAAAGGCTAAAGCGACGCCAACGTCTGGACATGAGCCGTTACTGGCTATTTTGGAGCCAAATCTATCTGTTAAGCCTGTAACCCTAATCGTTCCTACTGTTACAATTACGAGTATGCGTCAGGCAAGCATGGTTTATGGGCCAGCTCAAACAGCAGTGGCGAAAGCGGTCATAGATAGTGTTGCTGATGGGACAATTCCTAAGGAGGCTGCTGAAGACCTAATTATCATTGCGAACGTGTTTGTTCATCCAACCGCTGTTGACAGGCAACGGGTTTACATAAACAATTATAAGGCGATGCGCCATGCAATACGCAAGACGATAGAAGGCAGACCCACCATAGACGAGTTAATAGAAAATAAGGATAGGTCGAAACATCCTTTCAAATACACGCCTTAGGGATGGCTGTTGTCAAACCAAAAGATAATTGAAGGCGACTACATACTTCTTTACTTAAGCCAGCGGAAAACCTATTTGGTTAAGGTTGAGGCTGGCAAAAGCTTTCATACGCATAAGGGTTTCATAAAGTTTGATGATTTAATTGGAAAAGATTACGGCTCTTGCCTTCTAAGCAGCTTAGGCGTTGAATTCATGGCGTTGAAGCCTCTTTTACGCGATTTTGTTATGAAGTCTGTGAGGAAAACTCAGATAACCTATCCGAAAGACATAGCTCTAATAGTTATGTTCAGCGGAATAGGCCCTGGAAGCCTTGTTGCAGAGGCTGGAACTGGCACTGGAGCATTAACAACAGCTCTAGCCCATTATGTTAAACCAGACGGCAAGGTTTACAGCTACGAAATCAGAGAGGAATTTCTAAAAACAGCTGAGAAAAACCTGAAACGCGCCGGACTAATCGACTTTGTGGAACTGAAGAATAAGGACGTTACTACTGGAATAGATGAAAGCGACATTGACTCGGTTATTCTTGATTTGGCAACACCGTGGCTTGTTGTCCCCCACGCTTATAATGCCCTAAAGCCTTGTGGCACATTAGTGTCTTTCAGCCCAACAATAGATCAAGTGGTCAAAACTGTTGAAGCCTTGAATGAAAAAGGCTTCGTCGATATGGAAACGGTTGAATGTTTAATGCGTGGGATGCAAACTGAAAGAGGAAAAACGCGGCCTCAAACATTGATGACTGGTCATACGGGTTACATAACGTTTGCCCGCAAAGCGATAAAACGTACTGTCTAATCTAACCTTTTTCTGGACCACCAATAGCAAATATGCCGCTTACACACTCGGTTTCAAGTTTTTCCCCAAAATACATGCGAATGCTTTTTGAGTATTGCTCACAACCGAAGTCCCGCAGAATTTCAACAGCTTCTTTGTTCACAGCTAGAACGCCCACATAGAGTTTTGCATTTTCCTCTATTTTTTCCATGCATTTTATTAAGAGTTCTTTTGCGGCTTCTGGATTTTTAGGGGTGCATATCCAAGGTCCCACTCTATAACCTTTCTCTACTTTGCGAAACATGACGTATCCAGCGATTTTAGATCCAGCATACGAAACAAAACAGAGTTTTGGATGATCATGATAAAGACTGCTTAAAACTTTGATTCTGTTCGCTCCAAAATATTCAGCGTCAAACCTTGCAATTTCCGTTAGTGTTTCTTTTTTTAGTAATTTTACGTTTGAACTGGCTGCAAAAGCGGTTTTTCTGTTGACTCCTAGAAGTCTTAGCGAATCGTATTCGTCTACAAACCCTAATTTTCGATATATGGTTGCTATTGCAGAAACGGCTTCCAGCCTTATAGTTTCAACTCCGCTGGTTAAAAGGTGGTTTATCGCTTCCTTCATTAACGCTGTTCCAATGCCTTTTCGCCGACATTCTGCTCTTACTATGAGTAAACCCAGCCACCCAAGTTTTCCATAGCTGACGGAAAAGACATGGCCCACCCGTTTGCCATTTATTTCAGCAACGAAGCAGCCTGATGGATTATAACTGAACATTCGCTGAATGTCTTTTTTTGCATAATTCCACCCTTCAATTTTGGTTGATTCATAAGCGAATTCAATGTCACTTTCCTTAAACAGGCGAGTAGAAGAGGATTCCATCGTCATCCCGAAGTTTTTTACTTAGTGTGAAAAGCATTTATGCGTTTCCCGCTATAACATTTAACACCCATTTTGGGGATGCGATGATGGAATTCTCAATAAGCGAAGCCGAATATAAACGCCGCATAGAACGTGTTAGAAAATATTTAACGAGGCGGAAGCTTGACGCCATATATTTGACAAACTCTACAAGCATGTTCTACCTAACAGGTTACTCATTCATCGCTACTGAAAGGCCAGCTGCGTTAATCATACCAATTGACGGCAAAATCACCTTCATGGGTCCCCTTTTAGAAATAGACCATATCCCATTGAAAACAAGATTGATCGAAGATGTCAAGACTTACATAGATTATCCTGGAGAAAAACACCCAATTGAGCATTTCGCTGATTTCATAAAGGATATGGGTCTATCCAAGAAACGCATGTGCATTGACAACAAAGCTGGAGCTGCTGGAATGTGGGGCTACAAGGGTCCACCAATCACAAAAAAACTTCGTGAAGCCAAGTTTGTGGACGCGAAGGATTTGGTGCCCTCTATGCGCCTTGTAAAATCGGAAGCGGAAATTGCTCTTATAAGAGAGAGCGCTAAATGGGCAAATCTGGCCCATAGTTTGCTGCAAGAGTATACAGCTGAAGGCTTATGGGATGTTGACGTTGCCTTAGCAGCTTCGCATGAAGCATCCATAATAATGAAAAAGGCTCTGGGATCCGATTATGAACCCATGCGTAGAAGTTCTCCTGTGAGCGTAGGTTTCAGAGGCCAGATAGGTGAAATGAGTGCCATGCCTCATTCTATTGCGACAAGGCGCATGATTAGAAGAGGCGATGTCATCGTCACGGGTGCTGGATCAGACATAGGTGGCTACAGTTGTGAACTAGAGCGAACGATGATTGTTGGGAAGCCAACGGCGAAGCAGAAACGCTATTTCAATGTTATGGTTAAGGCTCAGGAAGCCGCGTTTGAAGCTTTTAAATCAGGAGTTAAGTGTAGCGACGTTGACAGAGCAACGATTAATGTGTTTAAAAAGGCTGGTCTGATGCATTTGGTGAAGCATCATACTGGACATGGTTTGGGCTTGGAAGGGCATGAGCCTCCATGGTTAGACATAGGCAATGACGAGCCTTTACGTGTTGGAATGGTTGTCAGTTGTGAGCCAGGCATTTACGAAACTGGATTTGCAGGATTCCGTCATTCAGACACCGTTTTAATAAGAGAAGATGGTGCAGAGCTAATCACGTATTATCCAAGAAACCTAGACGAGTTAATTATAGTTTAGAACTAAAATTGGGGAGCTTTGAGGATTATAGTGTTGGTTCTGAGAAGACCTTGACAATATGGACAGCTTTCACGTCCCTTCTTTAATGGAAGCTTTCTTCCGCAATGATGACATATCTGCACTGTTATAATCGATTTTTCGTCAAGTATTCGTTGGTGGACTTTGTGGAAACTAGAGGTTTTACTGTTTTCTTTTTCTTCTTCGATGCAGTGTTGTAAATATTTCGACCACACTTGTTTTTGAACGGTAGAGACCATTGGCAATGTCTCCCTAGGTTTGGCAGGGTTGTTTTGTTTTCTTTAGTGTATTTTTCCATAAGGGGACAATTCCTCTGTTAACGAGTATCACTATGCCGAGGGATGCGAAGCATAATGGTATGCCGATGATTACCCCTTGAGCAATCCACGACAAGCTTGTTGTCAGAACCGATAAAACCGGCGCCAGCAAAACTCCTATTTCTACTCCGTTTTCTGGCTTAATTTCCTTTAAATTTAGGTTAATTGCTGAATATGTGTTTTCTTGGCTCTGTTGCGTCACGTTTATGTCTTCTACGCTGATGTTTATGTAAGTAACTGTTCCATTAGCCTCAATTATCGCTCTCGCATCAAACGTGAAGAATGTTACATTCGTTGGCGGTACCTTGCAAATCATTAAGCCGCTCCAGACCTGGTCCTGATAGGTCATGAGTAGCGACTTAACATAGCCGTACTTCTCTTCTGTCAAAATTTCAAGTCTGTTAACCACGCCTTCAAATGTTCCTCTTTTTAGTTCGCCTTCAATTGTTTCTGAAATTAGTTTAGAATGTTGCGTTTCTTGGCTGTAAGTGTTTAGTCCCCACGTTTCCCTTAAATCTGTCGACAGAAGATCTGGTGAGTAATGCTCTTCGTTTCTCATGTTGAAGTAAACAGCTGAAAGAGCGATGAGAATGCTAAGTATTATTCCGAAGTATATTTCCTTTCTTTTTATTTTCATATTAAACACAAGGAGAAACATGGTGGATAGTTTTCTTTAATGCTATGCTTTAGAACATCATTGTACTAAGATTAGTACAGCTAGGCTAACCATTAACAATCATGAACCAGGCATCCTACGCTTGAAAAACATATACACAACTGATGCGATTGCAAAGTTGGTGAGCAGAACTTCGAGATCAGCAATTGAATATTTTGGTAAACCTAAGCCATAGATTTCTTTAAGTTTTTCTTGTTGTCCCGGACGTATTTGTTCTGGAAGCAATCCATAGTGATTTTCGGTTTTAATTTCTGTAACTATAATCAACGGGGACAATGTTAGCAGTAGTCCTAGAAACACGGCAACTGCAGAGTAAAGCAGAATTTTCTTCAAAGCATCCGCCTCCATGAAGGGTGAAGGAATCTGTGCCTTTTAAGTCTACATTTTAGAACAGCATGGGAGAAGTCTCCGAAGTAGCCCTTTCTAAGGAGTGACTTCCACATGCTAAAAATGTCTTGCTGGAGTTTATAAGTCAGTATGGAACTATCATCTACTTGATGCCAATGCGTTTCCTTCTATAGGCTATGACTACTGGTAATGTTGCTATCATGAACAGTGGCAGGATTAAGAATGATGGAAACTCTGGAACTACCCATGTTCCTTCGATTATAATGTAGCTTATGCTTGCCTGGGTGTAGGTGAAGTATATAAAGGCCTGCGTGCCGTTGTCCGTTTTGGTATAGTCTGCTTTTGGCACATCATCTATTGTTATTGTCCATGGGTTGTCGCTTAGAAGATCATTCGGAATCAGCCAAAGCTCATCAGGGCTTAAGCGTGGCCTAACATACTTTTTCTCAACCCAAACGGTTTCCTGAACCATTATCTGGCACCTTTTTGTCTAAAGAATAGTCGCGGTTAAACATTTTTTGGCACCTTTATATGTAAGCTAAATGTTGTTTCAGCACCATTTAACATTATTGAGACCCCAAAAGAAATTTTCAAAGTCCAGACAAAAGAGAAGGCTACAGAACCAGCTGAGCTGACATAGCTTGCCTATTGCTTCCGCGTGGCGGATGGGTTGCTCTTCCAAGCGTTGGATCAGCTGTCCTTAACGCCTAAAATGAGACCCAAAATAGCCAGCGAATTTCTCAAGAAGGCAGAGAATGAAGTTACACGAAGAATTAAGGAAATAACCTGAGCTACATAAAGCCTCATTTTGGATAAAATTGAGTGTAGAGCCATTAAAAGTCAAAAAGGCTTCGCCCTCCATAATCTAATAGTTTCAAGCCAAAAAATAGTCACAGCAATTAAGCCAAACACCAAAGCATAAAAGCTGGGAGCTACCCGACCAGAGGTCCATAAAATCAGATAAGCGGTCAGCATGGTGGAAAACAACACTGAATAGAAGAGATAGCGAGGCACAAGAAAACGACCCATACGAGTGAAAAAGCTTAGGATTCCGACTTTTACTTCTTCCTGAAGCACATATTCGCCTGTTCCCTTTTTCCGAATCAAGCCTAAATCCTGCAGCTTTTCAAGGTGATGCACGGCTATGCTGGGACTGGAAAAGCCTAAAGCCCGCTGAACTTCACGAATGCCCACAGTATGTGTGGGCTGCTGTAAAAGATACCAATAGACTATGAGAGTTTTCCCTTTTAATACGGATTCCAAAAAAGCCAAATCAAATTCGTGTGGAGTTTTTGGCACAAGCATCGCCAAATACCCTTTATAGAAGGAGCGTTTAAAAGCCTAATCACAAATTGCTGTCTAGGTAACTGATGAGATATTTTATGTTTCTGTTTTGTGAGGAACTATAGACTTATCGATCGATCGATCGTATAGGCTCCTCAAAAGAGCCGGCTTAGATGAAAAGTCAAACAAGTGGTATCTGCTGCATCTTCATACTTTACGCAAATATTTCCGGTCCAACTGCATAGGTGTTGATCAAAGTTACCGTGAGCATTGGATGGGCCACAAAGGCGGATATTTGGACGAGAGCTACTTCAGAGCTGAAGAAGAAAGACACTTAGCCGAGTATCGCAAGGCTATTCCTCACCTGACGGTTTACGCTACACCTATGGAAGAGAAAGGGCTTCGTTCAAGAATGCTCTTGGATTTTGCGAAGCTTCAAGGCTACGGAGAGACAGAACTGAAACGCTTAGGAGGGGTTTTGGCAAGAGCGAAAGACGTGGACGAAGCGATTAAAGAGTTTAGGCGTTTCAAGGAAGAGCCTGAAACCATGCATGATGGTGACGGAAAATATCACGTTGCAAAAGGAGAAAGTGAGCTGATCCAGAGGCTTCATGACGGCTGGAAGCTTATTCAACCGTTGAACCATGAGAAATATCTGCTTCAACATTCATGAGTGGCAATATTTAACAGAAAAAGCCTAGCGCGCGCGCTGGGAAAAATCACCAGAAGAATAAGTAAATGGGTAGGCGCCTTTAGGATAAAAACTCTTATTCATGCTTGATAAGTTCGGGGTAAGTAAAATAGCTGCAGTGTAAAGTTAAAAATTAAGTATTTGATTTAATAAAGATGTTTAGGAGAGACTATGTTAGATTTGTTCTGGGTTGCCGTAATAAGTGTGACAGTGACTATTCTTTTAATTACCATAAACATCTACAATACACGTAAGCTAGGATTTTTCAGATGGCTGAAAGCGCGAAAGAAGAAGATTGTTGTAACCCTCACCTGGAGTGCAACTGTTGCACTCGTGATGATTAAATCGCACTGGCTTGCGTATGCAAATAACCCCGTCCTTGTGGAATACGGTATCGCTTGGACAGAAGTCGATCAGTGGTGTCCACGACTTACTATGTTAGATTTCTTACTAATTCTCGTTTTCAGCTTAGTGGTTGGAGCGATTATATTGGATTTAGAAACCATTGTATACAGCTTTATAGCAACTGCTTTTCTCTCCTTTACTTTTGCCATTACTTATGCATGCCTTTTTATATGGTACATCCTAAGATGGGGCGAAGCCTTATCCCTTGTAGGTGGCTGGTGGGAGTGGGGATGGTTTGTGGTCTATGCTGCAATGAAACCGATGTTTAGAATGTTCTTCCCCCTTGTGGTCTTGTTATGTTTAATAGGAGCCTTCTTGGGCGCATTTATTAGGGGCTTTCTTCAACCTTCAGCGGAGTCCTGAAATGACCACGTTCTGCAATTTAGGGTGTTATTGGCGTGCTAATTAACCATAAAAAGCCGCTCTTCGATTACAAATTCGCAAGATCAATTATCAATACATACCGCTGAAAGTCAGCGGCGGGCTCTCCGCATTCTTGGGACTGCTCGCAATCCAAAGTTGAACAATCCTCTCAAGATCTCAATCATTCCAGGTTCAGCGGAGCCAGAGTCGTCATCGCCCACCATGCAAATTAACGTGGACTTAAATAAAAGCGCGCGCTGAGGCTACTACGTCATTCTACTTGTCTTGTTTGTTCTACTGATGGTTTAAAATGGCTATTGCTCATCCGTTGCCGTCTGAGTAACTCTGAGATTTCATCCATGTGTCAAGCTAATGCCTTCTCATCATCCGGCAAGAAATCAATAGATGAAACCAAAAATAAAAACGTTCCTTGTTCACCAAATCTGCAGTTTTTCAAGCCAAAGCTCAATCTATATTCTCAAGAGAAATTGTTTCGGCTTACAGATAGTAGTTGAGCAAAGTTGCTTTCAGGTAATCTGAAACCTCATCATCTATTTGCAACGTAGGAAGGATGATTTCTGCTGTCTTTGAATATAGAGTCTCGATCATGAATCTTGCTAGGTAGCTTGTTTTTCGCTGTTACTTGGCTTCTGCAGATCTTCTCTTCTCAGAAGCAGCTCGTTGTCCGAATATTTCTGGTTGCTCATCTTCTTTATCTTCAGGAATTTTCCCAAGCCCTTCTCCGTTTCTTTCTCGTATATGTTAATCTCTCCCTCGAACAGTCCCAGAATTGCGTGAAGTTCCTCTGAGGGATGCATTTCAGAATCTATTACTGCGAGAGTGGTGAATCCCGCTGATTTCAGCTCTGGAATGAGTGCAGTTAGCCATCTTCTGGTTTGAACGGCATGATGTTGTAGCAGAACGTCTGAGATTAGGCCTATGCAGGCTCTTCTCGGGCCTTTCAGTGAGAGGTCTAGTTTGCGGATTGCCGAAGTCAAAGCAATACTGATGTCGGTGAGGTTTTCGACTCCCTTCAATTTGAACACATTCGGCAGGCTTTTGACGATTGCACCTGCCTGAGGATTGCATAAGAAGAGGTAGAAGCTTGGTTGAAAGCTCTCTGCAAGGGATTTCACGTCACCCGGGTTGACGGTGACATAAAACGTAACTTCACCCTTCTCAACCCCTGTCCTAAGAAAATTCCCAATCAGCAAATCTCTCTCATCGCAAGAAGGTGACGTTAATATTGCAGCATAGTTTAGAGGTATCCCACCATACAACAACCTATCAAGGTCTGCGTATCCCGTAGCGATGCGACCCTGAACGTCCTTCGAGACTTCTGCTGTGAGTTCGGTCTTCGAGATTGTTTCGCGTGCAGGTTCTGCACGAGTCATTCGCAACCTTGTTTTTTCTGCTTTCTTTTTTGCGCCGATTCTATCGTGTATTTCCAGTGCTTGGTTAAGAAGGGAGTAAGCTTGTTCCTTGTCGCCTTCCTGATTTCTTTCTAGATACATTAAGCCATACTCGCTTAGGATTTCAGCGAAGTTCCAGACATACCATTTCTGGAAGTTCATGGATTTACATTCTTGAAGACTTTTTTCAAAGTGTTGTATGGATTCTTCCCAGTTTTTTTGCCCTCTGAAAACCATTCCTTTCAACATTTCAGCCGTGGGAATAATTGCTTTGAATTTTTCTTTTGCAGCATATTCGTAGATTTTTTCAGTTAGCTCCCTAGCCTTCTCAGTCTCTCCCTTTTTTAGATATAGTTTTGCGAGTGGTGGAAGTGTCAAGCCAACCTGAAACACTATGTTTCCACCTTTTTCAAAGACACTGTTGCCTTCATTCAAATACTTCTCAGCTTCAGAATCCTCCTCCATTTCCAAAAACAATTCCCCAAGCAACCAAGCAGCCAAAGCAATAGTCTGATAGTCGCTAGTGCTTGTTGCGATGCTATAGCCTTCCCGTAGGTACTGAAGACTTTGGTCCCATTCCCCCAAGTACTGATAAATTCGTCCGATAAAACTCGTGGCTTGAGCGATTCCTATAGTGTTTTTGGTTCTCTTACTAAGCGCTAACAGTTCATCCAACAAGGCAAGTGCATTCTGCATCTCTCCCATGTTTATATAGCTATAGGCCAGATTCCTACCGATCCAAGACGCGCCAAGGGTCTCACCAACCTTTTTCCCTAATTCAAACCCTTTTTGACGCGTTTCAACAGTCTTTTGAGTGTCTCCTATCTCCCAATAATAGAGGCTAATGTTGTTGTATAGACGAATAGCGGTTTCTACGCAGTTGTTTTCGAGGGCTATTTTCAGTCCCTTTTCTAAGTATTCTCCTGACTCTTCAAAACTTTGGGTAACTGCGGTCAAATCATTGTAGCACTCAGCAAGTGTTTCAGCGTCGCCAAATTTTTCTGCCAGTTTAAGTGCCTTGTGTGCAAAAGATTCCGCTTTAGTAGTTTCGCCTGTTCGCCAGAGCATGTGAGAAATGTTCTCATACAGACGGGCTAATTCCACACTTTTGGGCTCTTTCTCAAGAATCTGCAAAGCCGCATTATGGTGTTCAGAGGCCTTCTCTTTGTCACCAACCGCATCCCAAAGCATGTTTGCCATTTTGACATGAAGGCCTGCGACTCTCTTCTTGTCTCCCAACTGATTCCACAACGTTAAGGACTTGTCCCAATATTCCAGACAAACATCAGATTCTCCAATCCATGCCTTAAGGTCACCAAGCCTCTCAATCACGCTAACCCTCTGTTCAAGGCTAGACCCCTTCTCCTCAAGAAGCTCAAGCGCACGTTGAAGGTAAGAAAAAGCTTCATTGTGAGCATACACTTTCTGTGCCTTTTCTCCAGCCTTAAAAAAGTAGTCAAGTGCTTTATCCCTATTACCAGCTTCTAGAAAGTGATAAGCCAGCTCCCCAAAATGCTGATCAACATTCTGGGCGTAAACTTTCTCCAAAGCACTTCCAACAGAATCGTGAAGCTTCTTGTGCCGAATGTGACTAACTTCCTCATGCACAACATCTCTCACTATAACGTCAGCAAAGCAATACACATCTTCTCCACGAATCATTTGCTCCTTAACTAGTCCAGTTTTGAGCAACTTTTCCATCAGTTCAAGCAATCTACTCTCTTCAACGCCAGTAACTCCAAACAAACCCTCAAAAGTGAAATCGTTTCCAACAAACGATGCCAAAGTCAGAATGTTCTGACATTCATCATCTAACCGGCTTATTCTCGCCTTTATTACGCTCTTGACTGTCTTTGGAAACTCGATTCGTGAAACTTCTTTGATCTTCCATTGATTCTCCTCTCGAAAGATGACTCCTTCTTCCTTAAGAGATTTTATTACCTCTTCTATGAAGAAAGGATTCCCCCTAGTCTTCTTGTAGACAAGCTCACAGAACTCTTTCGACACATCATCTTGCTCTAGGATTTGTCTAATCAAATCAGAAGCATCACCGAAAGACATACGCCTTAGCGAAACAGATTGAAGCAAGCGTTCCCTATTCAATTCTGTCAAGACTGGCGACAGAGGATGTTTTTCATCAATGTCTGTATCACGATACGCACCTAAAAAAAGCAGAGAAGTCTTGTAAATACCACGCGCCAAATAATGCAATAACAAAAGCGAAGTCTGATCAGTCCACTGCAAATCATCAAGAACCACCAATAACGGAGTTTCCTTAGAAACGTTGATAATAAACTGGGAAACCGCCTCAAACAGCCTGTCACGCTCATGCTCAGGATTGATTGGCAGAGACTGAGGAATTGCCGCAAGCTTCTGCTTGAGTTCAGGAACCAGTTTAGCAACTTCACTTGCATAAAAGCCAACAACCCTGTACAATTGCTCTGAACTGCAAGCCTCCAAATAGTCTCTTAGCACTTCGCTCCATAAAATATAGGGAGGAACTCCATCCATTCTGAACAAGGCGGGGCATCTACCGGACAAAACTTGCATACCACGTAAACGTGCATAAGCCGCTAACTCTCTTGCCAGCCTTGTCTTGCCGATTCCTGCTTCTCCATGGAGAAAAACAACCCCGCCCTCACCCTGAATTGTTCCGTCCACGGTCTCCTTCAGAATATTCATTTCTTCGACTCTGTTGATAAGCGGAATCTCCCTTGCAGCAATGGGACGGGGACTCGGAACGCGATCTCGCTCAAGAGATGTCAAGGAACCCTCACACCAATCTATCAACAGAATACTATTAGACTCTGCGTTCTTATTGCTTGCGGAAGAACCTCTGATTCAACGGTTAGCTAAGGCTACACAGAATGAACAAGCCGCGCATTGGGATTGGACCTGTAGTTCCGAATTCTTGTCAAATGGCTAATCAGTTTGAACTCCCTCATTTCATTATTGGATTTGACAGTTCAATGTATATAAACGAAGAGGCGAGTCTCCGCTTACAACATCACAAGCCTAACCAAAACTTCAACCTATATATAAGGGAGATCTAGGCACTTCAGAGCAACAGAGAAACAGCCAACAAGAAAACACGCCAAAATCACCAATCGGCAATCGAGCAAAAATGTGGATTCTAGATTCATATTTTCTATTCATAAGTTAGTTAAATACCCGCAACCTATTCTCCGCATAACGAATGGAGGAAAATCCTTGAAACAGAACATAACCTTTAAACAGAGAAAAGAATTGGAAGTCAAAATGTCCAAAGTTTTTAAAGAAAACATTAAGGGACTTTCGACGGAATTGCAAAAAATATTGCTAGACGACCTAGTCACGGCTTTCCAAAATAGAATAAACGTGTTAATCAGAGCACAGAAGAAAAGGAGCTACT
>CAZHWZ010000042.1:0-12742 GCA_964535965.1 uncultured Candidatus Bathyarchaeia archaeon | reverse complement strand
CGGCTTGCTTGGTTGGTGATGTTCTTCGCTCAGCCGCGTTTGTGGCGGTCTATCTTTATGCAGCATCGTTTGTCAGGCAACGGTTTCTGGTGTCGAGAGATTTTGCATCTATCGTAATCTTGGGAGCAGCCTTGTGCTATACTCTTGGTAGCTTGGTTGGCGGTCGGCTCGTGAACAGGTCTGGAAGGAAACCTTCAACGGTCTTGACCGCCCTCTTAGCGGGTATATTCACGATTTCCTATGCTTATGTGCCCAATCTATGGTTTTCTCTGTCATTGATTTTCGTGGCCGCTTGGTTTTTTGGCATGGTAGCTTCTGCATCTAATACCTTGACTCTTGAACAGGTTCCTGAGTTTCGTGGTACAATGATGTCTATTGATACAGCGGCTATGAATCTGGGTTCTGCCCTTGGCACTGTGTTGGGAGGATTTGTGCTTCTCTCTTTTGATTATGAGGGCCTAGGGGCTGCTCTTGGATTGACGGGTGTTGCCGCGGCTATAGTCTTCCACTTCTTGACGATTGATCCCACATGCAAGAGAGACTAGTTACTTCGAGGAAAATGCGTATCATGAATAAGAGTATATGGCTCCTTCTAAATGCATGAAAAGAGAAGAAAAGCAAGCTTGTGGGAGATATCTTCGTTAAGGGTGTTCTACTGAACCTGCATCAGCCGCCATTCTCTATAATCCGTAACTACTTTAATGTATCCTTTAAGCATATTGTCAGCTTCAGCGTCGCCCGTGTCAACTCTCAGAGTGTTTCCTTCTATACTTTGAAGCTTGCCTTTAGTCGCTGCAACGATTATCCGCTGTTTTCCAACGCGTTTTATGATTTCTGGGCTTATCTGCTGGTTTCCCCTTCCTAGAAGAATCCCCTGATGCCCAATTGGCGAGAGAACAATCCAAGTTTTTCGCCAATCCTCGACTTCTTCCAAAATCCTTTTCTCGTCCACATCCAGGGTGACTTTACCCCCTTTATATATATCTACGCCAAGCACCGTTTTTTCCACGCCTAGCAGTTCTGCGACGCGTTTGATGGTTGTTCCTGGTCCGAGTATGAATGTGGCGTCTGGTTGCGTCTCTTCTATTATGAATCGCGCTATTGCTGTTTGGTTTTCCTTCTCGTCAACCGTTTCTGGGCTCACTTGTTTGCTTCCTTGAATTCGCATGGGAACAAATGGTCCTTTCAGAAGACCGTGAAGCTTAACCGAGAAAGCGTCGCTTCGAATAGCCTTTTCATCGGCATCCATGATTTCAAATTCTGTTATTTCCGCTTGGTTTTCATAGAAGGCCAAGATAACATCCACGGCGTCTTGAGGGTTTACTGCAAAAATTCCGCTATACATTTTCACTCCCGAAGGAACGCCCAAAACTGGAACTTCATTACAGCCTTGCATGGCATCAAAAATGTCTTTGGCTGTGCCATCCCCACCAACAAAAACCATCAAATCCACCCTTACAGCGGTCAACAGCCTAGTCGCATTTTTCGTATCCTCAGCGCTTGTCTCTTCCCCAATCTTCATGGGCATAACATGAGCTGGAAAGCTTGCAGCTCTTGCTTCTTCCTCACCCATAATTCCAGGACAAGTCAAAACTTCAATTTTTTTATCCTCCATGCCTTCCTTTAGTTTTTGCAGAAATTCCGTTGCCCTTTTAGGTGCTATTGGTTTAGCTCCTCTAGAAATAGCCTCTCTTAAGACTCCGTCTGTACCCTTTAGACCAACCCTCCCTCCCATGCCTGCAATCGGATTTACGATAAAGCCCAGCTTCATAGCCTTCATCTTATGAAAAGATAGTTAAGGATGCTATAAACTATTTCAGAAGCTTCACGGTTTGAATAAGCTGGATAAGAGAGGCTACTAATGAAAACGTCAAGAGCTAACATATTCTACGGGACCTTCTCTATACTAGCTATATCGCCAGACTCTAAACTATTGGGCGTGGCTGTTGCTTCAGGCTCCACATCAGTAGGCGACAGAGTCCCTCACGCAAAACCAGGGATAGGCGTCTTAGCCACTCAAGCATACACAAACGTCATCTACGGAGTCAAAGGGCTAGAGTTGATGGCGAGGGGCATGCCCCCTCAAGAGACATTAAATAAACTTTTGGAGGAAGACCTTGAAAGAGACCTTAGGCAAGTGGCGATAATGGATTTTAAAAGGAGAAAGGCTGTTTTCACGGGCGCTAACGCCCCGGAATATTATGCGGAGGTTATAGGGAAAGATTACATTGCCATCGGAAATCTGCTTTCTAAGACGGATGTTGTCGCCAGTATTGCCAAAGAGTTTGAAAGCACTGGTGGAGACTTAGCGTGGGGAATGGTGAATGCGTTAAAGGCGGGAAGCGAAAGTGGTGGAGATAGGCGGGGCGAAAGGTCAGCGGCATTAATTGTTGTAGATGCTGAAAAAGTGAAAGTGGAAATTAAAGTTGGCTTTCATGAAAAACCTATTGAGGAGTTATATCGCAAGCTGAAATCTCAACAGTAAACAATGGTTTAAAAATAAATTTTCACCCGAAAACTCTTATATTTTCAAAAATTGAACATCGTTTTCTCACGACAAATGAGGCTGTCAAATGGCAAGAAAAAGCATGAAAAAGATTCTGGTGACCGGCGCCACTGGTCAAATAGGGTCTGAACTGACAATAGAGCTTCGAAAGAGATATGGCAAAGATAACGTTATTGCAGCCGGGCATAGGAGGAAGCCCAGCGAGAAACTGCTAGAGTCTGGCCCCTTTGAGTATGTTGACACCGGCGATAAAGAAAACATCGAGAAAGTTGTAAAGAAGTATGACATTGACACAATTTACCATCTAGCGGCTGTCCTCTCGGCTGTAGGCGAAGAAAATCCACAGCTTGCCTGGCATACAAACATGGACGGCCTTTACAACGTACTTGAAACTGCAAGGGAGCACAATATGACGAGAGTTTTTTGGCCGAGCTCTATCGCTGTCTTCGGTCCTGAAGCCCCTCGTGTAAACACGCCTCAAGACACTGTTTTAATCCCAAAAACAATGTATGGCGTAACAAAAGTCGCTGGGGAGCTACTGTGCAACTACTATTTCATTCGATTCGGCTTGGATGTGCGAAGTGTTCGTTATCCTGGTATAATAAGTAGCGAGACACCACCGGGAGGAGGCACCACGGACTATGCTGTTGAGATTTTTTATGAGGCGATCAAGAAGAAGCGTTATACGTGCTTCGTGAGGGAGGATACGGTGTTGCCAATGATGTATATGCCCGACTGCATCAAGGCAACCATAGACGTGATGGAAGCAGATATCTCTAAGATAAAACATCGTACAAGCTACAACGTCACGGCGATGAGTTTCTCTGCTGGAGAGCTGGCGGCTGAAATTAAAGAGTATATTCCAGAATTCGCATGTGAGTACAAGCCTGACTTTAGACAGAAGATTGCGGATTCATGGCCGATGTCAATAGACGATAGCGTAGCGCGCAGAGAGTGGGGGTGGAAGCCCACCTATGACTTGGCTTCTATGACAAGGGATATGATAGAGAAACTGAAAAAGAAATTTAAAGCTGAGGTCTAGGCGAGAAAGGGTTAAGAGAATGCGTGAGAAATTAGGGAAAAGAGGTGACAAAATGCGAAATCCAACAGCCTTCTTACGAGAGGAATATGAAGAACTTGTAAAGAATGAGCTTGACTGGAAGATTCGGGTTTTGCAAGGTCCAAGCGCTCCTTGGTGCACTGTTGACGGAAAAAAGGTTCTGATGTTTTGTTCCAACAATTATCTAGGGCTCAGTAATCATCCGCGAGTGAAAGAGGCGGCGATAAAAGCGGTGCAAACACACGGTGCTGGTTCAGGTTCTGTTCGTCCGATTGCCGGAACCATGGGTTTGCATGTGGAACTTGAGAGGCGACTGGCAAAGTTTAAACACGCAGAGGCTTCGCTTGTTTACCAGACAGGTGTAGCAGCTAATTCTGGCTTAATTCCCCAGCTGGCAGGCAAAGGCGACTTAATAATAAGTGATGAGCTTAACCACGGCAGTATAATTGATGGTGTTAGACTATCACACGCTGAGAGAGCCGTTTACAAGCACGCTGATATGCAAGAATTGCAACGCGTTTTAGATGAAGCGGATAAGCGCTCTTCACCATATAGGCGAATACTGATAATAACAGACGGCGTCTTCTCCATGGACGGCGATATAGCCCCTCTCGATGAAATAGCCAAACTTGGCTCGGAACATGGCGCCATGGTCTATGTGGATGACGCTCACGGTGAGGGCGTTCTGGGTGAAGGGGGGAGAGGTATAGTTTCTCATTTTAAGCTTGGCCGCGACAAGGTGCACGTAGAGATGGGCACTTTTTCAAAAGCCTTCGGTGTCGTAGGTGGGCACGTCTCTGGCTCCAGAGACTTGATTAACTTTGCTTATAACAGGTCTCGAACCTGGCTCCTTAGCGGTTCGCATCCACCAGCGGTTGCAGCTGCCTGCATAGCCGCCATTGACGTTTTGGAAAGCGAACCTCAGCACATACAAACGTTGTGGGAGCACACTAGATATTTCAAAAAAGCCATGAAGGATTTGGGTTTTGATATAGGTAACAGCCAAACGCCAATAACGCCGATAATAGTTGGCGGAAGTGGTGTCGCGAAAAAATTGAGTGCGCGACTTTTTGAGGAGCGAATTTTTGCTTTGCCAATTGTTTATCCGATGGTTGCGCGAGATAAAGCCCGAATAAGAACCATTATGAACGCCGCCTTAACAAGGGAAGACTTGGACTTTGCCATAGGGGCCTTTGAAAAAATCGGAAAAGAACTGCACATAATTTAGCCACTTCTCTTCTCCACTCATTACATTTGAGCGAAAAATAATGAATGTTAAAACTGCCAAGAAACTGCTTCGTGAAGAAATCTGGACTAAACTTGAAATCGGCGGCATCGCAAGATTTCCGCTTCCATGTTATGGGCGTATTCCGAATTTTGCTGGTTCTGAAAAAGCTGCAGAGAAACTTAGGCTTTTGAAAGAATGGAAACAGGCGAGGGTAGTGTTTGCCAACCCAGACTTCGCCCAGCAAAAAGTTAGAGAATATGCACTGTTGGATGGAAAGTTGCTTGTTATGGCTTCGCCCAAGCTGCAACACGGGTATATCGTAGTTAATCCTAAAAAGGTTAAGGGTTTCGAGAGTCTCGCGTCTACAATAAGAGGAGCTTTCAGGTATGGAGAAACAGTTAATGCCCAAGCTATTCCAAAACCAGACTTGATTGTTGAAGGCTCCGTTGCCGTTGATTTTAGTGGGTACAGACTTGGAAAAGGACATGGATATGGAGATGTGGAGATAAGCACTCTGAAAAGAATGTTTGGAGAAATCCCTGTGGTGACAACTGTTCACGATATGCAAGTTGTTGACGCTGTTCCCTTCGAGGAAAATGATGAAAAAGTTTCAATGATTGTTACACCAACAAGGGTTATCCGTATCTTGACGTAGCTTTCGTATCCAATGGGAAATTTGTTCCTAAGGTTGATGCGAAAGCGAACATTGCTTCAATTCCAAAGTTAAGGACAGATATATAAGGTAGAAATTGTACTATTTGTTGAATGAAAGGTTAGGGAGAAAAGGGTATTGCCGTTTAAGCGAAAGAGTCGTGGAAGATCAAAAGGCAGTAAGGGTAGTAGTGGCGCTGTTCAATGTGCCATGTGCGGTCAACTGGTGCCTCGGGACAAGGCTAAGAAAGTTACTCGCAGGCTCTCAATTGTTGATCCAGCCTTGGCGAAGGAGCTTCGCCAGAAGGGTGCGTATATTGCTGTTCCATCGGATACGAAGTATTATTGTGTTTCCTGTGCTGTGCATCGGGGTATTGTAAAGGTTAGGGCTGAGGAAGAGCGGCGCTTGCGTATGCGTCCTAGAAGAAGATTTTAGCCTCTAGCTAGTTTCCTTTTTCTTTAGTGTTTTATGAACGTGTAGGCTTCTTTGGAGAACTGTTAGGTTCGAAAGTATTGCTAGCAGAATTATGCTTGCATTTATTACTTCTTTTGGTTGCCAAAAGATTGCGATTATGCTTGCTATTGCTAGTATGATTATGCGTTCCGCTCTCTCCGCTAAACCGACGGATTCCATCTTTATTCCAGCAGCTTCCGCCCTTGCACGGCTGTAACTTACAAGCAGAGAGCCTATTATAGCCATTAAACCCCATGGGGCATCACATAAGCTGCCTAGAATTATGCCCACATATATGGCGGCGTCAGCATACCTATCCAACAATGAATCCAGAAATCCACCAAAGGCTGTTGTTTCTTGGAAGAGCCTGGCTAATGCTCCATCTAAAACGTCGCAGAACCCGGAAAGTAGAAGCAGAACCGTTGCAAGCAAAAGATGCCATTCTGCGTATGCTAGAGCTGAGAGAAAAGCAAAGGCTATGCCTATAGCGCTTATCATGTTCGGCGTTAACCCTATTTTTTGGGCTACTTTTGCCTCGGCTGTGAGCATTTGCTGAACTCTTTTCTTTAGTTTCGTCAGCATTAGTAGGGGTTTTTCTCCAGTTTTATGTTAGTAATTTTTATTTAACTTGAATAATGTATAGAGTTATGTTTGATGTTTAAAGGTGTTTGGAATGATTAGTGTTATGACTGTTAAGGTCGATAGTAGGGGTTGTTTAGGTTTGCGAGTGGATTTGCCTGAAAGCCCACCGTTGCTTCTGATTGTTGCTGAGAAGGGCTTTGTTATGTGTGGTTTTTTGAATGTTGAAGCTGCTGAAAGATTGGGCGTAGCGGCTGCAATGGTGAGCGGAGTGAAAACGTTTGAAGATGTGCTTAATGCACAAGTTAAGGCTGTGACGTCTAAGGCGAAGGTTCTCGGTGTTGAAGCGGGGATGAAAGGCGTTGATGCCTTAAAACGCATGTGTTCTTGATTTCTCTATGTAAGCTTTGGTGTGTAGAACTCTCTAGTTTTAATATTTCACAATATTTAGACTCAAATACGCATTTCCCCAAGGATGCAACTTGTTAGTTAAAATCCCGCTGTTATTGGGTTGCGTGGTTTCATAAGTTCTCTTAGAACTATCGTTGCGTAAGAGCCACGATATAGCGTGAAGCTTACCTTAGCTTTGTATTTTGACAGGTTAGTTGAATCATATGAAATTTCGAGAGAGAAATTGTTTAGCGGAGTTATGGCAGTTCGCAGTTCTCCCTTTGTAGTGTTCTCTGGCATGGCTTTGATTCTAAAGCATTCTGGGCTGATGCCTTCTTCCTCTAAGATTTGTTTTTCAATTTCTCCTTGAATGCCTTTGGATGGATGCTGTTTTATACCGACCAGCGGAAGAGCTAAACGCGTTTTCCCTGCGCGTATTGCCCTATTGATTTCTGCTAACGTTTCAACATTTGCAATTTTATGCATCGCTAGCATCGGCAGACCAGAACGCTCCACATTCACAACATAGTCTCCGACTTTAGCTCTATTCAGCGGAAGCCCACTCGCGATTCTTCTGCTAAGAAACTTGTTGAAAAGGTAAGACTGATAGGCTTGAGTAAAAAGCACGCGCAACTTAATCGGCAACCTTCTGAACGCGCCTATAAAATCATCCGATTTTTCAGCTAAGTGCTTAAGCATTAACCGTTCGTAACGCAGTTGCTTCGGAAAGGTTTTCAGCGCTTTTTTAAAGTCTTGTGTAGCCCGCAACTCTTCGCGAGCCTGCCTGGATTCTGGGTGCTCATACCGGCTTGGTTTAGCCAGAAAAAGCATTGCAGCCTTCTTAAAACTGCCTCTAACGAGGGCTTTTCCAACAAGATGCGTTATTGGACGGGTTGTGCCGAAGCGTTGGTGACCGAAAAAGTTTGGAACGCCGCCCACCTCTTCAAGCTCCTCGATGGTTTTTAATATTCTTTTTTTAATAGTGGATTTTTTGTGGCTCAAGGCTTTAATCATAATGTTAAAACTGTTTCCTAGAAGGTAATATGGCGAAAGGTTGCTGCGGAAATAACCTACTGGACGGATTTTTATGTCTTTGATGCGAACTTTTTGGATTTCTTCGGCTGTCACGCCTTCAACAGTAATGTGTTGAGCGGTAACAGCCTTAGCGTCCTTCATGCCTGCAATCTGGATTTGTCGTGTGCTTATGCCCAGTTGTTCAGCAACCGCCTTAAGGGCTTGAAGCGTGTCCCAATCTCTTTTAATCAGAACACATAGCAGATAGCGGTCTTTAACAGGTGATGAGCCCAAAACTTGGTGTGTAACAGATTGGTTAACTGCCGCTTTAGAACCATCGACTAGCACTTCCTCGACAACAAAATCCTCAACAGACCCTCGAATAATTCCGCCGATACTCGAAGAACGTGTAGCATAAACCTCAATGCCCACCAGCTTCTCAATTTTAGGGACAATCAAACCCTTACGCCTTTTCTAAAGAAGAGGAAGTCTCCCAGTTATTTTGTCTATCTTTTCCGCAGCTGCTGGACCAACTCCCAAACAGGTTATTGTTCCCGGAGGAATCTCGGTAAGACCTCTGTCAACTATTAATGCGCATGGCAGCGCGAGCTCCTTCGCCTGTTTTTCCAGCTCTAACAATTCTTTCTCGCCTTTCACTTTAACAGCTATTTTGCATTGGCCTTCGCCTATCCAAGCTTTCCACAATTCTTTGTGATGTTTGCGGGCTTCTTCCGCCGCTGAAACCGCAGCATGCCCTGCTTGAGATGCAATTTTACCCTTGCTCAACTTTAGATCGGAACGAAAAACGATAACTTGCTTGTAACGGAAATTAGACATGCCCTCTTCAACCGTTTCTTATCAGTTTGTTCTTCGCAGATTTTAAGGATTAATAGTAAAACTTCCGTATATTTTTTATCATGCAGACTTAACTTTAAACTTGAAGGATTTTATGTCATGACCCCCTACCCCCAACCTCAAAAATTTGCAAAATTAAAAAGTAACTAAAACTTGTTTAAGGCGAGTAGTGAAGCTTGTCCTCACACGAGCCTTGGATAATCCCTACTCCTTTATAATTTTGAGACAAATAATATATTTATGTGTAATCTAATTATATTTTTCTACTTCTGGTAGCGCGCGCTCCTTTTATTTTATTTTGCCGAAAAAGCGACGTAAAATGATCCAACAATTCCAAAAAATGACGCCATATAAAATGGCCCGCCAGGACCTATTGAATCATAAACAAATCCTCCAAAAATATTTCCTAAGAAAACTCCAACATACATTAAGTTGTAAATTATGCCGATGGCTTTTCCTGTTCCGACTTTGGTGGAAGCATCCCCTGCATATGCTACTACCGCTGGGTCCTTCATGGCAGCAAATACATTAAACATCAGAAGCGTAAGTGAGAGCATTAGGATGCTGGTTGCCAATGAGATCAAAAAAATGGCGCTGCTAGCCACAATAGTTCCAATAATTATTACTTTTGTCCGACTAATATCGGAGACTTTTCCGGCAAAAATTTGAGTGATAGGAACTACAATTCCCGCAATCGAAAAAACTATGCCTATTTGTCCAATGGACATTTTCAATTTGTCCTGGCAAAACATTGGAAAGAATGTCCCCAGTGTGGAGCTCCACATTCCTGTTCCAAAGAAAATTAATCCGCATCCCAACAATGCTTTATTTGTGAAGATAATCTTTAATTTCTCTGAAAAAGACAGTTTTTCTGCCACTCGTAGGTTCTTCGCCGAATTTTTGCTCTGATTTTCTAATCTTTTTTCTTGAATGAAAATAGTAATAGTTACAAGTAAGAACGTTGTCACTAGCAATCTTGCGTAAAACGGCCATCTAATATTATAAGTCTGTGCCAAGAAACCTCCAATGGGTGGACCAGCTATTATAGCTCCTAGATTAGTTGCGGCCATTATCAACCCTATTGATATGCCTCTCTTTTGTGTTTTAACAGAATCAAGGGTTAAAGCCTGTGAGATGACACCAAACATAGCTACAATGCCTGAGAAGGTTAATGCAACTAGGAAATAGGGGACATAAGCTGTCGTTGCAAAGATAAAGTCGGAGATTAGTGATACCAGTAGAAGAACTATCAATGTGTGTTTTTTGCCTATTACATCAGATAACCATCCGCAAGGAATGGTAGAGAACATAGTAGTGATGCCAACAGTAGACATCAGCAAACCTACCTCTGTATTAGATGTAGAGAACTCTCTAAGTAAGATTGAAAGAACAGGCTTAGCCATCCCAATAGAGAGACCATAGAAGAATCCAGCTATTATTAGAAAGAATACGTTCTTATTTTCGAAAAGGAAGGATGTTCTCAAAGAAGGGGTCCGCCCTGTGAAATTTTTTCTTATGCAATCCAGATCGCCACGTCCAGATGCAGGAAAATAAGCACAATAAGGATGAGGTGCAAAGATGTTACCATATCATTTTAGCTGAGAATCGGGACAAACTTAAAAGATTTTCTATGGTCTATTTTGACTAAGAAATTCACCTTGACAATTGCATAATTCAGACCTAGCGAACTAAAGTTGCCATAACCTGGAATTTAGTGAACCTGATATTTTTCTACTTGTTAAACCGAGTAAGAGAATGAGCATACTTCTCTAATTCAGCTTTAGGCTCTACGCTAAGTACAGTTTCCATTTTCAAAACACCTCCCTTAATTTATCGATATAGATTTATGATAAGTTGTATAAGTATTTTATGATATGTGGTAGTTTTCCCAATAATTTTAAGGATTTGCAGACAGATAAAGGAAAACCAAATATAAGAGAGCCGAAAGCATCCGAGGGCTCCGCAAAATGCGCAGAAGGGCTTGCCCCTGAAAGTCTATGTCTCTAATGTTTTGGAGGGTTTTATCTAGGCTGAGTTTTTTGCAGAAGCTAATAGCGTCATCGAGCTTTTCATCAGACATTGCATCAAGCATTTTCCTCACTTTTAACATAACGTTTACATCAAAACCCAAAATTTCTTCACAACGCTTTTGATATAACCCCAGAAATCCTGAGGAAAAATCATTATCCCGTAAAGCTTCACAAGCAACCTCAGCCGCAACCCTCGCACAAGCCATACCAAAAATTACGCCACCACCCGTGGTTGGCTTCACATGTGAGGCTGCATCTCCCACTGCTAAGAATCCATCTGAGTAAGTTTTGGGAATCGGTCCCCCAAGCGGTATTGGATGAAACGCCATTTGCAAGATTCTTGCAGTGCGTAATTTCCTTGAAGCTGAGGGATGTTTAAACATAAGCCTTTGCAGAAGCTCCTTTGGATTTCCAGCTTTTGCGGTTAATCCAACTTTTGCTTTTCCATCGCTTTTGGGAATCAGCCATGCGTAAAGGCCGGGAGAATAATTCTTCCCGAAAAAGACTTCAACAATATCGGGTTCCATGTCTTTAACGTTCTCAACTTCCGCCTGTAAAGCATTAACGAGCATATGACGATTAAGCGAGGGTAAGCCAGCTTGCCTTAAAATCCTTGAAGATGTTCCCTCAGCATCTACAACAATTTTAGCCAAAAACTTTCTCTCAATCTTCCCATCTTGCTTGACGTTTACTCCCTTAACACAACCATCCTCAATGATTAGAGATTCAACGCGCGAATTTAGATAATAGTGAGCACCAGCAGCTTCTGCCATTCCAGCAACATACTTATCAAAGAGAACGCGATTAACGACACACGTTATTGGCGAGGGAAAGCGAACCGAAAAATTCCTCCCCTTTGGCGAATAGAGATTCGCTCCGTAAAAAACGTTCTCAACAATTTTTGCCGGAAGCGGATACAATCCCAGAATTTTTAAGCCTTTAACGCTCAAGTGTCCTGCACAGTGAGATGGAACGCCGATTTCGCCGTGTTCTTCAAAAACGATTACGTTAACACCGAGTTTTGCAAGGTTCATAGCAGCGAAGGAACCGCAAGGTCCACCTCCGACGACTATTACGTCTGAAACAGTTTTCATGCACTACACACAGATGCGCCTAACTGAATGCTTATGTTACAAGCTCAACCCGTCTTTTTCCACGAGCCATAGAGGTTGTACGTATTTTCCCGCTAACTTCTAACCGCATCAGCAATTCATTAAAATCCTTAAAGCCCAAATCATCAAACTCTTCTTTGAAGGCTTCAAAAAGGTCTACATCGGTCATAGCGCCCTTCTTGTTTAAAATCTCCAACAAAACAAAGTAGGCTGGTCGAGTTTTCCAGGTTTTAACAGGCATAAGCTATGCTCCTAAGCAACTGGTGTTGCAGGCTTTTGCACTTGCCGAACCTGCTGCATGAAACTTTTGTACCACTTCTCCATGTCAGGAGTAATTGCTAGTCTAATCTCCTTCATTGCCTCTTGAAAATCTTTCAGTGTAACTTCTTTAGAGTTTATGTCTCTTCTCAGGGCGTGCATAGCTGCTTCTCTGCAAAGAGCCTCAATGTCAGCACCAGAATAATACTTAGTCATGGCAGCTAGATTGGGTATATCCACGTCTTTAGCCAAGGGCATATTCTTAGTATAAATTTTGAATATTTGAAGCCGACTCTTCTCATCCGGTTCCGGCACGTATATCAACCTGTCGAACCGTCCAGGACGAAGAACCGCTGGATCTACAATGTCAGGTCTGTTTGAGGCCGCTATAACAACAATATCTTCTAAAGTTACAATGCCATCCATTTCGGTTAAGAGTTGACTAATAACTCGTTCTGTTACTCCACTGTCTGCAAAACCTAAGCCTCGACGGGGAGCAAGCGAATCAATCTCATCAAAGAAAATCACCGATGGAGCTGCCATTCGGGCTTTTCTGAAAACTTCCCTTATGGCTTTTTCGGATTCTCCAACCCATTTTGAAAATA